>JAVLBA010000009.1:0-51212 GCA_031581485.1 Desulfurivibrionaceae bacterium | reverse complement strand
CTCTTCGTGTTTTTGTACCCCTCAAGGGGGTATTAAAAAGAATGCCTTTGTGGTTAAAGGCATAGTTGCATAAGTATACGAAACTTTAAGTGATACAAAGCGCTAGCAGCTATCTTTTGGTGCCAGAAAACCGCAGGTCAGCTGCCGCAATCGTTGCTGCCGCCCTTTATTTTGTAAATGGCGTGGGCCAGACCGGGAAGGATGGTATCCAGGTTTTCCCGGGCCGCTCGTTCGCTGCCTGGCAGGTTGATGATCAGACATCTCTTGCGGATGCCGGCCACGCCTCGGGAAAGGACGGCATGGGCTGTCTTTTGGAAACTTGCCATGCGCATCATCTCGCTTATGCCCGGTATCTCTTTGTCAAGCAGGGGACGGGTGGTTTCCGGGGTCTGGTCGCTGGGACTCACTCCGGTGCCGCCGGTGGTCAGGATGAGGTCCAGTCCCTGCCTGTCGCACCAGTTGGTCAGGGTGGCGGTGATGGCAGTGGGGTCATCGGCGACAATGGCGTATTTGCTGATGATATACGAGCCGGCAGCGCCTAATTGTTCCCGGAGCTGCGGGCCGCTGGTATCCTGCCGTTCCCCCCGCGAACCTTTGTCGCTGATGGTGAGTATGCCGCAGTTATAGGTTTCGGTGGTCTCCCTGCTCATACCACGGCACTTTTGTGCAGAACCGCGTTATCGTCAAGCTGTTCATAGTGGGAGAAAACAGCCTTGAAGCTGGCCCGACCGCCGGTCAACTGGGCCAGGTCGCTGCCATATTCAAGAATTTCAGCCATGGGCACCTGGCTGACAATGACCTCGTTGCGGGCCTCAGAACGAATTTCCATGATTTTACCGCGACGTTTTCCAAGATCTTTAATGACTTGGCCGACACAATCGTCCGGCAGGGTGATTGCCAGGCTCATCAGGGGTTCAAGGAGAATCTGCTTTCTGCCCTCCTCTTGTCTTTCCTGGTAGGGGACTGTGGGCAGAGTAAGCAGAAGCTCAATGCCGAATTTGCGGGATATCCGCCTGCAGGCAGTCTCCAGGTGGAGGCGGCCCTGGCCGGAAAGAAGTGTTTCGCCGGTTTTTGGTTCCTGCTTCAGGTGCAGGGCCGGGTCTTCCGCCATGATTTTTGCAAGGGCCTCCTGCAGGCGGCCCTTCTCTGCGGGGTTTTTGCAGGCAATGGCATAGGTGCAATGAGAGCGCGCCACCACAGGCAGCGGTTCCTGGGGTTGGGCCTCGGAAGAGTGGGCCAGGGTGTCGCCGGGAGCGCTCTTCTTCAGGTCGACAAGGACGCCGATCATGCCGGCGGTGAGGCTCTCTGTTTCTTCAAGGGTACCGCCGAAGGGGATATAAAAGGTTGCCGCTTTTTCCTCACTGTTTTGGCTGATATTGTACAGGGTGCCGGTGTGGATGGTGCCGGAATCAACCTTGCAGTAGTAAAGGGTGCCCATCTTGGCATCGTGATCCACCTTGAAAATCTGGCAGCGGGATAGTGCCTCCATTTGGCCGCCTTCGGGAAAGAGACTGTGGCTCATCTCCAGAAGAAGCCCTGCCCCAAAACCTTTTTTGGCGGCCCCGGGCAGCACAGGCGACAGGGCACCCGAGGCAACCGCTTTTTTCAGGCCAGCGACAAGATATTCATGGTCAAGCTCACCTTCTTCAAGCAATTCTTCAATAAGTTCATCATCTGTTTCCGCAACTTGTTCCATCAGTTTTTCAAGGGCCAGATATGCCTCCTTTTGCAGGGCAAGGGGGATCTCCTCCTCAATGAGGGCGGCGGGGCTGTCTGTCTTGAAATAGAGGGCCTTTTCGCCGATCACATCGATGAGACCGCAAAAATCCCTGCCGCTGCCAATGGGCAGGTAGAGGATGGCAGGATCCAGGAGGATATTTTTACGGATTGCCGCCACAGTACCCATGAAATCAGCCTTCTCCTCATCCATTCTGTTAATGAAGAGAATGGAGGGCATGGTGGATTGCTGAATAAGATGGGCCGCCTTTTCTGTCTGGAATTTATGGGCCTCGTCGGCACAGATGGTCAGCACCGCATTGTCGCTGATGTGGGCCATGATGTCGGCTTCATGAAGGAAATTGTCGTCCCCCGGGGTGTTGGTGATTACCGTGTTGGCTCCATGCCAGCTGAAGTGGAAATGGCTGGAGGTGGTGGTCATGCCGTAGGCCAGGGATTCCGGGTCTTTATCAATGACTGGATTTTCAATGCCGGCAGCCTTAAGCAGGGCGCGGCTGAGGGCTGTTTTGCCCGCCTTGGAGTGGCCGAGGAGGACGATGTTTTTGGTGACCGTTGCAATCCCCATGAAATTTCTCCGTGCGTCAGGTGCGAAAGAGCGTCAGGCGAATGTAAAGCATTGGCGTCATCTGTGAAACACTGGTAAGAAAAGGCCTGATTGGTGGATCCTGCCGGTTGAGGAGGTTGACCGGTCAAATACGATCCTGCTGTCAGGTGATCCCTTTTCCCTGTTTTGACAAGGAACAGGTGCTGCCTGTATGGCCTCACATCTTTTTAAAAGATAGCGATTTAAAACGGCTGCTTAACCTTGCTATGGCAAGTATAGTAAAGGCTGACCTGCCAGAAAGCAAGCACTAAAATTTCCGGAAAAAGGCGGATTCTGCCGGCAGCAGCCCCTGTTGCGGCATGTTGTCACACCCCCTCTCTCCCGTATAATGACGAGTTCCCCTGCGACCTGACTAAAAACACCATGAAACAGGCATCCAACGATACAGGCACCATAGCGCGTTCAGCAGGAACCGTCGGCTTTGCGGTGCTGTGCAGCAGGGTGTTAGGCCTTGTCCGCGAACAGGTCTTTGCCTTTTATTTCGGGGCCGGCTATGCCTATGATGCCTTTGTGGTGGCCTTCCGTATACCCAATCTCCTGCGGGATCTCTTTGGCGAAGGGGCCCTCTCTGCGGCGTTTGTGGCGGTGTTTTCAGATTATGAGACCACCAGGGGGGAGGAGGAGACCTGGCGGCTGGCCAATAATGTGCTGGCCTTTTTTGCCGTATTTTTGAGTCTGCTCACCCTGGCTGGGATCTATTTTGCCGAAGATATTGTTCTGCTCCTGGTCAAGGGTGACTTTGAGCAGGAACCGGGCAAGGTGGCCTTGACCACTATGCTCACCATGATCATGTTTCCCTTTCTGGTCTTGATTTCGCTGTCGGCCGTGGTCATGGGCGCCTTGAACACCAAGGGCAAGTTTTTTGTGCCGGCCATGGCCTCTTCTTTTTTTAACTTGGGCTCTATTGTCGGTGGTCTCGGCTTTGCCTATCTCTTTACCCGGATCGGCCAGCCGGCCATTGCCGGCATGGCCGTGGGAACCCTTATCGGCGGCGGTTTGCAACTGGGCTGCCAACTCCCCCTCTTTCGCAGGGTAGGCTTTCGCTTTCAACCCCATCTTGATCTCAAGGATCCGGGTCTGCATCGTATTCTCGCCCTGATGGTTCCCGCGGTGATCGGTCTTTCCGCCACCCAGCTCAATATCTTCATTAATACCAATTTCGCCTCCTCCTGCGAGCAGGGCAGTGTTTCCTGGCTCCAGTATGCCTTCCGTCTTATGCAGTTGCCCATCGGGATTTTCGGGGTGGCCCTCTCCATGGCCAGTCTGCCTTTGATTGCCCGCTATGCAGCCCGCCGACAATTCGGTCCCCTCAAAGAGGCCTTTGTTTCTTCTTTAACAATGGGGTTCTGCCTCACCATACCGGCCGCCTGCGGTTTGTGGATTTTGGCAGAGCCCATTGTCCGTGTTCTCTTCGGGCACGGCAGTTTTACCAGCTTTGATGTCCTCCGCACTGCCGAGGCCATCCGTTTTTATTCTCTGGGGCTTTTTGCCTATGCGGCCGTGAAAATAACCGTTCCCGTTTTTTACGCCCTGGGCGATACCAGATATCCGGTTATCGGCAGTTTTATCGGCGTGGGCGCGAATCTGCTGCTGGTGGTCACTCTGATCGACACCTTGAGCTACCGGGCTACGGCCCTGGCCCTTTCCGGGGCAATGGCCTGTAATTTCATCTTTCTGCTGGTCATGCTCTATCGCAAACTTTCCGGGTTTTCCTTGCTCTATATGGGCAAGGGGCTACTGAAAATCCTTGCAGCTTCCGCCCTCATGTCTCTTTGCGTCTCTGGCCTTGCCTGGTTGTTTGAGGCGTGGCTTGTTGGCTCCTTTATTGCCCAAGTGGTTGCCCTGCTTTTATGTGTGGCTGGCGGCGCTCTTGTGTATGGAGCCCTTGTTGTCGCTTTTCGTCTGCGGGAGGTGGAGAGCCTGGTGGAGAAAGTGGTGGCAAGGATCCGCTCTTGATAGCCCTTCAAAGGCGGCGCAGCAGGTCGAGCTGACCGAGAAGGGAGGGGACCACGCTGTCCACCCTGAGGATGCGGGGCCCAAGATGAAAGGGTCGAGCCCCTTGCTCTGTGAAGAGAGAGACCTCGAAGTCGACCCAGCCCCCTTCAGGGCCGATGATCAGCAGGATCCGGCCCCGGAGAGGGGGGGGCAGAAGTTGGCCGAGGTTGCAGGGGGAGCCGGGGTGGGCCAGGATCATCGCCTGATACTCCGGGGCCATTGCCGGTAAGTCCTCTTCCACAAAGGGGCGGAAGCGGCTATGGACGGTGATGCCGGGGAGAAGGGTGGCGCCGGCCTGTTCAAGGCCGGCCAGCAGCCGCTGTTTCATCTTGCTCTCCTCCAAAAGGGAGGCGCTGAAAAAGCTTTTTTCCACCCGTCTGGAGTTGATGAGGAAGAGATGGCCTGTGCCAAAGGTTGCCACCTGGGCCAGAACCCTTTTCAGCATGATGGGGCGGGGCAGGGCCAGCACAATATCCACCAAGGGGGGGAGAGGTGGGGTTTTATGATCCCCGACAAGCAGTTCCACTGTGGTACCGGCAATCTGGCGGACAGTGGAGGTGCCGGTGGGGCCGTTGATGATTCCGGTCTTGAGGATGTCGCCTGCTTTGCTTTTTAAAATTTTGATGATATGCTCGGCCCGGCGACCGGTGAGCATAAGGGTGTTGCCGTCTCTTTCATCTCTATCAAAAAGGATAATATTCATTGAAGATTCGCTTTTTTTATAATGTTTTGCAGCATCTGTTGATCGTGGTGCTGGGAGTGCCTCTAGCCCTCTTGGTGGCGCTCACGCCGCGCTATCGCGGCCGCATCCTGGCCCGCCTCGGCCGCGGCCTGCAGGGGCAGGTTGCCGGCCTGCCCTCAGGCAGACAGCGGATATGGGTGCATGCCCTTTCCGTGGGCGAGGTCTCCTCCGTTGTAGCACTGGTGCGCGGCCTGCGCAATCACTACCCTGATGCCCAGATTTTTCTCTCCACCTCCACCCGGAGCGGTGGCCATTATGGCAGGGAGGTGCTGGCGGAGGTGGTGGACCGCTTTGTTGATTTTCCCCTGGATCATTTCTGGGTGGTACGTTTTTTTATCAGGACCTTGCAGCCGGATCTCTTTGTGCAGGTGGAGACCGATTTCTGGCCCAATTTTCTGGCCACCCTCAAGCAGACAAAGACGCCGGCCATTCTGGTTAATGGTCGAATCTCAGCGGCCTCATTCCGGCGATTTCAGCGATTCGCCTTTTTCTTTGCCCCCCTTTTCGACTCTTTTCATCTGCTGAGCATGCAGACCGCTGCTGATGTTGACAAGATGGGCGCCCTGGGCATCGCCCCTGCCAAGGTATGTGCTCTTGGAAACCTGAAGATCGATGCCGCTCTGCCCAGCTTTCGACCCCGGCGCCGTCAGGGTAAAGATCCCCTGGCCCTGCCGGAGGGGAAATTGATCATCGTGGTGGGCTCCACCCATCCAGGGGAGGAGAAGCTCCTGGCACCCTGTTTCAGTAAGCTGCGCCAGGAGTTTCCGGAGCTCTTCCTGGTTATTGCACCCCGTAATATCCAAAGAGGTCCTGAGATTGCCGCTCTCTACCGAGGCCTCGGCTTCTCCGTGGTGCGCCGCAGTGAAAAGGGCGTGGCCTGGGGTGATAAGGAACTGCTTATTGTTGATAGTATGGGGGAGCTGGTGGATTTTTATCAGCTGGCTGACCTGGTTTTTGTCGGCGGCAGTCTGGTGCCTTTTGGGGGGCACAACCCCTTGGAGCCGGCCGCCTTTGGCAAGCCCGTCCTGTTTGGTCCCTATACGGCGGATTTTGCCGATATTGTCAGTGAGATGCTGGCTGAGGAGGCGGCCCGGCAGGTGAAGGATGTGGCTGATCTCTGCCAGGCCCTGCAGCTCCTGGCCGCAGACCAGGTTGCCCGGCAAAGGGCAGGGCAGCGGGCCCGCGCTTTTGTTGAAGAGCGGCAGGGGGTCACGGATCGCCATCTTCAGGTCATTGCCACACTTTTGGAGGTGCCGCGGGCATGAGTAGGAAAAAGGAAAAAAAACAGGATCTCCGGTTGAATCCTCTTTTCACCATCGGCAGGCCCTTTGCCCCTCTGTATGGAGCGGCCATGGCTATGCGGGCCAGCTTCTATGCGCGGGGGCTCTTTCGCCGCCACCACCTGGGGGTGCCGGTGGTCAGTGTCGGCAATCTCACCATGGGGGGCACCGGCAAAACGCCCATGGTGATCTATCTCGCCCGGCTGTTGGCCCCCCGCAAGGTCGCCATCGTCAGCCGGGGCTATGGCGGTAAGGCGGGTGGCAAGGTTAATGTGGTCAGCGATGGCCAGGCGATTCTCCTTGATGCCAGGCAGGCTGGCGATGAGCCCTATCTGATGGCCTCGGTTTTGCCCGGGGTTCCTGTTATTACGGGCCGCCAAAGGATCTTGGCCAGCCATTACGGCGTTGAAAAACTCGGTGCCGGGCTGCTTATTCTCGATGATGGTTTCCAGCATCTGGCAATGGCGCGCGATCTTGATATGGTTCTTTTCAAGGTGGACAGCTTTCTGGGCAATAACCGGGTATTTCCGGGTGGTGATATGCGCGAGCCCCTTGCGGCCCTGGGGCGGGCCCATTGTTTTGTGCTGACCTGTGTTGATGCAGAAAACAAGCAACGTGCCGAAACACTTCGGCACGCCCTGGAGAAACGTTTTGAGGGGATCCCTGTTTTTTTCAGCGAATACCGGCCAGCCTGCCTGGTGGATGGTCAAGGTTACGAGTATCCGCTGTCAGCTCTGGCGGATAAAAAGGTGGGCGCTTTTTGCGGTTTGGCCCAGCCCGCTTATTTTGAAAAGAGTCTTGCCTTGGCAGGGTTGACCGTAAGCACATTTTCCGCCTATCCGGATCATCATCTTTACAGGGCCCGGCAGATTGCCGCTCTGGTTGACAGCTGCAGGGAGCGATTCGGAGTTGAGGCCCTGGTGACCACGGAAAAGGATCTGGTCAAGGTGAAGGAATTTAGCACTGATATGCCTCTTTTTGCCTTGCGGATGGATGTGGTGATGGAGAAGGGCTTTGACGACTTTGTTTGCCGGCGGCTCTCTGTGGCAGAAAGTCCTCACTATAAAGCCTAGCAGGGGTGGTGTGGTTTTTTTGCCACAGGATCTCTTTGTCCGCTGTTATGCTCTAGTGTGTTGATTAAACGTTGTTTTTGTGTTTAACGCCCTTCTTTTTCTTGTTGGCACAGAAGGTGCATTATGGCATCTAGGTTAAGAATGTGTTAGAATGCCCCAGGCATGCATTTATAAGTGAGAAAAGAAAGAATGTGGCAACATACTGTTAAAAAAGAAATTTCCTTTGCCGGCGTTGGTCTCCATAGTGGTAAGCCCGTAAAGATGCGCATAAAGCCCGCAGCCGCTCATACCGGGATTCGCTTCAAACGAGTGGATTTGGGACAGGATTCCATTGTCCGCGCCTCCATGCGCAGGGTGAGTGACACCACTCTGGCCACCACTCTGTCCAAGGATAACGTTTTTGTTGGTACCACCGAACATCTGTTGGCCGCTCTTTGCGGTCTGGGGATCGACAATGTCATGGTTGAGCTTGACAGCGATGAGCTGCCCATCATGGATGGCAGTGCCGGCCCCTTTGTTCAGGTTCTGAAGAAAAACAGAAAGGAGCAGAAGGCCAGGCGCTTGATGATGAAAATCACCAAAGAGATGACGTATAAGGCCGGTGCTACAGAGATCCATGTTAAGCCTTTTGCTGGTTTTAAGATCACCAGCAAGGTCCAGTTTGATCATCCGGTTATCAAGAGCCAGTCCTATACAGTGGAGATTGATCAAGACTCCTTTGTTAAGGAGATCGCCTCAGCCCGGACCTTTGGTTTTCTTGAACAGGTGGAGTACCTCCGGGCAAATGGCAAGGCCTTGGGTGGCTCTCTGGAAAATGCCGTGGTGATTGATCAGGATGGTGTTGTCAATGCCGAAGGTCTGCGCTTTGCTGACGAGTTTGCCCGTCATAAGATCCTTGATCTGGTCGGTGATCTCGCCTTACTTGGTTGTCCTCTCCTGGGTCATATTACCGCCTGCCGGGGCGGACATACCCAGCATGTAGCCTTTATGAGGATGCTGGCGGCCAATCAGGATTGCTGGGAGCTTGTCAAACATAGTGAAGATGGCAAGGAAAGTGTGATGGATAAGATGCGCATGGCCAGCCGGGCCGCCGGGAAAATCGTCTTACCCTTTCTCCTGCCTCCTGCTCCCCGGCCTTCACTCTCCTGAGATGGGCTGCTGATTCTCCCAAACGACAAAGACATAAAAAAAGCCCTGAAGGATATATCCTTCAGGGCTTTTTTTATGTCGGGCTGAGGGTCAATCATTGAGAATGATTTTCAGCTCTCCTTTTCCAGGCTTGCCGTCAGTTCTTCTTTTTCTTCAACCATGGCATGGCGGCCTGCCTCTATGGCTTCACTCAGGGCGTTTTTCTTCTCGTCCAGATAATCCTTGCCGCTGTTGACCATCTCACTGCCCTGCTCAATGAGCTCTTTTCCTCTGTTGATAAGATGTTTCCCATGTTCAGCAATATCCTCGGCGGAATAGCGCAGGCTTTCGGGCAGGTGGCGCGTTTTGTCTCGCAAGTCATTGCTGTAATCAGAAAGCATTTCTCTCGTTTCAACGCCTGTTTTGGGGGCATAAAGCAGAGCAATGCCGGCACCGATAACCGTGCCGGTGAGAAAAGAGAGAAGGGTTGTTCCTGAGGTGCAGTGATCATCTCTATGCATGTGTTTCTCCTTTGATAAAGGTTGAAATCTTGGTGGCTTTGTATTGGGCCTGAAGCCGCCAGCCCCTTTTCTGCTCCTTGATTGCTAAAAGGTACAATGTGTACCTGGATCAGCCAAGCATGCAGCCTGCGTAAGGCGCTAACAGCAGATGTGTCTCTGTCTTCAGTTGCCGGTGCAACAGCCAAGGCAGGGGTCTGAGCGAAAATGCCCCGATCTGGCTGGCCTCTCTCTGTGCCGGCCCGGTGCAGCTGTTATCTTGTGAAGAAATTTGTAAATGCCTTAATGCCGGCATTAAGGCCGGCTATCTGGATGAAGGCAGGCGAAATTTTATTTTTCAGGATATGGGTGGTGGCCAAGAGCACATGCCCCGCCTCCTGCAGTTCATTGAAAAGAATGTTTGTCTGGTCCATCTTGTCATTAATGGATGCCGTAAGGGTCTGCAGTTCATCCGAGGTGGCGGTGGCTGATTTGATAAGAGGAACAAGTTCCACTCCAACTTGTTCCACTGTTTCTTTCAGTTTTTTGGAGGTCATGCGGATCTGGTAGAGGGTGGGGATAAGCATAGCCATCAGGACCACAACTGCAAGGGCGATAACGGTAAGGAACATTGTCAAGGGGGTCACGGTATGGGTACTCCTGGGGGTCATGGCATGAACGAGAGAAAAACCTTGCATTACGTTTTTATTCTCCCATAAAGGAGGATATTTGTAAATAAGGCAGTTGCCGATTAATGAGCAGGGGCCTTTTTTTTGATGCCGAATTTTTTCATCTTATATTGGAGGAGGCTCTTGGTGATACCCAGGCTTTGGGCGGCCTTGGTCTGAACGTACTCTGACTGTTCCATGGCCCTGACGATCATTTTTTTTTCCAAGGCATTGAGAATGTCAGGGAGGCGGATATCGGGTCTGAATATTTCATCAATATTGAAATAGGCATCAAGTTCCGGTTGATTGGAACTGATGATGTCGGGCTGCACATCTTCTGGCTCTATTCTATTATTATTGCAGAGAATGGAGGCGCGTTCAAGGGTGTTTTCCAGTTCTCTGATATTGCCCTCCCAAGGAAGACTAGACAGAAAGGCGATGGACTCTTCGGAGATGGTAAGGTCCGGTTTGCTGAGTTGGCGGGCAAATTTGTCGACAAAATGGCGGGCCAGGAGCGGAATGTCATCCATCCGTTCACGCAAAGGGGGGACGTGGATGTTGAGAACATTGATGCGATAATACAGATCCTCACGGAAGTGACCCAGGTCAACCTCCTCCTTCAGCTCTTTGTTGGTGGCGGTGATAATGCGGACATCGCTGTTGATCTCGCTCGATCCGCCTACCCTCTCAAAGGTCTTTTCCTGAATAATACGCAGTAATTTGGCCTGGAGCGGCAAGGGGATTTCGCCAATTTCATCAAGGAAAAGAGTGCCGTGGTCTGCCCGTTCAAAACGGCCTTTGCGCATGGAAATAGCGCCGGTGAAGGCACCCTTTTCATGACCGAACAATTCGCTCTCCAGAAGCGAGCCAGGCAGGGCTGCACAGTTAACCGAAATAAAGGGGCCGTTTTCTCTCTTTGAGTTGCTGTGAATGGCCTTGGCAATAAGTTCCTTGCCCGTGCCGCTCTCGCCGGTGATAAGGATCGAGGTGGAGGTGGGCGCCACTTTTTCGATAAGGGAATAAATGTCCTGCATGATCCGGTTTTTGCCAACCATGCCGGCAAAATCGCAACGTTGTTTGGCCTCGTTCCGGAGGCGGATGTTTTCCCTTAACAGGGAATGGTGTTCAATGGCCTTGTTGATATTGGCCAAGAGTTCGTCATTCTTGAAGGGTTTGCTGAGAAAGTTAAAGGAGCCGGCCTGCATGGCGGCAACGGCCTTGTCCACTTCGCCAAAGGCGGTCATCATGATCACCGGCAGCTGTGGAGTCTCGTCTTTAATCTTGGTGAGCAGCTCCATACCGCCCATACCGGGCATCTGCATGTCGGTGAGAACGAGGTCGAGATCGGTATCCCGGCATATATGCAGTGCTTCCTGACCGTTGTTGGCGGTGAAAACCTCAAAACCTTCATCTTCGAGAAGATCTTGCAGGACAATGAGGTAATTTGGTTCGTCGTCAACGATGAGAATGGTATACATGATTTTTAATCTTTGTTGGTCAGGGAGAGGCGTTGCTGCAATTGTAGCAGGACTTCAAGGGGAACGCGCTGTTTTTTTTGCATGGTGCCCAGGCGGGTGCCGGGTCGGGTGTCACCATGGTAGTCACTGCCGCCGGTAATAACAAGATCCTCCTGCGCACAGAGGGAGAGCAGTTTTTTGCGCAGCCCTGTCGAGTGGCTAGGGTAATAGATCTCAATGCCGTCAAGGCCCATGGCCAGAAATTCGCTGATAAGCGCCATGCTCTTAGGCCGATCAAGGGGGATAATTCCGGGATGGGCCAGAACTGCCAACCCCTTGGCCTTGTGGATTATTGCCAAGGCCTCCGGTACCGGCAGTTTTTCTCGGGAGGCATAGGCGGGTCTGCCTTTACGCAAATAGAGATCAAAGGCCTCCTGCATGTTCCGGACCTTGCCGCGGTTGATAAGGAGTTGGCCAAAATGGGGACGCCCCATGACGCCATGGCCGGCCAAGACCTGCATGTCGTTATAGGTAACGGCAATGCCGAGCTCCAGAAGGTTCGCAATGATCTTTTCATTGCGTCTTTTTCTTGTCTGCTGCAGATGGTTGAGGCTCTCCTTGAGTGTTGCCTCCTCAAGATCAAAGCCGTAGCCCAGGATGTGGATGGGGATATCGCCATGGTTGGCGCTCAGTTCAACTCCGGAAAGAGTGACCAGACCAATTTTTTCGGCCTCGGTGAATAGTTCGGGGAGACCGGCAATGGTGTCATGATCTGTCAAGGCCAGGCCGCCTAGGTTCTCATGGCGGGCCATGGCCACCAGCTCGGCAGGGGTCATGGTGCCGTCGGAGAAGCTGGAGTGGCAATGGAGATCAATATGTTGCATGGTTGGCGATGTGGGTTGACAGCAGAGGTGGATGAGATTGCAGAGATACGAATTTAACGCGCTCTCCCTTTTGGTGCAAGGGTAATCAGGCCGGCATGCAGGTTGGCATGTTGCTGGAGGTGGAGATGTTGTCTGAGAGAATGCGCCCGTTATCCGCCTGTCCTTAAAGAGGAGGTGTCTGCATCCTGCTGTTATTCATTGAAGTAAATGGCTGGGCCATGCTATAGTACGCCACATTGATCTGGAGGAAAGAGGAGGTTGGGGTGCCTTTTTTTTTGATTTTTTTCGAGCCGGGCTGGATAGCCTCAGGTGGCCACTGAAAACGGAGGTTGGTAATGGCGCAGATAGATGCCTTTTTTAAACTGATGAATGAGCAAGGTGCCTCTGATCTTCATATGATTGCCGGTCAGAAACCCATCTTGCGTATTCGCGGCGATATTGAGCGCGTGAAGTATAAGATTCTTGAGAATGATGAACTCAAGGCCATGTTCTATGAGATTATCACCGAGGAAAAGGCAAAAAAATTCGAGGAGACAGGGGATGTCGATTTCGGTTACGAGATCTCTGGCCTGGCCCGCTATCGTGGGAACATCTTTCAGCAGAAATATGGTGTTGGCGCGGTATTCCGTGAGATTCCCAGCGAGATTTTGAGCGTCCAGCAGCTCAATCTGCCGCCGGTGGTGGGCAAGCTTTCTGGGCTCCCCAAGGGCATGGTTCTGGTAACCGGCCCCACAGGTTCAGGTAAGTCCACCACCCTGGCAGCCGTTGTTGACGAGTGCAACCGCACCCGGAGTGATCATATCCTCACCATTGAGGACCCCATCGAATTCGTACATCGCAGCCAGCTCGCCGTGATTAACCATCGTGAGGTGGGCACCCATACCAAGAGTTTTGCCGCGGCCCTGCGCGGCGCCCTGCGTGAGGATCCAGACATTATCATGGTGGGTGAGATGCGTGATCTGGAGACCATTTCCCTGGCCATGGAGGCAGCCATGACAGGTCATCTTGTCTTTGGTACCCTGCATACCTTGAACGCCGCCAAGACGGTTGACCGTATTATTGAGATCTTCCCTTCTGACCAGCAGGCCCAGGTCCGTTCCACCCTGGCGGACGCCCTCAAGGCCGTTGTCTCTCAGACCCTGTTTAAGCGGGTCGATGTCAAGGGCCGTTGTGCCGCCCTGGAGGTGCTTATCTGTACCCCGGCGGTCCGTAACCTGATCAGGGAGGGGAAGACCTACCAGATTCCTTCTGCCATGCAGACCGGCAAGAAATATGGCATGCAGACCCTGGATGATGCCATTATGGATTATCTCCAGCGGGGCTGGATCGCCCCTGATGACGCCTATATGCATTGTATTGAAAAGAGTAAGTTCGTGCAGTTTCTCAAGAAGCCCCCCACGGATTTCACGGATATCTGACAGCCCCTTGAAAAACTACTGCGCTTGTTGATGCCGCGTCTTCATTTCAAAAAAAGGCGGTCTCTGCGGAGGCCGCCTTTTTTATTTCCGGGTTGCCGTCTTCAGCCCTTTCGTGTCAAAGGAAACCGTAATAGCACCACTTTCGGCAGTGTGCAGGGAAGAGACCCCGAGGCTGTGGTATCTCTGTTCTACCGCAGGGCTTGGGAAATACGGTTTTTTGTATCTGCTGGCGGAAAAAATAACGGTCTCTGGGGCCACCTGGTTCAGGAAATCCCGGCTGCTGGAGCTGGCACTGCCGTGGTGGGGGGCAATGATCATGGTGCTGGCCAGATCTTGGTGACTGTGGATCAGCTCTTTTTCTGCTTCTGTTTCGATATCGCCTGGCATAAGGAGGGAGTGATCCGAGGCCGTGAATTTGAGCACCAGGCCCTGGTTGTTTTTTTGGGTCTGCCTGCTGAGGTGGAGGTCTGCAAGGGAGGATATTTCTCTGCCGCCCCCCAGAGGAAAGAATTCGCCGGCCTCGGGAATGTGGGTGATGGTTTGCCGCTTCTCAGCAATGGCAAGTGTCTTCTGCCACCCATGATCCTGGTTGTCGCGACTGGGGATCCACAGGGTTTTAGTGGCAAAATGGTCCAGGAGAAAGGCGGCGCCGCTATAATGATCCTGATCCGGGTGGCTGAGGACGAGAAGATCAATGCTCTTTATGCCCTTTGACCACAGAACAGGAGCAATCACCTGTCTGCCGATATCAAAAGAGGGGGAGGAGGGTCCTCCGGCATCAATGATGAGAACCTTGCCGTTGCTTGTTTCGATGAGGATGCAATTGCCCTGTCCCACATCAAGGATGGTGGCCTGGTCCGTGCCGGGAACAGCGGAGAAGGGGAGAAAAAGTAAGAGGCTGCAAAGTGCTGAGGTCGCTCTGAGCCAGCTTTTTTTTGTCTTGATGAAGAGAAAAAGGCAGATGTAGAAAAAGATGACCTGGGGCAGCGACGGGGTGGGCAGCCAGATGGATTTTGCCATGGGTTGCATTTTTTCTGTCAGAAAAAGGGCAGCATCAAGCCCCCAGCCCCCGGTTTTAAAGAGAAAGAGGGCCAGGTCAGGAAAGAAGGGGCTGAGCAGGCTGGCCGGCAGTCCCCACCCCAGCGCCCATATGCAGAGAAAGGGCTCTGTGATCAGGGTAGCCAGGGAGCTGCTGAGGGCGAATCGATTAAAATGATAGAGCAGAAGGGGGAGGGTGGCCAGACTGGCTGCCAGGGAGACCGCTATGCTGCCAGAGAGGTAACGGATGATCTTGCTTTTGGGGTTCTGGTGCAGGGGATCTGTGAAAAAAGGCCGCAGCAGGGGCAGGATGAGGATGATCCCGGTCACCGCGGCAAAGGAGAGCTGGAAGGAGACCGTGGTTATGGCCAGGGGAGTGATCAAGAGGATGAGCAGGGCCGCCAGACTGACATTGGTTGGCCCGTGCCAGGGGCGATCGCTGAGCAGGGCGCTGAAAAAAATCAGGGTCATGATCAGGGCGCGCAGGGCCGGGGTCTGGAAGCCGGCGATCAGGCAATAGAGGAACAGGGGGATGATGGCGGCACAGGCAGAAATCTTCCGGGCGGAACCGTGGAGGAGGATGGTCTCAGACCTCTGCAGGAGCCAAAAGGAGAGGGCCATGATCGCTCCGGCCAGCAGGGCCATGTGGAGGCCGGAGATGGCCAGAAGATGGACAATACCCAGGGAGCGGAAGCGTTCCACCGTGGCCGGGGAAAGCCCGGCTCGGTCGCCGGTGATCAGGGCCCGGTAGAGCGCACTCTGTTGCTCCGGCAGATGGAGGCGCATAAAGTTGATGAGCCGGGCCCGATAACGTTCCGCCCCATGTCGCAGAGGGTTCTGATGGTCAGGTGGGGGCTCTAGTCTGATGAGGCTCTGGGGGGAGTTGATCCAGCCGCTGATCAGGATATCCTGGCTGGCCAGAAAGCGGGAAAGATTGAAGCCCCCTGGATTATGAAATCCTTGCGGGAGGCTGATCTTCGACCTGGTGAGAATGCGGTCTCCCGGCAGGAAGGATTCCGGCGGCCTGCCCCGCATGCTGAGCTGTACCCGGCCGGTGGCCTTCTGAAAGGGCGGGATGATATGATCTGCCGGCAGAAGAGGGGAGGAAGCGGGCGGGGGGATGAATATTTCCTGGCTTTCCAGGACCAAGGTCGTCTTTTCAATACCATATTCAATGGCCTGGTCCACCACGCCGATCAGGGCCACCTCTCTCTGTCCTGGGATGAGGTTGGCGATATGATGCCCTGTCCGGGGTGGGGCCAGGGCCTGGCTGCCGTGGCAGATCCCGGCCAGCAGAAAAAAAAGAACAACAAGGGCATGCGGCCTTTTGTTGGTCAGGGCGAGGAGGAGAAGACCGGCAATGGCCAGGCCGAAAGTGGTGACAAGGAGAGGAGGGGAAGAGGCAAAATCAGGACGGGTCAGAACGATGCCGCCGCCAAAGGCGACAGTCGAATGGATGATAAGGAAGGTAGGCGAAAACAGGTTGTTCAAGGGCCTGTTGACCATGTAAAAAAACCGCTCTTTTTGAAAGGCGGTTTTTTGTTTAGTCTCTTAATCGAGGAAGAACTTCAGCTTCTCCCGACGGCTTGAGTGACGAAGCCGGTTGAGGGCCTTTTTCTCTATCTGGCGGATACGCTCCCTGGAAACGTTGAAGCGCTTGCCTATTTCCTCCAGGGTGTATTCCGCATCTTCGCCTATACCGAAGCGGAGGCGGATTATTTTCTCCTCCCTGGGGCTCAGGGTGGAAAGAATACCTGTAACCCGATCGGCCAGCTCACTGTTTTTCACGGACTCATAGGGGGAGATTGCTTCCTGGTTTTCCAGGAAATCACCCAGGGTGGAGTCATCGTCACCCACTGGGGTCTCCAGGGAGATGGGTTCTCGAGAGGCCTCGAGGATGGCCAGGATTTTATCCATGGGCAGGCCGGTCTTTTCCGAAATCTCAACCGGAGTTGGTTCGCGGCCCAGCTCTTTGAGGAGCGAGTAGAAGGCCTTGAAAAACTGGCTGCGCAGCTCCAGGAAGTGAACGGGCAGCCGGATGGTTCTGGTTTTGTCAAGGATGGCGCGGGTGATGGCCTGCCGAATCCACCAGCTGGCATAGGTGGAAAATTTATTACCCTTGGTATAATCGAAACGGAATACGGCCCGCATAAGGCCGAGATTGCCCTCTTGGATCAGGTCGGCAAGGCTCAATCCCTGGTGCATATAACGTTTAGCAATGGAGACCACCAGCCGCAGGTTGGCCTTGATCATGGCGTCTTTGGCTGTTTCGATGGAGCGGGTATAAAGGGATATGCGGTGGTTGGCCGCGCGGATATGCTCGTTATCCTCATGGGCGGCAGCAATGGCCTGGATGGTGCGCCGCATATAATTCAAATGCTGTTTTTTCGGTTTTAAGGTGGGGTCGCGTTTTTCCCAGAGGTCGATACGTTCCACGAGGCTGCTCACTTCCGGCAGCATCGATTCATTGGTGCGGATGGTCTTGATGATGGAATCAAAGCCCTCGCGGATGATCTTGGAGTATTTTTCTTCTTCAGCAGGGGTGAGAAGGTCGAAGCGACCCATCTCGCGCAGATAGGTGGTTGTTGTTTCTTCTGCTTCCTGGGCCGGCTCAAATTTCTGGCTCTTGGAAGGAGGACCATCATCTTCGCTGCCATCAGCGGCATCTTGACCTTCCTTCTGGTCAGCTGGGAGGTGATCAACAACCTTGATATCTTTTTTTTCAAGGAAGTCAAAGATGTGGTCAATATAGGAAACATCTTTTTCTTCAGAAATGAGATCGTTGAGCATGTCAATGCTGACACAACCATGTTGTTTACTCATTTTCTGTAATTTAGCTTGAATGTCTGCTGGCACAGGCACACTCCCTGGAAATATGTAAAAGGACTTTGTTCAATAGAATAGAGAAGCCTATTAGGATAATTTTGTTCCTGGCCTCTTAATAGCCGGTGGGGAGCTCAGTTTCGGGGCTTCCCAGGCAAAAAAAATACGTGTCACCAGAAGATTCTTCACCAGTGACACGAAAACTCTTTAAGATACAAAAAAAAGAAAGAAATAGCAAACATTTTTTGGTCTTGGCCCAGACACTACTTGACTTTCCCTGAGGCCTTTCTCATAATTAAATTCTGTATTCCCACTCCTTAAAAATGTGAGGTCATCCCTATGCCCCAACGTTCTACGGCCATCCTGCTTCATATTTCATCGTTGCCAGGACCCTATGGCACCGGTGATATGGGCGGCGGCTTTCCTTTTATCGATTTCCTTGTCAAGGCCGAGGTCCACTGCTGGCAATTTCTGCCCACCGGCCCCACCTCCGGGACCTTTGGTTTTTCTCCTTATATGGGGTTCTCCGCCTGTGCCGGGAATCCGCTCTTTATCAGTCCCGCCTTGATGGTTGCCTCGGGTTTTCTGGAGGAAAGCGATCTTGAAGGCTTACGGACATCTTCCCCTTATACGGCAGATTTCAGCTATGCGGATGTTGTTCGCCAACCCTTGTTTGCCAAGGCCTATCGTCAGCTTTCCGGTGAACGGCAGCGGAAATTCTTGACCTTTTGTGCTGCTGAGCAGGATTGGCTTGATGAATATGCCATTTTCATGGCCTTGAAGGAAAAATTTGATCATGCTGCCTGGAATTGTTGGCCGCCGGCCATTGCCAGGCGTGACGGCAAGGAATTGGCGCTCTTTTGTGAGAAGAATGAAGAGGCCGTGGAATTTCAGAAGTTCTGTCAGTATCTCTTTTTTGAACAGTGGCACCAACTGCAGGATTATGCCCGCCAAAAAGGGGTCCTGCTCTTTGGGGACATACCCATATATGTAAGCCATGATTCAAGTGATGTCTGGGCCAATCAGGACTGTTTTGACCTTGACCCCAGCAGCGGCGCCCCCCGTAATGTGGCTGGCGTCCCCCCTGATTATTTCAGTGCCACAGGTCAGCGTTGGGGGAATCCTTTATATCTTTGGCAGCGACAAACAAAAGCTAATGCCGCGGTCTATCGGTGGTGGCGCAAACGATTCCAGGTGCTCTCCTCCATGCTGGACATGGTGCGGATCGATCATTTCCGGGCCTTTGAATCCTACTGGGTGATCCCTGGCCAGGAAAAGACGGCAGTCAACGGCAAATGGCATAAAGGACCGGGGGCTGCTTTTTTCGCGGAAATGGCAGATGTGGTCAAGGATCTTGTCATTGTTGCCGAAGATCTCGGCATGCTGACTCCTGCCGTGGAAAAACTTCGGGCGGATCTTGGTTTTCCGGGAATGAAGGTCCTGCAGTTTGCCTTTGATTCAGATGCGGCAAATAACTATCTTCCCCACAATCTGACTGATCCCAACTGTCTCATCTATACGGGAACCCATGATAATGACACCTCCGTGGGCTGGTTTTTCGATCCTGAAGTTTCCCAGCGGACCAGAGAGAGAATGCTCCGTTATGCCAACAGCGACGGCTCTGCTGTTCATCTTGATTTTATCCGTCTGGCACTTTCCTCCACTGCCGCCATGGCAGTGCTGCCCATGCAGGATCTCTTGGGCTTTGGTTCTGATTGCCGGATGAACAAGCCTGCCACTGTGGAAGGGAATTGGTTGTGGCGCTGTGCTCCCCATTATTTCAGTGATGAAGTGGCAGCCTTTTTGCGCAAGGAAAACGAATTTTATGGTCGTACCTTTTTTGCAGGAAAGGAGGAGGAAGATGCTTGACAAAATATGGCCAGCAGAGTAAATAAAACGGCTCATAACATGGCCCCTTCGTCTAGCGGTCAGGACGCTGGCCTCTCACGCCGGTAACAGGGGTTCGATTCCCCTAGGGGTCACCATGTAAAATGTCACGGGAAACCAAGCTTTTAAGTTTGGTTTCCCGTTTTTTTTTGCCTTTTTGGTGGGGCAGATTTACCCTGAATTATGGGTAAATGAGCAGGCTGTTTTTGGGGCCAGCGCCTTCCCCCAAAAAAATCTGCCCAATTCCCTCCAGCCGCGGCCCTGGTTGGCGGGAATTGCTCCCCCCTTATTATCTGCAATACTATTCCCTTCATGTTTCCCGACATGCCCACCGCAACTTCTTGTTTCTCGAATCTCCCAGGCAGAATCCATACCTCGTTGTTTTTTGTGCCCGTTGGGCCATTCCTGGCGTGGAGCTGGGGATAATGCAGGTTTTTTGAGGAAAAAGGTCGTGGCGTCTTTTTGCCAGGTGAAGGGGAGGGGGAGATGGCCGGGTCGACTCTGATTGCTGAAAAATCATGGCGTCAGGCCGGCAAAAATGCTATATAGAGTAGGCATCGTGGCCACAGGGACTCCTCCCTGTGGCTTTTTGTTTTAAAGCACTGGCGCCCGCCTTGGGGCTGGTCCAGATAAAAATGTAATGGATCCATCATGATAAACGCCAATAATGTCGCTCTCTCCTATGGCAAGAGGGTCATCTTTCAAGACGTCACTATTAAGTTCACCCCGGGCAACTGCTATGGGCTCATCGGCGCCAATGGTGCCGGCAAGTCCACTTTCCTGAAGATCTTGGCCGGCGAGATTGAACCGGATCGGGGAGAGGTCTCTCTGGGGGCAAGGGAGCGCCTGGCCATGCTGCGCCAGGATCATTTTGCCTTTGATGAGGTGACCGTTCTTCATACCGTGATCATGGGGCATGCCCGCCTCTATGAGCTGATGATGGAACGTGAGGCCCTCTATGCCAAGGTCGATTTTACTGATGAGGATGGTATCCGCAGCGGGGAACTGGAAGCCGAGTTTGGTGAGATGAATGGCTATGAGGCCGAGTCTGAAGCCGGTACCCTCCTGGCCGGCCTCGGTATTGGCGAGAATCTCCATCATCAGAAGATGAAGGATCTTGAAGGTGGAGAGAAAGTCAGGGTCCTCCTGGCCCAGGCCTTGTTCGGTAATCCGGATGTCCTGCTTCTCGATGAGCCCACCAACAACCTCGATATCGATTCCATCACCTGGCTGGAGCATTTCCTGGAGCGTTTTACCAACACGGTGATCATCGTCTCCCATGACCGCTATTTCTTAAACCAGGTCTGTACCCATATGGCGGATATCGATTTTGGCCGGGTCACTGTCTATGTGGGCAATTACGATTTTTGGTACGAGGCCAGCCAACTTGTCCTCCAGCAGAAACAGAACGAGAACAAAAAGGTGTCGACCAGGGCCCAGGAACTCAAGGATTTCATCCAGCGCTTCTCCTCCAACGCCTCCAAGGCCAAGCAGGCAACTTCCCGTAAAAAGCTCTTGGATAAGCTGACCATTGAGGATATGCCGGTTTCCTCCCGCAAGTACCCCTTTATCCAATTCAAGGCAAGTCGCTCCTGCGGTGATAATATTCTGGAAATTACGGAGTTGGGGAAGGAGGTGGACGGCGTCCCTGTTCTTGAGAATTTCAGTTTGACCGTCAATAAAGGGGAGAAAATTGCCTTTGTGGGCAGCACCAACAGCCTGGCCAAATCCACTCTTTTTGCCATTCTGGCCGGGGAGATGGCCCCTGATAGCGGTAGTTTCCGGTGGGGAGTGACCATGTCCACCTCCTATTTCCCCAAGGAGAACAACGCCTTCTTTCAGGACAATGTCAATCTGGTGGAATGGCTGAGCCGTTTTACCCCGGTCACCGAGGGAGAGAGTTTTGCCCGCGGCTTTCTGGGCAAGATGCTTTTTTCCGGGGAAGAGGCCCTGAAGAAAACATCGGTGCTCTCAGGCGGGGAGCGGGTGCGGTGCATGTTGTCGCGGATGATGCTTTCCGAGGCCAATGCCCTGATTCTGGATGAGCCCACCAACCATCTTGATCTAGAGTCCATCACCGCCCTTAATAATGGTCTCATCGCCTTCCCTGAGGTGGTGCTTTTCACCTCCCACGATCACCAGTTCGTCTCCTCCGTTGCCAACCGCATCGTGGAGATTCTTCCCGGTGGCATTATCGATCAGATGATGCCCTTTGACGAGTATCTGCTGGATGAGAGGGTGGCCAAGCTGCGGCTTGAATTATCAGCGTAACATCATGGCGGCTCTCCCTGTAAACGCGCTCCTGCATCAACATATGCATGGAGTAAAAGGGCACAGCCGCCATGGTCTCCCTCAGATCATTATGGCAGGATAGGTGTTGTCTCTTTGCGGTTGGCCGGACAACACGAATCCTTTCGTGCAAAGATCGTATCTCTATTGAACAGTTCTTCTTTTGAGGTCTGGAGAGAAGAGGCGGGCGGCCGGCGTGGGTCCCGGCCTCCACATATCCCGGCCGCGACTCCTCTCTGCTGCCTTATGTGCAGTACCGCCCTTCTTGTCTGTGCTGCCCAGTCTCCTCTTGCCCGGATCTTTTGAGGTGAACTGACGCCTTGACTCCAGGGGTGTGTTTGTTTTCCAGGCAGAACCTCGGGAAGTTGGCTCTTTTGTGCCATGGCTAGGTCGGCGCGGGCGCAGGGCAGAGAGAGATCTTTGCCGCGGCACTTTTCCCGGCGCAATGACTTCAATGGTGTCCGCATCTTTCAGGATATGACCCAGGGCCACGGTTCTGCTGTTTACTTTGATTAATGGGGGTGGGGATAGGGTTCTGTTGGTTTTCCTTAAATAATGCTCCACAGTGGCGTTTTCCGGAAGCCACACCTTGTGGCCGCTGTTACCGAAAATAACGATATGGCCAGCCGCCATCTGCTGGCAGAGAATCTTGATAAAGGCAGGTGAACCTATGGGTTGCTGCTGACTCTGAGCTTCGTGTCCGGGGCTTTTTGCCTGGTTGCCGGTGAGAATTGAGCCGGTTCCCTCTTTATACTTCCAGTGGGCGGCTTCACCATATTCCGCCTCTCTATGCATCAGTTCGGTGCGGATTTGAAATTCAATGTTTTTATGTGAAATATCGCGAAAGGGATAAACGCAGGTATGAAGGGATTGGTAACCGTTTTCCTTGGGCAGGCCGATGTAATCCATAAAGGTGCCGGGAACCGGTTGGAAATGGGCATGGAGCAGGCCTAAGACCTGGTAGCATTCAGGGACGCTGGAGACGATTATCCGCAGACCGACGCGGTCCATGATGGTTTCAAGGCTGACCCCTTTACGGGCCATTTTGCAATGGAGGCTGTAGAGGCTTTTGATCCTGCCTTGTACACTCCCTTTGATGTTGTTTCTTTGTAAGAGTCCCCGGGCAGCCTTTTGGAGGATCTTCAGGCACTGGGTATCCTCGGCCTGGAGGGGCGCTACCTGGTGTTCCAGTTCTTCATAGACCTTGGGATCTAAAATATGAAAGGCTGCATCCTCAATGCTTCTGTATGCTTTTCCCCAATTGCTGCTGCTGTTTACTGGCATTAAAAAATCCAAGATTTCACCTGGCTTGTTGGCCATAATTCACTCCGAGTTGGCAATAACGGTTTTTTGTTGCGAAAAAATAAGAAGCAAGAAAGGGGCGTTCAGGAGAGTGACCTTATGGATCACTTTCTTCAGGCGGCCCCCAGGCAGGAATTGTCACACCCTGCCACGCAGAGATTGAGAGTGATGAGATATCTGGTTCCCCATCCGAACACACTCTCTATGGTGAGATGACCGCCCAGTGATTGGATCCATTGGGCGGCTATGCGCAAGTGTGGAGAGATGGTCCCATCTCTATCCTGCCCCTTCTCTTGCTGGAGAGATTGGTTGATGCTCTGTACCTCTTCCGGCATCATGCCATGGCTCGATTCATTGATGCTGATAACCAGGCGATGGTTGCCTTGGGCGGCAAAATCAAGAGTGTTGATGCGGATGGTAATGCCGCCATTATCGAGGCATTTCATGCTGTGGCGCACCAGGGTGTGCACTATTTTTTCAACCAGCAGAGGATCGCCGTGGAAATAGCGTGGCGTCTCAGGGGATACGGCGATATCCAGGAAAAACCCTTTGGCTTCAAGCTTGATGCCCAGGTGGACGGCCGTCTTTGCCATCAGTTTCTTGAAATTAAAAACCCCCTGTTGAGGGGATGCTTCTGGTTTCTCGATACTTTGTGGCAGAGGCATGCTTATTTCTCCCAAATGCTCCCAAAGGTTTCTGATAAAGGCGACAGAGCCAGTCTTGACGCTTTTCCAAATAAGAGTGTTTTTACATGAACAAAGACCAGCACTGTTTGGCGACGCAGTATATTTTTAATAGCAAAGGGGTGGAGTGAGCAATGGGTGAAAATAAGATACAAAATAGATAGTTAATATATCCATTATGGGTGGGAAAGCAGGAAGCTGCGGAGGTTGAGCTTCTTGCTGGCAAGGCCACATTTCTTGCGGATATTTTTGCGGTGAATGTCGATGGTGCCGGGGGATGACTTTAATAGAGCGGCGATATCCTTGGTAGTCATGCCTTGTTTGATCAAATTGGCGATCTTGATTTCCGTGGGGGTTAAACGGGCCTGCATGGCCGAGAATCTCTGGGCAAAGGGGGAGACTATTTCCTGCAGATTGGCCCCGATGATATTGAGCACGGCGCTCTGCTCATCATCGAGGTTGGTACTGCGCAACATATTGATATAAGGATCGATCAGCTGTTTGACTTGGGCCAGGACCTGGTCACCCAGGTCCTGCTTGTCCTGTTCTCTTTTATCAAGGAGGATTTTGAGAGCGGTATTTGTCTGTTCGAGCCGGGCCTTTTGGCGCTCCAGGGCCTTTGTCCGATCCGCCACCTGAATCCCCAGCCCGTCACGGGCCTGGCGCAATTTTTTCTCCACCTGCTTGCGCTCCCCGATTTCTTTCTGCAGCAAGGCCACGGAATTTCGCTCCCGGATCACTCGGTTCACTTTGGCCTGGAATTCATCTCTGGTAAAGGGCTTACTCAAATATTCAATGGCCCCGGCCTTGATGATATCGTTGAAGCTGTACTCGGAGCTAAAGCCGGTCATCACCATGATATCGGTCAAGGAGGTATGGGTCTTGACATGATGAATAAGTTGCATGCCATCCATGTGCGGCATTTTGATGTCGGTAATGATGATATCAAAGGTGTTTTGCTCAAGCAGAGCAACAGCGGCCAGGCCGTCCTGGGCCAGCATCACCTGCTGATGTCCGAAGGATGACAGGAAATTATGAAGCAATTCCAAATAGTCAGGATTATCGTCTGCAATAAGAATAGAAACATTGCCGCTCATGAAGGCATCCTTTTCCACTTAATTCTGGTGAATGTTGAGAAAGCTCATCTGCCGCTCTCCAGCGTCCTGCGGATCAGTCTGGGAAGCTCCCCTTTGGTCACGGGTTTCATGACAAAGGCATTGATGTGCAGGGCCTTGATTGTTTCCGCATTAATCTGATTACTATAACCGGTGCACAGAATGATGGGGATGGCCGGCCGCAGGGCCCGGATTTCCTTTGTCAAGTCATCCCCGGACAGGTCGGGCATAATCTGATCGGTGATGATCAGGTCATATTTGTCAGGATCAGCCTTGAAGGCAGCCAGGGCAGCCGCGCTGTTTATCTGCAGATCGATGTTATAGCCGAGGTAGGAGAGCATCTCGCAGCTCATTTCCGCATACAATTCTTCGTCGTCAACAAAAAGAATATGTTCGCCGTGACCCAGGTATTCTCTGATTTCAGAAGGCCCTGCAACGTCCGGTTCCGTGGTGAGCGGCAGGTAGAAGTGGAAGGTTGTGCCGGTACTCACCTCGCTCTCTACCAGGATCTTGCCGCCACAGCTTGTCATGATGCCATGCAGGATGGATAAGCCCATGCCCGTGCCCTGGCCCACCTCTTTGGTGGTGAAAAAGGGGTCGAAAATCCTGGCCACAGTCTGCTTGTCCATGCCGGTGCCGCTATCTCTGAAAGAAAGGCAGGCATATTTGCCTGTGGGCAGGTCCGCTGTTGCGGATTCTTTGTCTGATTGCTGCACCCGCTTGAGGCTGATGGTAAGGTCCCCTTTTTCGCGCATGGCCCAGACAGCGTTGGCGCAGACATTCATGACTATCTGCTGGATTTCCGTGGGGTCAATAAGCACCCTGAAGGAGCCGGGAGCTATCTCCTCCTTGATCTGCACTGACGCCGGCAGAGACGGCTTAATAAGAGTGATGGACTCTTTGAGCAGCGGTTGCAGGGAGGTGGGGGTCCGTTTATGGGGGGACTTCCTGCTGAAGGTGAGCAGCTGCTGCACCAGATTTTTTGCCCGGTGCGAGGCGACCATCACCTTGTCCAGGTGTTGCCGGCCCAGGTTATCGGTGGGGATCTGTTCCCGGGTCAGGTCGGCAAAGCCCATGATAATGCCAAGGAGGTTGTTGAACTCATGGGCGATGCCGCCGGCCAAGGTGCCCACGGCCTGCATTTTGTGGGATTGACGAAGGTGGACCGCCAGCCTGTTTTTTTCCCGTTCAGCCTTTTTCTGTTCGGAGATGTCGGTGATCACCATGCGGAATTGGCCGCTATCGCCGTCCACACCAAGACTGGTGACACATCGGCATTGGGCGTCAAATTCCCGGCCATCCTTTCTCTGCAGGGGCATGTGGCAGCTCTGCTGTTCTTTGTTCTGCAGAAGTCGATTTCGGCAGAGATAATGGCGGTCCTGCTCTTGCTTGGCCAGAAAGAGAGTGAGCGGTTTTTTAATAAGAACGCCTCTTTCCAGACCCAGCATTCTGGCGGCAGTGAGATTGGCCTCTGTGATCAATCCCTCGGCGCTTACGGTCAGGTAGCCTACCGGCGCAAAGTCGTACAGGTCGGCGTATTTCTTCTGGGAGACCAGAAGGTCTTCCTGGGTCTGACGCAATGTCTCATTCTGTAGTTCCAGTTCTATCTGGTGGGCGTGCAGGTCCTGCCTTGTCCGCCGCTCCTCGTGCCGCGACCTGGCCCAGCTGTCTTCTTCTGCCATCTTCCTTTCCTCTTGCCTGCTTTTTTATGCCGTGCCTCGGGTTCAGCCCTTGATTACGGCCAAGGGACGCAGGGAAACCACCACCTCCACCAGATCCAGCTGATTGTCAATGACCTGGTCGATCTCTTTATAGGCCCCGGCAGCCTCGTCCAGATCCCGGCGGGAACGGAGGGCATGGATGATGCCCTGATCATCCAGGGTTTTTCTTTCATCTGCCAGGTCGAGCTGGCGTTGCGCCTGTTTGCGGCCCATGCGGCGGCCGGCGCCATGGGAACAGGAATGGAAACTCTCCTCATTGCCCTTGCCCTGCACAATGTAACTGGGGGTGCCCTGGGAACCTGGAATGATACCATACTCACCGGGCAGGGCCCGGGTGGCCCCCTTGCGATGGACCATGACCTTCTGGTGATAGTGGCTTTCCAGGGCCGCATAGTTATGGGCAATATTGATAAAGGAGCCGAACTGCACCGTGCCGATGACGAGCTGGAAAATATCCTTGATCCGCTCCATCATCAAGGTGCGGTTGGCCAGGGCAAAGGCGACAGAGTACTCCATCTCGGCGAGATATTGGCGGCCCTCCGGCGAATCCAGGGGGAGGTAGGCAAGCTGCCAGTTGGCCGGGATATTTGAACCCCATTGGGCATTAAGCTGGCAGGCCACTCTGTTGTAAAAATTGGCCACCTTGAAACCCAGGTTGCGGCTCCCCGAGTGGATCATGATCCAGATATGGCCATCGCTGCCTTTCTGTATCTCGATGAAATGATTGCCGCCGCCCAGGGTGCCGAGCTGGGTGCGGGCATGCTCATACTCCTGGTGGACAATGGGCAGGTCTGTAAGTGAGAGTCCTGCCGGCGGCTTGGGCATGAGTTCCCTCTGTTGTTTGGTGTCATGATGCCTGAATCCCAGGGGGACAAGGCGGCGGATACCTTTCATGATCGCCTTGAGCTGATCGATACTTATGTTGGTCAAGGAGGTCTGCAGGGCGCACATGCCGCAGCCGATATCCACCCCTACGGCGTTGGGGATAATGACCCCATGAGTGGCCATGACGCCGCCAATGGGCATGCCGTAGCCCAGGTGGGCATCCGGCATTACCGCTATGTGCTTATGGATGAAGGGCAGGTTGGCCAGGTGTCTGGCCTGTTCTAAGGCCCCCTCGTCAATGTCGTCGAGCCAGAGTTTGATGGGGAGCTTTTCGCTGCGTATTTCTGTTTTCATGGCTGCCCCCCTGGGAGACCCAGGCATGGTGCCTTAAAGAAGATCTTTTGCCGCTGCCCCGGGCCAGGGAGTGGGAAATCCCTCGTTCCAGGCAAACGGCAGCGAGTTTGTCCAGCTTCTGTCAAACAATGATAAGATGAAGAGGGCTGGCAAGTCAATGGAGCCGTGGCCATGGTGGAGATATATAGTTTGGGGCCCTGGCCCGGGTGGCTGATATCTATTTCCATCTTGATATTTGCAAAGGGCCGGGTTTATACTTAATTAAAAGTAGGGAGGAGAGTGGACAGGTAAAAGGGTGCGGCAGCCACGATCTGGAGATAAAAATAAGGAGGAAAAGCCATGAAGGAAGTTCGCAAAATAGTTGTCCCTGTAGATTTTTCTCAGCATACGGCTAAAATTGCTGAATATGCCATCTATGTGGCCAAATGCTTTGCGGCCAACGTTTCTTTTGTCCATGTGGCAGAGGGGTATGGCGGCCGCTATGCAGGCATTGCCCACCCTTCCTTTGAGGATGTGGAAAATGAGCTCCGCCAGCAGGCCGAAAAAAAGATGGAGCATCTGGTGACAGATACCAGCTCAGAGTCTGTAAAGTGTACCGGCAAGGTGCTGGTGGGTGATGTCGAGGAAGGTATTATAGAGTATGCCACGGATGAAAAGGCCGATCTGCTGGTCATTGGCACCCACGGTGTCAAGGGTCTTGAGAAGATCCTGCTGGGCTCAGTGGCCGAGAGGGTGGTGAAAAAGGCCCCCTGTCCAGTCCTTACCTTTAACCCTTATCAGGAGGGGAGGGTGAGTCAGCCTGGATGAATGCTTCAATGCGGTTGATATCTTTCCTTGGGGCACTTTTTTGGGGCTGGCCACACTCTCTGGCAGGCAGAGAGTGTGGCCATGATACCTTTATAGCCTTATCGTTTCTTGATACAGCACTGACCACCCTCTCTTCGCAATTCAATCCAACGCGGCCGGAGCGCGTCGCTATTTCACCTTCTTCACCGTCTTCTTGAAGGTTTTTTTGAGATCGTCCCTCATATCGTCAAGGGCCTTTTTCTTGATTTTCCAGGCATCTTCAGTGGCATCGCTAAGCTTTTGACTCTTTTTCTTGAGCTCCGCCATCTTGAGTTCAATCTTGTTGATGTCAGCCACGGCCTCTTCCTTGCCCTTGCCCACTAATGTCTGGGTTCTTTTCTTCAGATCCGTGATTTCTTTTTTAAGGTCCGCAAGTTGCGCAGTCAGTTTCTCGGTGTAGGTCTTTTTTCTCTTTTCCCAGGCGGTCAGGCTCTTTTTCTTGGTGGGCAGGCAGGCATCGCGCCAGCAGCACAGCTTTTGACTGCAGTAATCTTTGGCGGTGGCAAAGCAGGGAAAGTTGCCTTCCTTGTTCTGGATAGAGCGAATGAGATCTTTCTTTGGCAGCCTGCCGACCTGTACTCCTAGGTTTCTGGCCTTTGACTTGATTTCGGTCATGTTCATTGCAATGTTCTCCGGGGAATGTGAATTCTGGGATAGAGCCTGGTGAGCGGATTCTGCTGGTCCTTTTTGGTCAGTCAATGGCCAAAGGCCAACATGGGTATGAAGGGTTTTCTCCCATTCAGATCTAACGCTATGATCAAAGGACGTAACTTGTCAAATTAAATTCGTGAACATCATGGTTTTTGGGTGGAGAGGGAGGGCGGCATATCCGCGGCGCTCAAATATGAGGCCTTTATGCTCTTTGATAGAGGGGAGATCCTTTTGACTGTTTTCTGACGGCATCTGACTGCCGCCTCCAGGTGATCCGGCTGGGTTGTGGTGGGCAAAAGGGAGAGTGGGCAGGCGATCCCGGCATGACAGGGGCAGGGCAGAAGGCGCTGGCAGATATCAGGCCAAGGTTTTTTGCAGGGGACAGTGTGCGGCAATATCAAGGCCGTGCCGATAGGGCTGCAGTACCGCCACAGATTTTGCGGCGAGCTCTCTGCGCACCTCTTTTCTTTTGCCCTTTGTCCGGGCGATACGCATGGAGTCGTAGGCCGTGGTCTGATGACGCATCCAGGCGATAACAGCGGCCTCTGCCCGTCTGGCCACGGGGATCCGTTCGGTCCTTGCCACGGTGCCGCTTCCCACCGGGGTGGCGTGGGCAGTGATTTTTCCGGCAAGAAGAGAGGCCACCTGCCCATAGCGCGGATGAAAATCGAGGAAATGGATGACCTCAGCGCAAAACTCGCTGACATAGGCATTATGTCTGGCTTGGCGCCGGGCTAGATCCTTTTGTCGCCGCCTTTCATATTCCGGGGTTGATCTCTTGGCTTCAACCTCCTGCTGTACGGCCAGGATGGTCGCCTCTTTGGCCCAGATGCCCTTTGAGATCAGCCTCTTGCCCCGGCGGATCTGGACGACCCAGGTGTCGGTCCGGGCCTTGACACTCCTGGTTATGGCTGCGTCACCGGCAGGGAGAAAGGCCCACTCCGCAGCCGGGGTAAGTTCTTTTCCCGATTCTGAGAGGAGTGTTCCCGGCAGCCGTCCGGGCTGGACTATACGATGCGTAAGGGGCATGATTGAGAATAACGGGCTCTGAACCCTGGGATAATTTGGAGTTTCTGGCCAAGTGGTTTCAGCACAACCAATCAGCCGCCAGCGCGTTTAACTTTGTGGCCAAGCCTCTTTAATTCTTTTTCCAGGACATCCCTGTGGTCACCCTGAATTTCAATGACCCCGTTCTTTACACCGCCCCCGCTCCCACACATTTGTTTAAGGGCCTTGGCACGTTTTTTAAGGTCGTCACCAGCCAAGGGCAGACCGGTTATCAAGGTCACCCCTTTACCTTTTCGTCCCTTTGTCTCCCGCCTTAAGCGAACAATACCATCATTTATGGGGAGCGCATGGTTTTTCCGGCAACTGCAGTGGGCGGTGGGGTTATGACATGCGGGACACATGGTGCCAAACTCGGTGGAATAAACCAATCCTTTGTTTTCAGTTGATTTTTTTATTGGCATCTTTCTTGTTGCTTCCTTTGTTTTACGCACGCAAGTACGTGGCTATCGTATAGGAGAGATCCATCGTGCTCCAGGGCACTGGGGGATAAAGTGGAGGGGGGCTGAGAATGGCGGCCGCTGGTGTATGCGCATATAATCGAGAAAAAAGTGGTTTGTCCCCATCTTATTCGCTACTATTTAAAATTAGTCCATGCATATTGGATAGATAATGGCTAATGGATAAAATAAGTCACCTGCAGCACAAAAAAATCCGGTGTGAAAAATGCTTTTTAAAACAAGGGCTCCGCTATGGGCCTAGCCGCTGATATTATCATTATTATGGTGGCCGCCTTGATTGGGGCGCTTATTGCGCAACGAATCAAGCAACCGCTGATTTTGGGCTACATCCTGGCCGGCATCGCGGTCGGCCCCTATACGGGCGGGGTTACTGTTGGCGATATCCATGAGATCGAGCTGTTGGCGGAAATCGGCGTGGCCCTGCTGCTCTTTGCCCTGGGCCTGGAATTTTCCCTCAGCGAATTAAAATCAGTACGCTATATTGCCCTTATTGGCACGCCCCTTCAGATTCTTCTTACCATCACCTTTGGCTTTTACCTTGGTAAATATTTAGGCTGGTCCTTTGTGGACGCCTTATGGCTCGGCGCCTTGATTTCTCTTTCCAGCACCATGGTGACCCTGAAAACCCTTATGAGCAGGGGGCTTGTGGGAACCCTTTCCAGTCGGGTCATGATCGGCATGCTTATTGTTCAAGATCTGGCTGTCATCCCCATGATGATTATTCTCCCGCAACTGAGCACTCCCGGGGTGGGCCTGCCTCTCTTGGCCCTTGCTGTTGTTAAGTCGATATTCTTCCTGCTGGTCATGTTTTATCTGGGCCGGAAGTTGCTTCCCTGGTTGCTGGCCCATGTGGCCCAGTGGAACTCCAGGGAGCTTTTTATATTATCCATAACCGCCATAGGTCTCGGCATTGGCTATGCCACCTATCTCTTCGGGCTCTCCTTTGCTTTCGGGGCCTTTGTGGCCGGCATGGTTCTCAGTGAGTCCGATTATGGACATCAGGCCTTGAGTGATATTATCCCCTTAAGAGACATCTTCGGCCTGTTGTTTTTCACCTCGGTGGGCATGCTCATTGACCCGGCCTTTTTACTGCAAAAGTGGGATATAATCCTCTCCCTGGTTCTGGTTGTCGCCCTTTTCAAAGGGGCACTCTTTTACGGGCTGGCAATGTTATTCGGATATATCAATATTGTTCCCATAGCAGTTGCCCTGGGTCTGTTTCAGGTGGGTGAATTCAGTTTTGTTCTGGCCCGGGTCGGCCTTGAGACCCAGGCTATTGATCCTGATATGTATTCGCTCATCCTGGCCATATCGGTGTTGAGCATGATGATTACCCCTTTTGCTTCAGCTCTGGCCCTGCCCCTCTATAAAGTGAAAAAAAGATTCTTTAAACATGAGCCGCTGCTGACAGAAAACATACCCCGTTTGGGGCTCAAGGATCATGTGGTCATTGCGGGCGGTGGCCGGGTGGGGCAGCATGTCGCTCACATTCTCACCCAACTCAAGCTCCCTTTTGTCATTATTGAATTGAATCATCAGCGTATGCTGGAATGTAAAAGTGCCCACTTCCCCACTATCTATGGAGACATGAGTCAGAAAACCGTGCTGGATGTCTCCAGGGTAGAGGCAGCCCGACTTTTGCTTATTACCACCCCTTCCGTTATTACTTCCCAGGCCATTGTCAAACAGGCCCATCTTCTTAAGCCGCAATTGCCCATTATCGTCAGGGCCGAGGGTGTTGCGCATGCCCGATCATTATATGAAAGCGGGGTCTATATGGCGGTGCTGCCTGAGATGGAGGCAGGGCTGGAAATTGCCAGGCAGGCGCTGCTGCACCTGGAAATTCCTGTAACGGTTATTCAGCAATATACGGATGGTGTCCGCCAACAGCTCTATGCCCCTATTTACCAAGCCCCAAGTGGTCATCAGCTCTTGGCAAAGCTGGATAATATAAAAAACATGTTAGAAATTTCATGGGTCACACTCTCGCCTGAAAGCCCCCTTGTCAATAAAAGCATCAAAGATGCGGCTGTGCGCACCAGAACCGGGGCCTCCATCGTCGGGATTATCCACGAAAAAATATTTTATTCCAATCCCAAGGCGGATTATGCCTTCCACCAGGGAGATTTGGTGGCGGTGGTGGGTAATCAGCAAGAACGAAGTGCTTTCAAAAAACTGGCTTGAGTGCCAACATCTACGGCTGAAGAGGACGTGTTATGAGAAAGGTATCTATCTTTATGCTGTTAGCCATCCTGGCAACAGTAAACAGTCTTACATCCTCCGTCCAGGCGGCGGCTGAAATAACCCTGTCTCAGGGGCAAACCCTCTATGTGCCGGTCTATTCCCATATTTACGCGGGCAATCGTGAGCAGCCCATATTGCTGACTGTGACTCTGAGTATCAGAAATATAGACTCAAAACATGCAATTACAATCAGATCTGTAGACTATTATGAAACAAAAGGGGCATTCCTGGAAAAATATGTAGACAAAAAAGTGGTTCTTAAGCCCTTTGAAACGACACGGTTCATTATTCCACAAAAAGACAAATCTGGGGGCTCAGGTGCCAATTTTTTAGTTGAATGGCACTCTGAAAAAGCTGTTAATCCACCCCTTATTGAGTCCGTAATGATTGGTGCCGAGGGTCAGCAGGGCATTTCCTTTACCTCCAGGGGAGAGGTAATAACTACGGCAAATTAAAAAAAGAACGCTGGCAAGAGCCCGCCCATGTCCTCGAGGACCGGTTTCCCGGGCGCCGCGTCATATCACAAGACCCCGCCGGACAGGTGCTCTTGGCGCGCTTCCCGCTCATGCAGCAGGTGTTGCACCTGTTGCAGATCCGGGAACACAGTGGTCAGCCAGCATCTTTGCGGAAGAATGTGCAAGATGTGTAAAAAAAAACGAGAAGGCGTCAAGAGCGGCCTTGGCTCTTTTTAAAGATAGAGAAGGGGCCCTTACGAATCAGTGTCGATGATAATTCCTGTTTTGTGCTCCATCTTGATGAGCATCTCCGCCATATTGTCGAGGGGAATGGGGATCTCGTACCTCTTCCAGCAGGCATCACTGGCAGCACAGTCATACAGATCCAAGCCAAAATCATTGTCGTGTCTGGCAAAAACAAGATGAAAGGGCTTGTTCTGTGCCGCCAGCTCCCTATTCATCAGGTCAAGGGAATGGCGGATGGATTTTTCCACCTGGCCGGCCGTGAACGGAGGCTCATTATATTCGATATTTCCGCTTTGTTCACCACCCCTTTCCCGAAAGTGGGCCTGCCTGAGGCGCGCTTGGCCCACCGCCCTTGTCTTGGTGATGGCGGTGGGCGGCGGCAGGTCCACATCAATGGGTTCCCCCATGAGGCTTGGCGCTGGGGTGGGGTTATCGATTATGTACACAGCAAACACGTATGGGATTCTTTCTGGAAAAAGGCTGATAGGCAGGGTTGCGGGAGTGATCTCCTGGCTCATGAATATTCCCCTAGCCGTCAAACCCGCCTCCTCTCCGGCCTCTGACGTGGGAACGGCCCCAGGGGGGGCCGCCGCAGGGAGAGTAACCGGGGTGATGCTGACAGGTTCTTGGCGCGCCAGGGTGAGGGCGAGAATGGGGGGGGCAGCCGTGGCGCCTGCCGCTGCCATTGCGGGGATTATTTCCTCTTGGGCCGCCATGGTGACAGGAAAGGGGCCGGGCGGTAGCCGCAGCTGACCAAGGGGGGGCCGGAAACCAAGATCCAGCAGAGTTTCGTTGACATAATAGAGATTCTGCTGGATGGGGGACAGATCCTCGGTTATTTCCGCGGCCTCCAGGTCGGCCGGCATGATATCGATCAACAGGGGGCTCGTTGGTTCGGCCGGGGTAACGCCCAGATTGCGCAGGATGTCGCTCACCAGCAGGGCGCTTTGCTGAAGGGGGGAGAGCTCTTCGGTCTCTTCCAGCACGGTGAGCAGCGGTGACCTGGTATCGAAGATGCCGATGTCTGTCGGCTCTGCAGGAGGAAACAGCAAGCTGCGCAGAATCTCGTTAATCAGCTGTTCATTGTCCTGAAGGGCATCCTCTGTTGACAGCGCCGGTGCAGCTGCCTGCTCCTCCGCTTCAGGCAGAGGGGGAGGAGGTTGCACTGGTGCCCTTTCCCGGCGGCTGAGGGTCGAAGGCGGAATAGAATAACTGGTGGGAATGCCACTCACAGCCATGTCTCTTCTCTTTTTCTCAGTTTATGCAGATATGCCATCTGCGCAGTTTACATGATAGGCAGAATATAAAATAATTTTAGGACGGGGGAATGACCTTGTCAAGAAGAGCGGTGGGCAGGTGCCTTTAAATTACCCGTCCACCACTTGCGCTCCAAGCAGGAGAGGCCGGATTTATGGGTTGGCAAAGGTAAAGGGGGAACGGCTCCGAGTAAGGAGGGGCCATAAAAAAAGAGGCGGGCCTTGAAGGCCCGCCTCTTAGATGATCACAATAGGGAAAAATGAGATGTTAATCCTTAGTTTGTCTGCTTCTTTTGCATATCGATCACCTTGTTCTTGAGCTCTTCGTCAACACTCATCTTATTGGCGATGGCGTTGTAGGTCTGGACCTCAAGCCCGGCATCCTGAACGGCCTTCACCATTTTTTCATTCATTTCCTTCTGGATATCCATGGCCTTTTTCTGGTCCTGAACCCCTTCCAGTCTCTGCGCAAAATCAACCTGGATATCGCCTAAGGCACCGGTGGCGGCAACAAAGTTCTGCAGAGTCGCGTCATCAAAATTGAGCTGTTGCTGCATCTGCTGCTGCGTGGCAGCACCCTGGTTGGAGCCGGATTGGGCCATGGCAGGAGTAGCTGCCAGGGCCAAGGAAAGCGCCACGGCGCTGAGGAAACGGGCCTTGCGGTTCGTGCTTGTCATCTTTTTCATTCTCTTAGACCTCCATGAGTGTCCTATTAGGGTTTACAATAGCAGCGCCTGTTTTTTTGAAAAACATCACACGGTTCTCATCCGACCACGATAAGGATAAATAACCATCGCGGCCGATACCTCCTGCATAAAGCAAGGAACCTGCCAGACATGAAAAAAATAAAATAATTATTTCAACATAATGATAGCACGTCTTTTCAGGCAGAGAATAATCTCCCGCCACCAGGGTTGACACCATCGGAAAAGTGTACAATAATGAAACATGTTCATTTTCACACAGGAGGGTTGGCATGTTTGGCTGGACCATACGACGCGGCCTTAGCCTGCGTCTTTCGCTGTTGCTGTTTCTGGTGGTACCACTGATCATGGTTCTGGCCCTTTCAGGGTATTACACTCTCCAGCGCCTTGAAGATCAGGTTGAAAAACGGCTGCAGGAGGATATCGAGCTGATTGCCAGGGCCATCAGGGGTCCTTTGGAATATGCCCTGGAGCACGGTTCCGCCGGGAGTCTGGCGCAGACCTTGTCATCGGCTTTTCGCATCGGCCGGGTCTATGGGGCCTATGTCTATGACGACCAGGGGCGCAAGATCGCCACCAGCGGACCCCGCGAACCAATGGTGAGGAGCAGGCATTTGGCGGAACTGGCCGCAGGTCAACGCACCGGCGGCTATCAGGAATCCGGCGATAAACAGGTCTACTCCTATTTCGTGCCCCTGGCCGATTCCGTGGGGCGCAACGCCGGACTGCTTCAGCTCACCCGGGAAGGGACTGATATCCGGCAATACATTGCAGAGGTCCGTCTCCAGGCCCTGGTTCTGCTTCTTCTGCTCTCCCTGCTGCTGCTCTCCATCGTCATCTACGGCCATCACCGGATAATCGGCCACAACCTCAAAAGCCTGACCCGCAGCATGGCACGTATTAAAGAGGGGGAACGCGGCCATCGGGCCCTTTCCAGCGGCCCGCAAGAGGTCCGGAACTTGGCGGAGGGGATGAATGCCATGCTCGACAGTATCGCCCACTCTGAGCGGGAAATTGAAAATCAGCGGCAAGAACAGATTCACCTGGAAAGACAGCTGCAACAGTCACAAAAAATGGCGGCCATCGGCCAGTTGGCAGCCGGCGTTGCCCACGAACTGGGCACACCCCTCAGCGTGGTTTCCGGCAAGGCCCAGCGCATGCTGCGCCAGACCAAACTGCCGCAGGAGATTGCCGAGGTGTTTGGTGAGATTCGTGATGCCGTCCAACGTATGGAGCATATTGTCCGCCAGCTCCTTGATTTTGGCCGCGGTAATCGCCTCAGATTGCGGCGCATGAGCCTGGGCGATATAGCTGAATGCGCTGCCGGTCAGGTGCGGGAGGAAGCCCGCCAAAAATCCATTGACCTGCAGCTTGACGGCCCACAGCCGGCCCCGGTACTGGCCGTGGATGCCGTCCGCCTGGAACAGGCCCTGATCAATCTGCTCCGCAATGCCGTCCAGGCCACCGGCATCCACGGTACAATTCGTCTGGGCTGGTTCTCTGTTGATGGCATGGTGGGCTTTGAGGTTGCCGATGATGGCCCAGGTATCCCCGAGGAGCTGCGCTGCCGTCTGTTTGAGCCGTTTTTCACCACCAAGGCGGTGGGTGAAGGCACGGGCCTGGGGCTGGCAGTGGCCCAGGCCGCGGCAGGCGATCATGACGGACGGCTTGAGGTCGGTGATTCCGAACTGGGCGGTGCCCGGTTCACCATGATTTTTAAGGCCCCTGAGGGCAGCCACGGAGGAAGCCCATGAGTTCTGGTCCTGACAAGATACTGGTGGTTGAAGATGATGCCGCCTTACGCAAACTCATTGAAGAAGAGATCCGCGACTCGGGCCTGAAGGTGCGCAGCGCCGCTGATGCGGATTCCGCCCTCAACCTGATCCACCGCTGGGCTCCGGACCTGGTCATTAGCGACCTGCGCCTGCCCGGGGCCGACGGGCTGTGGCTGCTCAGCCGGGTGCGGGAAAGCGAACTGCCGCCCGGCTTCATCATCATGACCGCCTTCGGCACCGTGCCTCAGGCAGTGGAAGCCCTCAAGCAGGGGGCTGACGACTTTCTCACCAAACCCCTTGATCTGGATCACCTGTTGCTTTGCATCCAGCGCATTCTGGAAAACCGCCACCTGCGCCAGGATGTGCGGCGCTATCGCCAGCTTCTGGGCAGCAGTGATTTCCACGGCATCCTGGGCCGCAGCACGGCCATGACCAAGCTGTTCGCCACCTTGCAGCAAATATCCAGGGCATCTGGTCCGGTGCTGATTACCGGTGAAAGCGGCACAGGTAAAGATCTGATCGCCCGTGCCCTGCATAATGAAAGCCCGCGGGGTAAAGGTCCTTTTATTGCCGTCAACTGTGCGGCCATCCCCGCTGAACTGCAGGAAAGCGAATTTTTTGGCCATGTTGCCGGTGCCTTCACCGGCGCCGGCAACAACCGCCGTGGGTTGTTCTCAGAGGCTGAAGGCGGCACCCTGTTCCTCGATGAAATCGGTGAGATGCCCATGGAACTGCAGGCCAAAATGCTCCGCATTCTGCAGGATGGCCTGGTTCGTCCGGTGGGCGCCAATCAGGAGTCCCAGGTCGATGCACGCATCATTGCCGCCACCAACAGTCACCTTGAAGAGGATGTCAAGGCCGGTAAATTCCGCGAGGACCTTTATTTCCGGCTGGAGACCTTTAACCTGCATGTCCCCCCCCTGCGCGAGCGGGGCGATGATCTCGAACTGCTGGCCGCTCGCTTTATCGACCTCCTGGGCTCTCAGATGAGCGGCAAGGTCAAAGGCATTTCCCAGCGGGCGCTTGGTCTGCTGCACGCCTATCCCTTCCCGGGCAACGTCAGAGAGCTGCGCAACGCCATTGAACGGGCCATAGCCTTCTGCTCCGGCACGGAAATCACCCCTGCCTGTCTGCCGGAAAGAATTCGCAAGGCCAAGGCCAGGCCCCACCCGGGAGGCACTCCTCTTTTTGCCGAAGTGACAGGGGAAGACCCTTTTCCCACCCTGGAGGAAATGGCCAACCGTTATGCCGGCTTTGTCCTGGAGCGATCAGAGGGCAATAAGCGCCAGGCCGCCCGCATCCTTGACATCAGCCGGGCCACACTCTACCGTCGGCTGGGACTCAATGGCGAACAGGGTCCGTAACCGGGGCAATAAAGCCCCCTGATTTTTTTAGGGCGGGGAAAAAATCTACGTTCAATGCCTTGGGCGGTGCTATCATTATAAAAATCCAGGAGCATCTTTTGGCGCTCTCTCCAGGGTGCTGCTAAAAATCAACAATCTGCTTTAAGGGCAGTTTTTCACGGGACTTTTCCATACCTGCCAGGTGCAGGTTTACATTAAAGACAATGGTTTTTTCGTTATGAAGGTACACAACTCTCAGAGACCAAAAGATACCATAGGCTCGGTGGGTCAACTCAACCAGACCTTGCCCCTCTCCCACGGTGAAGTACGCGAGATTGAGGAGATAACCAGGTATCATCCCATGGCGATCACCCCGCATTACCTCAACCTGATCAGCCCTGGTGATCCGGATGATCCCATCCGCAAAATGGCAGTGCCGTCCCCGGGAGAGATGAACCTGCAGGGCAGCTTTGACACCAGTGGTGAACAGGAAAACACCAAGCTTCAGGGCCTGCAGCATAAATATGGCCAGACCGCCCTGGTGCTCATCACCAACCAGTGCGCCATGTATTGTCGCTACTGCTTCCGAAAACGGCTGGTGGGGGTTGCCGGCGAGGAGATAGCCACGGATTGGCCGGCCATCATCGACTATATCGAGGCCCACGAAGAGATCAATAATGTCCTGCTCAGCGGCGGAGACGCCCTCACCGTCTCCACTGCCATGCTGGCGGCCATCCTGGCCAGGCTGGTGGAGATTCCCCACCTCAGCTATATCCGCATTGGTTCCAGAATACCGGTGGTCCAGCCTTCCCGGATTAATGACGATGACGAGCTTGTCAAGATCCTGAGGCATTATGGCCGTCGGAAGCGCATCTATGTCACCACCCAGTTTAATCATCCCCAGGAGCTTGCCCGGGAAAGCCTGCAGGCTGTCAGGCGTCTGCAACGGGCCGGAGTTGTGGTCAATAATCAGGCCGTCCTGCTCAAGGATGTCAATGACGACCCAGCGGTGATGGCCGAGCTCATGGTCTTACTTACCCGTCATGGCGTGGTCCCTTATTATATCTTTCAGTGCCGACCGGTGAGTCGGGTCAAGGATGCTTTCCAGATCCCTCTGCCCCAGGCCTCTGATATTATTGAGCAGGTCAGGATGAGGCTTGACGGTTTGAGTAAGCGTTTCCGTTTCATCATGTCCCACAAGACCGGCAAGGTGGAAATTCTCGGCCGGGACGGCACCCAGATGTTCTTCAAATATCACCAGGCCAAGGAGCCCAATCTGGCAGGCAGGCTGTTCTGCAAGGAGATCAGGCCGGACCAGGGCTGGCTCAGCAGCGATGAAGATGATGAAGAAGAGCTTCTGCCCTGTCAGGAGTAAAAGGATGACCAGGGCAGGGGATAATCCCTAAAAAAGATATTTCCAACCAGCCGGTTTCTTCTCTAAAGAGGGGTTGTTCTCTTGCCATACTCCCCACCAATAAGCAGGCCGGTTCCACTGGCTGTCAAACTCATTGCTACAGCATTCGTGGCCGTCTTATTTCCGGTCTACTGGTATGAATATGGACTGCTCCATTTTCTGTGGATTTCGGATGTGGCGCTCTTTGCGACCCTCGTTGTTCTGTGGCGCGAAAGTCGGTTGCTCAATAGCATGATAGTGCTTCTCGCCCTGCCTTTTGAGCTGGTCTGGATGGCCGATTTTATCTGGCAGTTGGTAATGGGGAGCGCCTTTCTCAACGTTGCCGCCTATATGTTTGATCCGGAGATGAGCCTCTTTTTACGCGGGCTCTCCCTTTTTCATCTCCCCCTGCCGCCGCTCTGGCTCTGGTTGTTGTGGAAATGGGGCTACGATCCGCGCTCCTTCAAGCCGGTCATCGTGGTTTTCGTGCTCCTGACTCTGGCAACTTTTGGGCTGACGGATCCGGCAGAGAATATAAATTGGGTCTTTAATCCGCAGGTCCATGAGTGGGAGTGGATCTCCCAGCCCCTCTGGTTGCTGCTTTATCTGGTGGCTGTGCCGTTGCTGTGGTTATGGCCTTTGCATCTATTGCTCAAAAAAGTGATTCCGGTCCGCACTTGACACCTGAGGCTTGGGGAAGGTGCGGTCCTTAGCGGGTCAATTGATGCCCTGCCAGAGCAATAAAGTACCTTGAGCGGCAATAGATTGTCCCCGGAATTTCGTAATTCCGGAATTTTTGTCCGCTTTGACGGCTATCCTTCGCCAGGAATGATAGCCGTCAAAGATGAAAACCGCTTACAGGCAACGCATAAAGGCGGTCAATGCCTCTTTTTCCTCTTTGGTAAGATCGACACCCGTGACCAGGTTGAAAAACTCCACCGTATCCTCCAGGGTCAGAAGCCGGCCATCATGCATATAGGGCGGAGAATCCTTGATGCCGCGCAGGGTGAAGGTTTTGATGGGTCCGGCCCCGGAAATCCATTTCATGTTGCTCATATGGGGCTTGTAGAAGCGTTCCACCTTCAGATCGTGCATGTTATTGTCCATATAGAAAGGAGCAGGATGACATGCGCCGCAACGTCCCTTGCCGAAAAAGACTTCCTCACCCTGGAGTTCCAATGTCGAAGCTTTATCAGGATCGAGCCGGCCGAAAACATCGAGCTTGGGGGCCGGTGGAAAATCCAGGATATTCTGCATCTGAGCCATCATGGCGACCTGGCTGGAGCGATTAGGAAGATTGACGCCTTTCTTGGCCGCGGTTACCTGATCACCATCAAAATAGGCGGTGCGCTGCTCGAATTCAGTGAAATCCTCCACAGAACGCAGAGAGCGCTTTGAGCCGTGAATCTGCTGATTAAACAAGCCCCGGAGGCTGACGGTGTCAAGCCGGAGACGGGATATGTGGGGCCGGGTGTCGGGATTGAGGTGAAAAGCCGCATTGGTGTGGCCATTGGTGTGGCAGTCGAAACAGGCGATTCCCAGGGTTGGTTCTTTGACTTTCCTGTCCTCGGTCTGGTTAAACTGCTGCTGGGGGAAAGGGGTGAGCAGCAGCCGCAGACCTTCCATCTGTACCGGGGTGACGAGCCCGTGCATGATTTCGTAGTAATTCGCGATGGACAACACCTTGCCCTGGGAAACGTCACCAAGTTCCGGTCTGGTGGTCAGGTAGATCGGCGGTGGAAACTCCGGCAGAAAATGTTTGGGCAGGTCAAACTCCACGTCAAAGCGCTTAAGATTACGTTTCTCAAGCTTATTTATCTCATCGATCTGGTCAGCGGGAATCACCTGGCCGCCGGTTTCGTGCTTGACATGCGGCAGGGACAGAAATCCTTCGGGAAAGACTCCTTGTTCACGAATCTCCATGGCCGTCATGGTGTTCAGCTTGTCCCAGCTCATCCCTTTGGGAAGCTTTACCCGTATTCCTTCCTGTATGGCTTTTCTGCCTGCCGACATCATCTGTTTAGCCGGACGATTACTCAGATCATAACGGCGTTCCAGCATACCCTGCTGCCGCTTCTCGATCTTGTTTTTCATTTCTGTATCCATCTTCATGATGCTCTGGAAATCCTTATCGATCATCACCGGCAGATAGGTGGAATGGATCGCGTCCACATCTTCGGGAATACCCATTTTTTTGTTACTTTCGTATCCCGCTCCTTGCGCCTGGCCAGCGGCCATGAGTAGAGATGCGGAAACTAGGAGTGTCTTGGCAACCATCCGATACTGTTTCATGTGTGTTCTCCTTTACTCTTTTTTAGAATTCCATCCCGGCACGAGAGGCCACCTCTCACATACTGCCGGATTGCCTGATTCATGACCTCAAGCAGTACGGGTTTTATCCGCATACTTTTTTGCAGCTGAAAATATTAAAGAGCAAAGTTTGTACCACGTGCGGTTTTAAGCCGGAAAAAGGGGGAGCTCCGCCTCTACGGCAGATCACGGCATCTATATTGCAAACCTCTATAGAAAAGGACGAAACTCAATAAATCACAGTCCCAAAGGAGTAGCCATGGAACAACAAATTGCGATTAACATGAAACGGTTATGGGAATTGGTTAAAGAAGGGAAGTCAGCCCAGGAGATCATGGCAGAGATGGACATCTCCGAGATGGATACCTTGAAAAATGCGCTCCAGGGTCTTATGCAGGAGAAAGGGGAGACCATAAATGTGCCCGGTCTCATTGGCAAGGCTTCCGTTAAAGCGGAATATACCGACACCGGAAAGCGTATTCCCTCGGAGATGATAGAAGATCGTGAAAAAAAGTAAGATGGGAATGAGAAGTCAGGAGGCGGGATTAATTTTCAGTTCGCGTTTGGGCCTTGGGCCTGCCCTGCCGATTATTTCCCCGGACTCTTCCTCTGGGCGCCCTTGTCCAGTCTGAAGGGAGAACCAATGGGTATCCCTTTGTCTTCTGGTCTCGGTGATGCCTTTTTACTGAGGTGTCCGGAAATCCGTATTTTTGGCCAGGGCAGCCGTTGCCCAAAGGCTCACCTTGGTGGTTCCACCCCTTGCCGCTGCCCTTGTCACCATGGAAGAGGGCAATATCTTTTTGTGGTGACAGCGCCAGAAAATCGGCTCAGTCGCTTATGGGGAAAACGACCTGCCGGCAGCGCTTAGCGGACATGTGATGGGGAAAGGTGGGCAGCAGGTGGTGTACCTGTATTTTCGGTTGCTGGAGTCAGGGACGCGTTTGTCCTTTGAATGCACTTTTTTGCAATTTGAATTCCCCGCAGAAATTTGGGCCGCCAGCCCGGAATCAATATTTTTGCTGTTGCAGGGGCCAATAGGACTCAGTGGGGCCCAGCCGTTCAAAAAATCTGGTGGGCCAGCCCAGACAATAAAAGGCCTCGGCGTGGCCTGTAAAGGGGGTCACACTCTTTTGCCAGTCATTGCCGGCGGTACGCTTTTCGCAGTGTATGAGGTTGCCGTCAACATGACCTCTGATAATGACCCGTCCAGGATCATAGATGTGCGATCAGCAACCGCCCCCAACCACGGTTTTACCGACAAAGGTGTTGCCGTCCTGAATAATGGCCACGGCATCGGCATAACCCAGCCAGACCTTCCAGTGACCATTGAGGTCATAGGCCACCTTCTCCTCTCCGGAAACAGGGTCGGGATAGATTGTGGTGTGGGGATCTGTGGCCGAGGGATAATAATCAGGCACCAGATTGGTCCGGTTCGGCGGGGCATTGAGTCCGGTGCAGCCGCTTAAAAAAAGGAGCAGAGCCACACTGAGGGTTAGGGCTGCAACAGGGTTCATGAGGATTCCTTTACCGGCATAAAAGGCGGCTTCTGGCCATGGCTGTACCTTTTTATTATACCCTAAAAAAGGAGAAATTCTATGGGTATTGATTGGTCACCATGGGCAAGGAAAGCTTCTCTGGCGCCGGATTTTTTTCAGCAACACTCTGCCTGGTTTTGCAAATTCTCCCCGCAGACGTCTTTTGTATCTCGAGAGTAAACAGGGTAAATATCTTAAAGTATAACAGTCTCTGTCAGGAGATGCCCTCTCATTATGAGGGGTGCCCACGCTCTGGCAAAGGGCCTGGGACCAGGGGCAAGCTTGACAAGGGTCTATTATTCCGGCTAAGGATCTTTTTTATCTTCCTTTGAGGCCAGCGAGAAATCGCGGCTACTTAATTACACCTCAGCACAAGCATGACTGCAGCAAGAGGAAACAAATGTCATGGCCGGAATAAGATTCATAGTGGCGGGGCGCTTTATCGACGGCAGCGGCGCTCCTGTGCGCCGCAACGTCTTTCTGGCCGTGAAGGATGGCCTTATCGCCGCCATTGGCGCCGCGGCCGACGTGCCCCGTCCTGCAGGGGCTGTCGTCGAGGACTTGTCGCACTGTACCCTGGTGCCGGCGCTGGTTGACTGCAGCGTCTCTCTGTTGCAATCACCCTCCGTGGACAGGGAGGTCCGGTTATCCACCGCCGGGGCCGGCTCTGCTGAAAAGTCAGACCTGCTGGCGCGGCATAGCCGCTACTGCCATGCCCATGGTGTGTTGGGAGTTGCCGACAGCAGTGATATGGTTGACATGGTGAAAGATTATCAAGAGGGGAGGGCGCTGGAGGCCATCATTGACCTTCGTTCCTCCGGCCCTCTCTGTCGGAGCAGGCAGGATTGTCAAGCCGCCCAGGCGGCAGGCCTTGATTTTCTCAAGATAGGGTATTCCGATAATATCGAAGAGCCGGAAGCCTCCTGGCCGGGGCTTACCCCTGAAGAGCTGGGTCGCATTCTGCAGCATAAGGGCTACAGAAAGGCGGTGGTGGTGGCCAATGGCCGGCAGCAGGTGGGCGAGGCCCTTGAGGCCGGCTGTGACGCCATAGAACAGGGATACGCCATGGGCGAGGAGAATCTGAGGGAAATGGCAAAGAGGGGTGTGCTGTGGATTCCCAGCCTGCTGCGCGCCAAGAATGCCCTGGATAGCGCCGGTTCCGGCGGTGATGTGTGTTGCCGTTTCTCCCAGCGCTATGTGGCGCCGGGAAAGCCGCTCCCCGGCGCCGAGGCCTTCTGGCAAAAAACCCTTGCCGCCCACCTGACCCAGCTGCGCCTTGCCAGAAAATGGGGCGTGACTACGGCGACGGGAACCGGCGCCGGCAGTGCCGGCATACTCCATGGCGAGGCACTGGTCGAGGAGATGAAATTGTTCATCAAGGCCGGTTATTGGCTGGAGGAGGCCATTCGCTGCGCATCGGAAAATGGCGCCCGATTCTTCGGCATGGAGAGGCTGGGGACCCTTACTGTCGGGCAGAAAGCAACCTTCTTGATTACCAGGGGCACGGTGCAACAGCTGCCCCGAAAACTCTCCTACCTGGAAGGCATCTATGTTGACGGTGCCCGCAGTACCACCTATCATAAGAATCCTGTCAGGCCGGCCTGAGGTAGATTCAAGCTCAAAACGCCCCGTCTGCATAAAGCCGGGTTGCGGGGTGGCAGGTGTTTGCGGGAAGGGTGGCCACCGCGCATCTTTATTTGAAAAAAAGGTCCAGCGGCAACCAGAAAAATGAAGTGGCAAAAAGCAATGAACAGCCATCAGCAAAAAAAATCGTCCTTGCGGCAGGCCCTGAAAAAAAGCTTCCTGGCCTTCTGGGCCATGACCCCTCTGCTTGTGGGTGTTATCGGCCTGGTGGGGCTCTTCCAGGTCCTGGTAACTGCCGATATGCTCAAAACTCTCTTCCGCGGGAATGTCATTGCCGATACCTTGTTGGCCACCCTGGCCGGGGCAGCAGCTTCCGGTAATCCTGTTATCAGCTATCTGTTTGGTGGTGAGTTGCTGGGGCAGGGAATTTCCCTTAACGCGGTGATCGCCTTTATCCTCTCCTGGGTAACCCTGAGTTTTGTCCACCTGCCTGCCGAGGCCGAGGTGCTTGGTTTTTCTTTTACCCTCTATCGCAATATCCTGGCGTTTGCATTTACCCTGATTATTGCGCTCCTGACATCCTTTACTCTGCAGGTACTGGGATGAAAGAAAATGAAAAGCCCATGGTCTTCCGCGGAAAATACTTTTTGCTGCTGGTTCTTGCCGCCTATATGGCCCTTTTTTTCTTCAGCAGCCCCACTCTTCTTGATGCCCTGCAGAAAAGCGGTGCTATTTTGCTTAAGGTCCTGCCGATATTTGCGGTTGTTATCATCTTCACGGCTCTCCTGAACTATGCCCTGCAGCCAAAACAGATTGTGCAACATCTGGGCGAGAAAAGCGGCGCCAAGGGGTGGCTGCTCGCCCTCTTGGCCGGGGTTATCAGTCATGGTCCCATGTATGCCTGGTATCCCATGATTACAGATTTGCGCAGCCAGGGTCTGCGTGACGGCCTGATCGTTGTCTTTTTTTACGCCAGGGCGATAAAACTTCCCCTCCTGCCCCTTATGCTCGACTATTTCGGGGCACCTTTTACCCTTGTCCTTTCTGTCTATATCCTTATCGGCGCCCTCCTGCAGGGCTTGATTTTTGAACAGCTCAAACAAAAGAGGGGGGCGTCACCGGTGACATCTCTTTTGAAATGACGGCCATTCTCATGCCTTTAAGGGGAATCCAGATTTCAAGGGTTTTGCCCTTGGCGATTCCTGCTACCGACATGTTGTTCAACCGTTCTGGATAAGGGCAAAAGCCGCGGCCAGGAAAATGATCATTACAGCTGTCAGGACCGCCAGGGTTTTAGCAAGCATTTCGCGCATGAAGACCTCTCTGGTCAGACAAAATCGAACAGTTCCGAGTGCAGATTCTGCAGGGGCACTCCCATGGCGTGCAACTCTTTTTCAGCCATATCCATCAGGGGTGCCGGGCCACAGATAAAGTAGTTCAGTTCCGGGAGATGAGTCGGCAGATGACGTGCCAATATCTCCCTGTTTAAATAACCGGTCTCGCCTGACCAGTTCGCCGGGGGATGTTGCGGCAGAAAAACCACTTTCAGATTCAGTTGATCCGGAAGCGCCTTCAGCTCTTCATAAAAGGCCATCTTCTCCAGCGACTTGCCGGCGAAAAACAGGATGTGAGGCCGCTGGTCCTTTCTGTCCGCCAAGGCCCTGAGCATGCTCCTGAGCGGGGCGATACCGATCCCTCCCGCAATAAAAACATAGCCGCGCTCCGAAGGATGCCGGTCAATAGTGAAGGCGCCATAGGGAGCGTCGATATAGACCGTCTGGTCCGGCACGGCGTCCTTGATACGTTTGGTGAAATCACCAAGCTCCTTGATGGTGAAACGAAGTTCGTCCTTTTGTTCCGGATTGGAAGAAAAGGAAAAGGGGTGCTCTTTCATGCTGAAGGGTGAATAAAACATGGTGAGCCAGGCAAACTGGCCGGGTTTATAGGCAGGGATCTCATGATGTCTGGGCTCCACAACCAGGGTATACACCTCGTCGGCTTCCTTGATAACTTCTTTGACCCGATAAGGGGTGCTCAAAAGCCTCAGGGGCCTGATAAGGCGCACATAAAGCTGGATGAGCAGCCAGCATACCATGATCAGCGGCCAGATCAGGCGCTTGGCCGGGGTGTTGATATAATATCCTGCTCCTTCAATATGGATCAGGGCAAGGATGAAGGCGGCAATCGCTAACAGGGCGTGGATCAGGCGCCAGGTATCGTAGGGGATATTCAGCTGCTTGCGCCACAGCGAGGAAACAACAATCAGTGTCAGCAGAAGGAAAGAGACCACTCCCGCCACCATGTACCTGTTGATCTGTGCCGGTTTGAGCATTTCCCGGACAACCGGCTCGGTGGCAAGAAGAATTGCCGGATGCGCGGCGACAATAACAAAAAGCAGCAGGGCGATATACTTGTGGAAGTAATAGATGACATCAACGCCGAAGGGCAGGGCCGGCCTTTTGAATCTGGCGGTAAGAAAAAACATGATGGCCATCATGGATGCGGCCCCATAGCCGAGGGCCAGGGAAAAATCCCACAGGTAGCCGTAGCCTGGCGGCATGTTGCCGCTGAGAAGTACCAGGCACGGGAACAAGGCCATGCCCAGATAGACTGTTATCCAAAAAAGACCTCTGATGAAGTAACGCATGGATGCAGTCTATCATTATGCTTTTATCAATGTAAAACAAAGATGCAGTGATAAAAGGACGCCGCTCTATGGAACTCAGATCCTCTGAAAGCAGGCCGGGCAAGCACGGGGGATGATTACCCCTGCTCCAGCGCTAAAGCCGGCGGGTCGACTGATATGAGGGTGTGGAGTCTGTCTCGGAGAGTTCGTCCTGCGTAGATTCTACAAGGCGCCGACAGGGCGTGGTCGGCAGGGTGTAGACTTGCAATGGCAGCCTTGGTCGCCGCCATCGATTATCAAGCGGTGGATATGGTTCGAGGTGACCCTGGCATTCAGCACCTGCAAACCATAGTGTCTTTTCGCATCGTCCGGTCATGTTGCCATTGTTGCCGGTTGCAATGAAAATTTGAGCAGAAATTCCTGCTCGTGACAACAATGGGTGGTAGGCCATATTTGTCCCGGAATCTACTTGCGGGCTGCTCAGGGCATTTTTCTTAGGGGGTGCAATTTGGGGAGCAAAATCTGCGTACTAAGAGCGCTGTGAGCCCGAATTTTCTCATTTTATCATATTGTTCTGATAAGTTGTCTTGGTCCGATCTCTCCATTTATATTCGAAACCCCATTACCCACTGACTTCTCGGAAGGACCCGATTTTTCTATGCAGTTCACCCAAATTTTCTACTGTTATGGTGGGTTCAATCCCCCAGGGGTCAAAGACGGCATTTTTTGAACGCCGAACCCAAGCAGCACGCATGCCTGCGGAAATTGCACCTATGACATCAAAAGGGTTACTTGAAATTAGCCAAGCATCGCTGCCTTTAGATCCAGACTCTCGTAAAAAATGGCTATATACGGCAGGATTAGGTTTAAATGATTTGAGATCATCAACACTAACAACTCCACGAAAATAATCTCTTATTCCCGCTGTAACAAGTAAGGCATCAACTGCATCTGCGGTACCGTTTGAAAATGCAAACAACCGGTAATTATTTGCTTTCAATTTCACCAGCCCGTCTTCTGCATCTTTGAATGCAGGGAGTGAACGGTAACTTTCAAGTAAATTATTTTTTTCTTCTGCCGTGAGGTTGCATTCATAGAATGCACATGTGTAATCAAGAGCATTACTCGTGCAAACAGCAAAGGTCGCATAGTTTTGCATTAACCCCCGGCGAAATGAATATTCCAACTGTTTTTCACGCCAAGTGTGAGAAAAATCTTTTGCTCTATCTCCTATTATTCTCTGTAACGCGGAAACGACACCATGTGTGTCAATTAATGTGCCATATACATCGAATGCAAGTGTTACCGACATTAATTATTCCTCATGGTTTTAATGGCTACCGTCTGTTATGATGCGCTATTTCTCATCGCTGTCGATGCCTTGGGTGGCCAATATGCTACTTGGCCCCCAGTGCCTCAGCGATCTTTTGTCCGAGTTCCCTGGCCGCTTTAACGGCAGAGAGACCGCCCTCAAGCACCATCCGGGCGGCCTCTTCCCGGAACTCCTTTGTGTACCGGCCGTGCGGAATTTTTCCCATGATGACACCTCCACTCTGGTTATGAATGATCAGAGTTTTCGTGTCCATCATTTTCAGCCTACCTCACTGAGGGCTCGATCCGTATTGCTGTTCTTGATTGGTGACCCACATACTCCCAATACTTTCATCGCTATCTCCTTTTTTTATGGATAGCTGCCAAGCTCGCCGGCGGCAATGGAGCGCAGCGCAATCGCCGGCCGGTAGCGCCTTGTTAGATGGTTCCAGGCGCTGGTGCTTCAGCCGAGGAACTGATTGATGTGATTCCCGATTTCATCCGGCTTTTCGTCGATCAGCCAATGACCAGCGTCCTTGATCCAGACAAGTTCTGCATTCGGAATCGCTTCGACCAACTGTGGGGCATATTCCGGCTTTTGGAAAGGATCTTTGTCACCCCACAGCACGAGCGTTTGATGTGGAAGGTGCTTAAGCTCGTCAGCAACAGCCTGGGTATATTCCTTGTTCAACCGCCTAAGATTGCGAAAAAAAGCCCGCTTACCGTCTTCGCTTGACCAAGGGGCAAGATAAAGCTCAATAAGCTCTTCGGTCATGATGCTCTTGTTATATACGCCAGTTGGCATAAAGCCCCGCATCATGCCTGCAAAGTCGTTCAGACTCATCTCAGACTCAGCCTCTGGTTTCTGTAACGGCTCAAACTCCGGTATGGGCCACGAGTCGAAGCAGACACTATCTATCAAAACGAGCTTGCGGATTTTCTCCGGATGATTGACGGCCATCAACTGGGCAACGCCTCCTCCGATATCATGCGCCACGATATCGGCTCGGGGCGCGCCCAAGGCATCCATAAGTTTCACGAGTATGTGGCTTTGGGCATTGATCGATACATCCGCGCTTTTCGGTTTTGCAGATTGGCCATAATTGAGAAGATCTGGAGCGATGACGCGATGCGTTTTTGCAAGTTGTGGAATAATATCTCGCCACATGAGGCTATTTGTCGGAATCCCGTGAATCAAGATTATTGGACTACCCGCGCCCTGTTCCCGAAAGGCAATCTTGTGTCCATTAATGTACGTATGGTTTTCTGTGATTTGAGTGCTCATTGCCTCCTCCTTTGCGGGAAGAATTGATGATCTTGAGGCCATCTAACGCTGGCCTACTAAGCGCGAGCTTGCGAGCGTCCTCATTGACGCGATTTTTATGTGACAGCTAATGAAAATGGGGGGCAAATCCGCAGGGCGATTTGGCTTTTTGCAGTTGAGAAGGCCACATCATCTGAGAAGTCCCATTTTGAAACCAATTCCCGGATCTGGGTCTGCTCACCGGTATGAGCGAAGAAACAGGCAAAGCCGTAGCCTCTGGCAATGGCGCCCCGAGCGGACCGGCCACGAAAAAGGCAGCTTTATCCACAAGCTGAAACTGCTGGGCTGTTCGTCAATATTTAATCCATACAGCATAATATCTGTGCAGGTAATCTCTGCCTGGCCATTCAGGCTGGCCATTATTTCAGAGGATGATTTGCCGGAGGAATTGAGCTGGGTGATGAATGTGGCTGTCCCTGCAGCCCCTTTCTCCTGCCGGAAGGTTTTAATGAACCGTCCGATCTGGAAATCGGTCAGTTCAAGCGCAAGGGAGTGATAGGGATGGGATCCGGCAAAATCACTTTGCATCCAACCTGCAAACTCCCCACCGAGCAATTGTCCGG
>JAVLBA010000099.1:0-6982 GCA_031581485.1 Desulfurivibrionaceae bacterium | reverse complement strand
CCCCCTGCGGCGGGATACTTTTCGCCTCCGGACTGCCGCATAAGAAAAAAATTCGTTATTCATTCGTTCTTCAGAAGATCCTTTTATGACACAGCCAGCCGCTTCCCTTGTCAACAGATATGATATTGATGTCCAGGCCTTTGAGCAGGGTCATCGACTTGACAAGGTTCTGCATAATAATTCCCGCCTTGCCGAACTGTCCAGGTCCCGCATCCAGAAACTGATCAGGGAGGGAGATGTTCTGGTCAATGGGCAATGTGTCAAGCTGAGTTACAAGGTGCAGCACCGAGATCATATCCTGGTGGCCATTCCAGCGCCCACGGAGCTTTTTCTCACCCCACAGGAACTCCCCCTGGACATCCTTTTTGAGGATGAACACCTCATTGTTATTAACAAAGATCCGGGAGTGGTGGTCCATCCGGCGGCCGGCAATATGGAGGGGACCCTGGTGCAGGGCCTTCTCTATCATTGCCATGATCTTGCCGGTATCGGGGGGGTTATGCGGCCGGGAATCGTCCATCGCCTGGACAAGGATACCTCCGGGGTTTTGGTGGTTGCCAAAACAGATCTGGCCCATCAGAACCTGGTGGCCCAGTTTGAAAAGAGGCAGGTCCGCAAAATCTATCTTGCCATTGTGGCGGGGTGTCCGGCCCCGCCTGTGGGCACCATCGATACCTTCATCGGCCGTCACCCTGTTCATCGTAAAAAGATGGCTGTGCTTGCCAGGGGCGGCCGCACCGCTCTTACCGAATATAAGGTCCTGGAGGCCTTTGCCCGGGCCTCTTTGGTGCAGGTGGTCATCAAGACAGGGCGTACCCACCAGATCCGGGTCCACATGAGTCATGTGGGCTCTCCTGTCATGGGCGATACGGTCTATGGTGGCAAGCGGGCCCAGATGCAGGGAGCGGACCGCCAATGCCTGCATGCCTCGCAGCTCACCATCGCCCATCCCTTGAGTGCTGAACCCCTGCAATTTGATGCCCCTCTGCCCGAAGATATGCGCGCGCTTTTGGCGGCTCTTGGTGGGGATAATGGCTAGGCTGATGGCAGGGCAGGGGGGGAATAAAGAGGGGGTGGTGGGCATCACCGGTTTTATCGGTTCCGGCAAGAGCCGGGTGAGCCGATTTCTGGCCAGCCGCCTTGCCTGGCCCTGTCTGGAGGCGGACAGGATTGCCCGCGATCTCATGCAGCCGGGAGAGCCTGGTTGGCTGGCTGTCAGGGAATACGATCATAAATATATCAGGCCTGACGGCCGGCTGGATCGCCCTTTGCTGCGCCAGGATATATTTTCTGACCCGCAGGTGAAGCGCGCGGTTGATGGCCGTATCCACCCCCTGGTCAGGGCAAAACTCCAGGAGCTTTTAGGGCCTGGGGGGCGGGCCCTTGTCGAAGTCCCCCTCCTTTTTGAGGCCGGCTGGGACGCCTTCTTCGGCAGGATCATCCTGGTCTATGCCGACTATGATACCTGTCTGCAAAGGGTTATGGCCAGAGACCGGGTCACTGCCCAGCAGGCCCGGCAGGCATATCAGTGCCAGATGCCGGCCATGGAAAAGATCAAGCGGGCCCACCATGTCATTGATAACAGCGGGGCCTGGTGGAATACCCAGCTCCAGCTTTTGCATCTCCTTGATATTTTAAGCGGGCGCCGGGTTTGATCTGTGGAAAAAGCTTGACAGTGAAATTGTGGCCAGCTATAAATACACAGAATCTTTAATTCCTGTTTGTCTCCGTGTCACCTTCCTTTGTTCGTATCTTTTCGTAGTTAAATCGTAAAAGCACCTGCTTTTAGGCGCGCATACCTGCTTTTTTAAAGGCCTTCTGTCCATACCTTTCAACAGGATTTTCATCCTTTCTTATCTTGATCCTCATTACAACCCTTTTGCCTCAAACCTCTTTTTTCCTCAAATAAGATGTTGAATGATCATTCCTGATCTGGCGAGAGCACCAATCAATCTCACTGCCCACCGGTAGTGGGCACACAAAAAGACATAACTATTTTGAAAGAAGAAACCACCCCCCAAGAGGCTAAAAAGCCCAGAAAGCCCCCGGTCAAGGAGCAGTTTGTCTCCTCCATTCATTTAAGTGAACTGAAGGCCAAAAAGATCCAGGACCTCACTGATCTGGCGAAGGATCTCGGTATCGAAGATTTCAGCTCCTTACGCAAGCAGGAGTTGATCTTTGCCATCATTCACACCCAGGCCGGCAAGAAGAACAGCAGAAATATCAGTGTGCGGGCCGATGGTGTTCTGGAAATTCTGCCGGATGGTTTCGGTTTTCTCCGCGCCCCTGATTATAATTATCTGCCCGGTCCGGATGATATCTATGTATCTCCGGCCCAGATCCGCAAACTGAACCTGCGCACCGGTGATACTGTGGAAGGACAGGTGCGCCCTCCCAAAGAGGGGGAGCGCTATTTCGCCCTTCTCAAGGTGGACAGCGTCAATTTTGAAAATCCGGCCAACAACCGGAAAAAGACCCTTTTTTCAAACCTCACCCCTCTGCATCCCAACGAACGCATAAAGCTGGAATACCAGCCAGACAGCTATTCCATGCGGGTTATGGATCTGATGTGTCCCATCGGTAAGGGGCAGAGGGGGCTGATTGTTGCTCCCCCCCGCACCGGCAAGACTGTGCTGATCAGGGAAATTGCCAACGCCATCACCAGGAACCACAAAGAGATCAAACTCATTGTTCTCCTTATTGACGAGCGGCCCGAAGAGGTCACGGATATGGCCCGCAATGTCAATGCCGAGGTGGTCAGCTCAACCTTTGATGAGCCTCCCCAGCGTCATATTCAGGTGGCGGAGATGGTTATTGAGAAGGCCCGGCGTCTTGTGGAGCATAAGTATGATGTGGTGATTCTGCTGGACAGCCTCACCAGGCTGGCCCGGGCCTATAACACCGTCATCCCTCCCAGTGGCAAGATCCTTTCCGGTGGTGTGGACGCCAATGCCCTGCACCGGCCCAAAAGGTTTTTCGGTGCGGCCCGGAATATCGAAGAGGGCGGCAGCCTCACCATCATTGCCTCTGCCCTTGTTGACACCGGCAGCCGGATGGATGAGGTTATTTTTGAGGAGTTTAAGGGCACGGGTAATATGGAAGTTATCCTTGACCGGAAGATGGCCAATCGCCGCATCTTCCCCTCCATTGATATGAATAAGTCGGGAACCAGGAAGGAAGACCTCCTTCTGGAACCGGATGTCTTGAATCGCTCCTGGATCCTGCGGAAACTCCTCTCTTCCATGAATCCGGCCGATGCCATGGAGTTCATGGTGGACAAGATGAAGGGCACCCGTAATAATGAGGAATTTCTGGAATCCATGACCCGCTGAGCAGCGCCAAAGTCTCTGGACACAGCCTTTCTTAAGTGTTGCAAATAAAAAATTTGCGGGTATAATGTTGTCCTTTCGTCATGAGACGCTGTTTTTGTTTAACTTCCCAGAATAGCGACTTTTCTGGTTTTTTGTCCCAGGAAATTTTCAGAAAACGGCTAGAATGCTCCCATAACCATAATAGGATTCAGCAATGAAAAAAGATATCCATCCCGAATATCATGTAATTAAGGCCAGCTGTGCATGTGGCAACGAAGTCGAAGTCGGTTCCGTCAATACCGCTATGAGTGTGGAAATCTGTTCCGCCTGCCATCCCTTTTTCACCGGCAAGCAGAAGCTTATTGATACTGCCGGCCGGGTTGAGAAGTTCCTGAAGAAATACGGCCGCACCATGGAGAAGTAAGAAGGAAAAGACCTGCTGTCTTTTTTTTTCATCATTATATGGATATTTTCAGTAGATTTGCCCACCTGGATGAAAAGCTTCTGGAGCTGGAAAGGAAACTTTCAGATCCGGCCATACTCGCGGATCAATCTCAGTACGGCACGGTTGCCAAAGAACATGCCCAGGTAACCTTCCTCAATAACCTGTACACCCGCTATAAAAATACGCTGCAGGAGATTAAGGAGAATCAGGAGTTACTCCATGAGGATGAGGCGGATGACGAACTCTGTGCCTTGGCCCGAGCCGAAATAGCCGAGCTCACCGAGCTCTCCGAGCGCCTTCAGAGCGAACTGCGGACGGCGCTTCTGCCCCGCGATCCCAATGATGAAAAGAATATCCTGCTGGAGATCCGAGCCGGTACGGGCGGTGACGAGGCAGCTATTTTTGTCAGCAATCTCTTTCGCATGTACAGCCGTTATGCTGAATCGCAGGGCTGGCGGGTGGAAATTCTCTCCAGTAACCCCATAGGTATCGGCGGTTTTAAGGAGATCATCGGCCTGATCAGCGGCAATCAGGTCTATTCCAAGCTCAAACATGAGTCCGGTGTCCACCGGGTGCAGCGGGTTCCGGAAACAGAAACCCAGGGCAGAATCCACACCTCAGCGGTGACCGTGGCTGTCTTGCCGGAAGCGGAGGAAGTTGAGGTGGATATTGCGCCCGCTGATCTCCGCTTTGATGTTTTCCGGGCCTCAGGACCTGGTGGTCAGTCTGTTAATACCACGGACTCGGCAGTACGCATCACCCATCTGCCCACCGGTCTTGTGGTCAGCTCTCAGGATGAAAAATCGCAACACAAGAACAAGGAAAAAGGTCTCCGGGTTCTGCGGGCCCGGCTCCTGGATAAGATGCAGCAGGATCAGCATGACCGGATCTCCCAAGACCGCAAGAGCCAGATCGGCAGCGGTGACCGCAGTGAACGGATCCGGACCTATAATTATCCTCAGGGACGTGTCACCGATCACCGCATCAATTTGACGATCTATAAGCTTGAAGATGTGCTTGTGGGCAAACTTGAGCATATAATCGACCCCCTTATTGCCACCTTTCAGGCCGAGTCCTTGAAAACCCTGCAATAATCCTTTCTCAGGGGAAATGGTCCATGACCACCACTGCCGCCCTCTACGCCCAGGGCACCGCCTTTCTGCAGGCTGCCGGCATTGATGATCCCCAGCTGGAAAGCGCCTTTTTTCTCTGCGATATTCTCGCCCTTTCCCGTTCCGCCTTATATCTGGAAGAAAGAGAGGTGGGACCTGCAGAGGAAGCGCTTTTTCGCACCTGCCTTAAGCGCCGCGCCCATGGTGAACCCTTTGCCTATATTGTCGGCCACCAGGATTTCCGAGGCCATGATTTTCTCGTTTCGCCGGCCGTTCTAATTCCCAGGCCGGAAACAGAGATGGTGGTGGAAGAGCTCCTCTCTCTTATCCCTGATCCCCAGACTTTTTCCGGTACCATACTTGATCTCGGCACAGGCAGCGGCATCCTGCCGGTGAGCCTGGGCCTGGAACTACCCCAGGCCACCTTTGTGGCGGTGGATATATCGTTGGCCGCCCTGGCCGTTGCCCGCCAGAATATCCAGCGCCATGGCTGCACCCAGAGAATCTCCCTGGTCAACGCCGATTTTCTTTCCGCCTTCGGTCGGGAGGCCCTGTTTGACTTTATCGTGGCCAATCCCCCCTATGTGAAGAGATCCACCTTTGGGACCCTGCAGCCCGATGTGGTGGATTATGAGCCCCATCTTGCCCTTGATGGTGGCGGGGAAGACGGCCTGGCGCGTATCACCTCTTTTGCCGCTGCTGTGGAGAAATATCTCCGCCCTCAGGGCTGGTTTCTCATGGAAATCGGTCATGACCAGAAGCAGGAGGTGCTGGAGCTCTTTGGAAGTTTTTCTTCCTTTGACCAGCTCACTGTGCTAGATGACTATGCAGGCCTGCCTCGTCTTTTAAAGGCCAGGCGCAGCCGCTGAAAGCATTTTTGCTCATCCCCTTTTTGCCTCCTCTTGTCTTGACTGGCAACATTTTTCATCGGGCCGATAACCGCCCACAACAACAAAAAAGAATATGGATAAAATAATTATTGAAGGCGGCCGGCCCCTGCATGGGGAGATCTATGTCAGTGGCGCCAAGAATGCCGCCCTGCCGCTCATTGCCGCTACCCTGCTCTGCCCTGGGGAACATACCCTCTATAATGTTCCCGATCTCAAGGACATCAGGACTATCCTGGTGCTTCTGGAGACATTAGGGATTACCTATCATTATCCAGAACCCCATACCCTGGTTATCAATTCCGATCATGTGGAGGGCTATGAGGCCTCCTACGATCTGGTCAAGACCATGCGGGCCTCTGTCCTGGTTCTGGGGCCGCTCCTGGCCCGTCTGGGCCGGGCCAGGGTCTCTCTGCCTGGCGGCTGTGCCATAGGCGCCAGGCCCATCAATTTTCATATGCAGGGGCTGCAGAAACTGGGGGCGCAACTGGAACTGGAGGCCGGCTATGTGGATGCCTCTGTAAAGGGCCGGCTGCAGGGAAATACCATCTATTTTGATTTCCCCTCAGTGACCGGCACCGAGAATATGCTGATGGCGGCCTCTCTTGCCCAGGGCAAGACCATTATCAAAAATGCCGCCAAAGAGCCTGAGATCGGCAATCTCATTGATATGCTCACTGCCATGGGCGCCAAGATCGACGGCCGGGGAGGCGATATCCTGGTCATAGAGGGGGTGGCTGAGCTTAAACCCGCTGCCACCGCCATTATTGCCGATCGCATTGAGACAGGGACCTACATAGCTGCCGTGGGCGCAGCCGGTGGTGAGCTTACCCTGCGCAATTGCAATCCTGCCCATCTGCCCGCTTTTCTGGAGAAGATGAGGGCGGTGGGCATCTCTATTGAGGAGAAGGGTTCCGTTCTTGTCGCCGGCCGCTCCGGCCCCATTAAGAGCGTTGATATCAAGACCATGCCTTATCCTGGTTTCCCCACGGATCTGCAGGCCCAGATAATGGCCCTGATGACCTGTACCAACGGCTTGAGCGTCATTGATGAAACGATCTTTGAGAACCGTTTCATGCATGTGGCTGAGCTGCAAAGGATGGGGGCGGATATCCGGGTGGAGGGGGGGAGGGCCATTGTGGCCGGCACCGGTATGCTCACCGGCGCCCAGGTCATGGCCACAGACCTCAGGGCCAGTGCCTCTCTGGTGGTGGCCGGGGTGGCAGC
>JAVLBA010000098.1:0-7097 GCA_031581485.1 Desulfurivibrionaceae bacterium | reverse complement strand
CTTCAACCCCCGGCGCCTTAGCGCTGGGTTGCCTTGAATTGTTCCTTGGGCGAGCAGCCAGCGAAGTGGGCGAACCAGATGAAGTCCCAATAGGCCAGACAGCGCCCAACAAACCCACCTGCAACAAGGCCCCCTCCTCCGAACAGAGAGCGGCCCGAAAAAGGGTCATCCGCTTTTGACATTTTCTCGGCAACAAAATACCCTCTTCCTCCAGCCAGCCCTTCATCCAGGGCACGCCAAAGACATGCGCAACCGTGCGCCATTTCACTCCCCAACTGGGCCCTAAGCCGTGGCAGGGATCCTTTTCTGGGCCCAACTGGTCATTGCCATTTCCTTGACTGACTGAATCGTCTCCGCCGGGATTGCCGAAAGGGTATCGATCTCCACGGGATCATCGTGAAAGATATAGAGCCGTGAGGCAAACTGATCAAAGGGCAATGATGCCTCACCAAAGCGTTCGCCGTAGCCCTGGGTGGAGACCACCACGCCATATCCCCAGTTCTGGCCGCTGTCGTTGTTGGGATTATAAAAATAAACCCGCATGGTACTTTCTTGATCCAAGGCAACACGGATCAGGGTAACGGCGTGCCAGCCCACAAAATTGCCGCCACTGTCGGTGACGGCAATACCGGCCGGTTGTGGATGGATAACCGGTTGATTGTCATTAAACAGGGGGTTGTAGCTCCTGTAAAATTGCTGAAGAAATTCGTCATACTCCTTGAGATTTCCGCTTGCCACATCCACGGCAATAATAAATTGCCGCCCCACCCACCAGCCATGGAGTTCCGGATTAATCCAGCGATGGGGATCACCGCCGCGGCCAGCGCATAACCGTCCCATTTCATTATAAATTCGATCAAGATGCGGGACCAGAAGCATGGAGACCGGATCCGTATCCAGGGGGAAGGACGTGGCAAGGCCTGGCGGTAATGCCGCCGAGTCAAGTGCGCGTCCTTCAAAATGCATAAGAATCGAGTCGTAGCGGGATGCCTGGGCGATGAGATGGAGCAGGTAGTCGGGATCGTTATAGGCCCACATGGAGATCGCCCGGGCTGATTGGCAGGTGGGATTGTTCCCCTGCCCTACGCCCAGCGGCTGGCCAAGCAGGGATATCACTCCGGCCAGCAACTGCTTCCGCGGCTCCAGGCCGGAAGGGGGCAGAATTGCCCTGGCCTGCGAGGAGAGCTGCAGGTTAATTTGGCGCCAGAGCCCGGGAGCAATGGGCGCTGCATAGAGCACACCCCTTTCCAGCAGCATGGTTAAACCATATATTGTTTGGGCTGTTTCCGGATAAATTGCCTCCGAAATCAGGCGGTGAACCAAATCCTGATAGCTTTGCAGGGCATCCCGGCCGGTGTTGCTTACTCCCAGGACATCAGGCACAAGTTGTTCATAGTTATTGTCAAGCAGCCAGCGCAGCAGCACGGCATGGTAGTCGGATACCAGGCCGACATCGTGCATGGCCCGGGCCATGCCGTATGACTCCTGCTGCAGGCCGGCAAAGTCCATGGCGGCAAGGCGACTCTGATACTCATCCAGCCCGGGATCGTCAAGGCATCCCTGGGTTGGTCCGAACAGGGCGCTGGTCAACCGATCCGCCCCCAGCCGTGCTTCGCCAAAATCACCACTCCCCCGCTGCAGGCTTACGGCAATCTGGCTCACCATGGCCTTGATATGGGCTACCTGAATAGGCCGCTGGGAAAGGATGCGCCAGATTTCCTCGATCAGGTGGCCGAGAATATCACCGTAGCCGATATGACCCATCAAAAAATGGAAGAGTTTTCCCACCGCCTCTCCCAAAGGACCCAGGCGCACCCGCTGGGTCTCGTTCGGCGGACCAAGAATACGGTTCAGGTTGAGGGCCAGGAGCTGGGTCAGGAAATGACGGGCCTGTTCAGGTGAGATCCCCTGGTGCGTAGCGAGACCATTGGCCACCGCCAGCAAACGAAGCTCGCTGAGGCATTCAAGAATGACCAGGTCCTTGGATCCCAGCTCCAGGGTGGCATTGACCAGGCCCGGTATCAGGGCTGCCGGATCATCCCAGTCGGTTCCGTAGAAGAGGCCGGCCTCATCCAGTCGTGGCGCCAGCCGGTACAGAATTTCTATGCCGCCTGGCTCGGCAATCAGACGCCGGGATTGTTCCAGCAGCGGTGCCTGAAAACGCAGCTTGGCAAAAGGTCGGGCATTTGCCAGCCGTTCCAGCAAGGCGATAAACTTTTTCTCCCGGGGGGATTGCGGCTCGTCTGCCTTGCTGGTCTGACCATGCTCATCAGACATAATAATCAAGATCCTCCTGGGCTTTGAGCAGATCACGCATACGGTGGGGATCGTCACCAAAGAAATAGACCAGTCCCCAGTGGGTTCCAAATGCGGAACGCTTGGGAACCTTGTTTTCTACAGGCGACTGCAACTCATGGAACTCGAAATAGTCATCATTGGCAGTCTCTTCAGGAATGGTGAGCTCACTGACCACCCGGCGGCGCGGATAGACGCCAAAACAACCCGCATGGCCGATGGCGTCCACCACTTCCCTGGGGAAGAAGTTTGCCAGCTCCTCATCCGTGGTTTTGGGGTCAAACATCAGAACCGTGGCCTGATACGCATTGAAACCATAGGCCCGCTCTATGAGCTCAAAGGCGTTGAAGCCGGGCGGACGGAAAGCCACCTCGCCGAAATGCATCTTGCCGTCGCTGGTGACAAAATATTCCGGATGAATGAAACCAAAATCTATATCAAAGGCCTCAATCAGCTTCTCGATCTCGGCCGTGACCTGGGGACGATACTTTTCCAGCTCCGGGGAGGCCGGCACAAATACCGAGTAGCCCAGGGTGACATATTCGGAGATATTCAAAAACTGGATCTTACGGTTTTTAATCCAGGCCTCCACGGCAAATTCCCAGCCATCAAGATGGCTCTCCATGAGCAGCGGGAACTCGTCATTGGAGATTCTTTCCACATCATCCGGCTCACGAATCACCCAGTGTCCCAGACAACCTGCTTTATCAAAGGCCTTAAGATGAATAGGGTCGTTGGGGTCGCCGTCCAGCTTGAGCAGGGTCTGGTTGACCCTCTTGAGAAAATGAATGACATCTCCCTTGTCCTGTGCCTCTGCAAAAATCCCTACCTGGATACCGCCGAGCTGGGCACGACGCTTCATCAGGGACTTGTCGCGAAAGAGCATGGCCTGGCCCATCAAACGAGGCTTACCGAGCAGTACCGAGTTAATAGCTCCGGCCCACTCCACTGTTTCCTCAAAGAGGGGGATTGCCACATCGACCCCTTTGTCTTTCAAGATCTGGGCAATCTCAAAGGAACGGTCATCAATACGCTCAAAGTTCCATGATATATAGGGAATATCATGTTCCTTGGCATACTCTTCCGCCCATGGGGGGGCGACAATGACATAGCGCCTGTCAAAGCGATCAATAGAATCAATGGCATTGAGACTCCAACCAAGAATAGCCACATACCCTTTGTCCGGATTTTTTTCAGTCATGCTCGCTAATCCTCCTTCTGAAGTATTTTTGCAACCAGTGGGTCAGAGTAACCTTAAATTTGCCTTTTATCCCTTGGGCTTGTGAGCCATGCACCGGGATTCCGCTCTCCTGCGCACCATTGCCTCAATGCCTTTTCCCTGGGCAGGGAATTGAAATTCGTGCCATTGGTCGGGGGCTCCCCTCCCAGCAAGAAGTGCCTTGAAGCGGGAACAGGCGCCTTTCCTTCTTAAAGCTGAGTTGAGCAGCTTGTCTGCTTTTATGCCCTTTAGGGTGCAAACGAAACTTATGCCCTTGTGGTATAAAGATAGCCTCCACTTCGTGAGTTTCGCTCGGCAAATAGTGGGAGACAAACGTTACAGCGAGATTCTTGCCGAGCCCCAATTCGTTCTTGTGGGGAATGGGTGAGGTGTTGGTGATACGTGATCGCTTTTTTCAAGTGCGCTAAAAAAACAGGGCCGCGCCCGAATTCTCACTTTCTTTTTCTACTTTAGGCATTTTTCCATCACAAGAACAAGCCACTTTTCGGCTTGTCAATTACCAGGCATAGTACCGTACAAGCTGAAACGACGTGTTTCACTCCGGAATGAAGGCACTGCGGTGAAACTCCGCCGCCGCTGCCACCTCCCTGATTCCACACTCGGGCGGATCGGCGGGTTCGGCGCCTGCCAGCACCTCCAGCACCGCACGTGTTCCCTGGGACAGCGAATCCAGGTTATAGCCCCCTTCCAGGATCATGGTCAGCCGACCCTGACAGTGACGATCGGCGATATCCCGGACGATGCCCGTCAGCGCCGCGAGACCCTCTTCGGTCACATTCAACGCCAGGTCAAACCGGTGCATATCAAACCCTGCCGAGACCAGCACCAGATCCGGTTTAAAGAAATCCGCGGCCGGGGCCAGGATCTCGCGGAACGCCTTGAGCATGGCCGCATCCCCGGAACCGCCGGGCAAGGGCACATTGATGGTGGCCCCTTCACCCAGACCGGCCCCGACCTCCTCAAGCAGGCCGGAGCCCGGATAAAACGGCGAGGCCCGGTGGGTATCGAACAGCATCACGTCCGGGTCCGCCCAGAAGATCTCCTGGGTGCCATTGCCGTGATGCACATCCCAGTCCACGATCAGCACCCGCTTGCATCCCAGCGCCGCCCGCGCATGCGCCGCTGCCACGGCTGTGTTGTTAAACAGACAGAAACCGCGCGCCCGTACCGACTCGGCATGATGACCCGGCGGCCGCACCAGGGCGAAGGTACTGGGCGCACGGCCCTCCATCACGGCCTCCACCGCGGCGATGGCCGTCCCGGCGGCCACTTCCGCAGCCTCCACACTGCCCGGACAGACGGCGGTCGTATCCACATCCAGCCAGGCATTTTGACCCCGCAAGGCGTAGATTGCCTCCAGATACGAGGTCGTATGCACCCGGGCGAGCTGTTCGCGCGTCGCCGACGCGCCGGTCTCAAAGCGAACTCCCGGGATCGGCGCGCGCTCAAGAAGTTCTTTGATCGCCGTTAACCGCCCGGGATATTCTGGGTAGGTCCACTTCACCCCCAGGCCGGCAAGTATCTCCCGCACCCGCCGGTCAAGGCGTCCCGGCAAAAACGGGACATCGGCATTCGGACAATGAGCCAGCATGCGCTCGTCGTAAAACACGATAACCTGGCGCTCACCAAGCATCCCTTCCTCCTTGGGTGAATTCAAATTGCAAATGCACTTCTGACTGTAGCCCAGGATTTCATTGTACCCTGAAAGTCAGCTAAAAAGCCAGGCGTGGCAGAACATGACAACGCTCACGCCACCGGGTCAATCTGACCCTGCCAGGACAGATTGCAACAGCCCGGCCAGCCGGGCCAGATCCTCCTCGCTGTGATGGAGGGTGACGGAGAAGCGCAGGCGGGCGGTGTTTTCCGGCACCGTGGGGGGACGGACAGCGGTGACGAAGAAGCCGGCCTCACCGAGGTGGGCGGCCAGGGCCAGGGCCTTCTCACTGCTGCCGATGAGCAGCGGCATGATCTGGCTGTCCGACTCCACGGTCAGGTTATGGGCGGCCAGACATTTTTTAAAGAAGGCGGCCCGGGCCAGGAGCTGACCACCCAGAGCGGGGTTGGCCCTCACCACCTCCAGGGCGCCCAGGCTGGCGCCGATGACGGCCGGTGGCAGGGAGGTGGAATAGATGAAGCTGCGGGCCCGGTTGAGCAGAAAATCGATCCAGACCCGGCTGGCCGCCACATAGGCGCCGTAGCTGCCCAGGGCCTTGCCGAAGGTGCCCATGACCAGATCCACCTGGCCGGCCATCCCGGCCTCTTCCACCAGACCGGCGCCGCTGGCCCCGAAGATGCCGGTGGCATGGGCCTCATCCACCAGGAGCAGGCAACCATATTTTTCCTTGAGGCGCACCAGCTCCTGCAGCGGAGCCTTGTCGCCATCCATGGAATAGAGAGACTCCACCACGATGAGGGGCTGGCCGCTCCCTTTTTTCTGCTCCAGGAGGGCCGCCAGATGGTCCATGTCGTTATGGCGGAAACGGACAAGCCGGGCTCCGGAAAGCAGGCAGCCGTCCACGATGGAGGCATGGTTGAGCCGGTCGGAAAAAATCAGATCATGGCGGCCCATGAGGGCGGGGATGATGCCGGTGTTGGCCATATAGCCGCTGCCAAAGAGCAGGGCGGCCTCCTGGCCCTTGAGGCGGGCGATCTCCTCCTCCAGCTGGTGGTGGAGGGCCAGGTCGCCGCTCATCAGACGGGCGGCACCGCTGCCTGCCCCGTACTCATCGAGAAACTGCCTGCTGCGGGCAATGACCTGGGGATGGATGGAGAGGGCCAGATAGTCGTTGGAGGAAAAATCGATGCAGGGGCGATTAGTGCCGGCCAGACAAGGAGGGCGGCTCAGGGAGCGGACCAGGGGCCGCAGGCAGCGCAGATTGCCCTGCTGCTGCCGCTGGGCCAGCCATTTCAGCGGGTCCATAGGGCCTGCATCCTGGCGACAAAGTCCAGATCCTGCTGGGGGGTGCGGCCCCGCTGGGTGAGATAGCCGCCGATCATCATGCCGTCTGCCCCGGCCAGGAAGGCGGCGGCCAGGAAATCACCCTAGGCCGACTCACGGCCGGCAGCCAGACGCAGCGGCACCGCCGGCAGGTGGAGGCGGAAAAGGGCGATGGCGCGCAGGATTTCAGCCATATCCAGGGGCTTGATATCGGCAAGGGGGGTGCCGGGCAGGGGAATGAGAAAGTTAAGGGGTACGGAATCCACCTCCAGTTGCGCCAGGGTGGCGGCCAGGGAGATACGGTCTGCCTCGGACTCGCCCAGGCCGATAATGCCGCCGCTGCACACGGAAATCCCCAGGGAGTGCGCCGCCTGGATGGTGGCTATCCGGTCGGCAAAGGAATGGGTGGTGCAGATGGTGGGGAAAAATTCCCGGGAACTTTCCAGATTATGATGATAGCGGTCCATGCCCGCGGCCTGCAGGATGGCAAGATCCTCTCTGCCCAGAATACCAAAGGAGCCGCACACCTTGATCTCCACCTCATCGCGAATGGCGGCAATGCGACGGGCAAGCGCAAGAACCTCTTGCCTGGAGGCGCCCCGGCCGCTGGTGACCAGGGAAAAA
>JAVLBA010000097.1:0-7258 GCA_031581485.1 Desulfurivibrionaceae bacterium | reverse complement strand
GGTAATGACCCTGTCCTGACGGCACCCTCCACTCCTCAGCCTGCCACGTCCTCCAGCAGATCAACCAGCTCTTTGTGCTGGGCTTCTATGCTGGCCACCAGGTGAAACTGGGCCAGGGCGCGGCGCAGGGTGTGTTGGGGGTCAGAGGTCTTGAAGTAGTGGCAGCCGGTGAGGTAGTCGCTGAAGAAGCGCAGGCCCAGCTCCAGGGGGATGAGGCGGATGGCGTCGTAGAGATAGCGGTGGTCTGCGGCGCCAAGGAGGGGGCGGCTCTGTTCCAGGTAGCCGGTTAGGATGGCCCGGCAGAAATCCAAGTCAAAGCGGGTGCTCTCCGGCCCCTGGCCCGGGCCGCTGCGATTGCAGCAGGAGCGCAGGCAATCGCCCAGGTCGTAGAGGCGTAGGCCGGGGCCCACGGTGTCCAGGTCAATAAGGGCGCAGGCCTGGTGGGTTTTGCTGTCAAAGAGGATGTTGGCAAGCTTGGGGTCGCCGTGGATCACGGTCTCGGTCAGCTCGCCCCGCTGTTTGGCATCCTCCAGGGTGCTGAGCTGGTGGGCCCGGTGGTGGATGAAGTGGTGGCACTGGTCGGTCAGCTCACTGGCTTCTGGCTGGTTGTCGGCCTGGCAGGCCTGTTGGTAGAGCTTGAAATAGTGGGGCGTCTGGTGGAAGTGGGGGATGGCGGCCTGCAGGGCAGTGGGGGGGATGGCAGCCACCAGGCTGTGGAAGATGGCCAGGGCCCGGCCCACCTCTTGGGCCTGTTCTAGCGAAGTCAGGCCGGCCAGGGTGACGGCGTCCGCCACATAGCTCTGGGCCCGCCAGAAATTGTCGGAGGCATCGCACCACCAGAGACCCTGTTCACGGCTGGTGAGAAGCTGCGGCACCACCCAGCGCCGGGTCGGGACCAGGGCCGCCACGGTCCGGGGCGGCAGGTGGCGGCTGATCACCTGGAGGTTGGCGCAGATCTGCTCCGGCCGGCTGAAGGCCTGGCGGCTGATGCGTTGCAGGATGAAGGGGGCCTGGCCGGAAGAGCGGACCAGAAAGGTGTCGTTGATGTTGCCGCTGCCGATCTCCTCCACCGTCAGCTCCGCCGGGCTGGCGCTGAAATGGGCGGCGGCCCGGACGGCCGCATCGGCACAGGCCGGGGTCATCCTTACTCCTTGCCCATGGTGTATTTGGTGTGGTAGCCGCGCGGCGTGATCATAACCCCCTGCCAGGTGTAGGTGGTGGAGTTGCCGATGATCACCGTGGACTGCATGCCCACCTCGGCGTGGTGCAGCTCGGCCAGGGTGGTGAGGGCGATGGTCTCGTTGGCCCGGCTGGCGGCGGTGACGATGCCCACCGGCGTCTCCGGTTTGCGGTATCTGAGGGCGATCTCCTGGGCCTTCAGCAGCTGACTGGTGCGTTTCTTGGACTTGGGGTTGTAGATCACCATGACAAAATCGGCCATGGCCGCCGCCTCCAGCCGTTTTTCAATGAGTGGCATGGGGGTGAGCAGATCAGAGAGCGAGATGGCGGCAAAATCATGCATGAGCGGCGCGCCCAGGCGGGCGGCGCAGGAGTTGAGCGCTGCCAGGCCGGGGATGATCTCCACCCGCACCTGGGGGGCGATCTCCATCACCACCTCATAGATCAGGCCGGCCATGGCATAGATGCCCGGATCGCCGCCGCAGACCAGCGCCACTTTTTTGCCGCCGGCAGCCAGCTCCACGGCCTGGCGGCAGCGGTCCACCTCCTGCATCATCTGCGAGGAGAGGACCTCCTTGTCTTTCAGCAGTTCCGGGATCAGCTCCAGATAGGTCTTGTAGCCCACCACGATGTCGGCGTCCGCAATGGCGCGGACGGCCTGGGGGGTGATATGGTCTATGCTGCCCGGTCCGGTGCCGACCACGGCCAGGCGGCCTGGGCCACTGCAAGTGTTACATCCTGCCATTTCTGTTTTCCTATAATAAGTTGGCCGCGGCTGCTTAAGATGGCAGCGGGTTCGGCAACGCCCTGGGCGCCGGTGGCCTTGAACACGGCGGCCGAGGCGATTAGGTTGGGGACACTGTTTAGGTGCTCTTTGGGGTAGAAATCTATGGGATATCTATTCTGCCCGGCAAATTCCAGCAAGCCCTTTTCATCATTTTTCAGATCAATGGAGGCCAGATTGCGGAAAGCGGCCGGCGCCAGATTGTGTTTGCTGCATAGCTCGTCAAAGGCCTGCTGGATGGCGGCGGCCGGGGTCTCGCGGTTGCAGCCGATGCCGGCCACCAGGCAGCAGGGGTGGAGCTGGGGCCGGCGGCCCGCCACCTCCTGGTGGATGGCGATGATGAGCTCTGCCTCGGCCGGTGTGTCGGTCATCATAAAATCAGCGGGCCATTGCGGCAGCTCCACCTCGCTGAACACCTTGAGGCGGCCCTGGTTGACCAGCCGGGCCATGGCCGTGGTAAAGGCGGCCTTGTCCGCCACCACCAGGCCGTGGTCGCGGGCCCAGAGGTCCAGGGCGGTATGGCCCAGGACATCGGAGGCGGTGGTGATCACGGCCTGGCCGTGGGTGAGTCGGGCCAGACGGCGGGCCAGCTCATTGCCGCCGCCCAGATGACCGGCCAGCAGGCTGATGGCAAAGTGGCCCTGTTCATCCAGCACCACCACGCAGGGGTCGCTTTTCTTGTCATGCAGCAGCGGCGCCAGGCCGCGCACCACAATGCCGGCGGCCATGACGCAGATGAAGGCGTCATACTGAGGCCAGGCCACGGCCAGGGTGGCGGCAAAGGTGCCGTTCATTGTCAGCACCGTGGCCTCGGGCAGCTGGGCGGCAAGTTCGGTGGCCAGCTCGTGGCCGCCCTTGGTTATGGCCAGGATGCCGATCTTCATGAACCCTGACGGTACTCATGGCTGAAGGATTTGGCGTAGAGTCTGCTTTCGCTCTCCAGGCGGCCGGCCAGCACCTCGCCCACCACGATCATCGCCGTCTTGGTGATCCCTGCCTCCTTGACCTGGCGGCCGATGGTGGCCAGGGTGCCGCGCACCGTGCGCTCATCGGGCCAGCTCGCCTTTTCCACCACGGCAATGGGGGTGTGGCTCGGGTAGCCGCCTTGCGCCAGTTCGGCTACCACGGTGTCGATCATGCCGACGCTCAAGAAAATCATCATGGTGGCCTGGTGGCTGGCGAGCAGCTCCAGTTTTTCCTTGTCCGGCACCGGCGTGCGGCCGGCCTGGCGGGTGATGATCACGGTCTGGGAGATCTCCGGCAGGGTGAGTTCGGCCTTGAGCGCCGCAGCCGCGGCCGTGGCTGAGCTGACGCCGGGCACCACTTGGTAGGGGATGCCTTGGGCGTCCAGGCGCAGCATCTGCTCCTTGATGGCCCCAAAGATGGCCGGATCGCCGGTGTGCAGCCGCACCACCTTCTTGCCGGTCTTGTGGCCTGTCACCAGCAGGGTCGTGGTCTCGTCCAGGTTGAGGGGGGCCGAGTTGTGCAGTTCGGCGCTCAGACCTGCCAGCAGGGCGGGATTGACCAGGCTGCCGGCATAGACGATGAGATCTGCCTCGTCCAGCAGGCGGCGGCCCTTGATGGTGAGCAGCTCCGGGTCGCCGGGCCCGGCGCCGACAAAGTATATGGGGTTTGGGTGGTTCATCATAGTGTTTTATGAACCACAAAGACACAAAGGCACAGAGGTTTTTTTCCTTTGTGTCTTTGTGCCTTTGTGGTGAAAAAATGAGTTCTCAGTCCCGCCATCCTTACTTCCTGATGATGATGGTGGAAAAATAGTGGAGTTCCTGCCCCACCAGCTGCCGCAGGTCGCTGTGCACCTTTTCACCGGCCATGCCGCATTGCTCGTAACAGACGGCGCGTTTTGTCAGCCCCAGCTCATCCAGCAGGCCCAGCAGGCGGGGCAGGACTGTGTGGACCTTCATCAGCACCACGGAGTCGCAGTTGATCAGGATCTCGCGCAGCCGGTCATCATCAAAGGTGGCCGGCACCACGGCAAGCACCTCGCCGCCCAGGCAGAGGGGCTGGTTGCCCATGGCCGAGCAGCAGCTCATGGCCGTGATGCCGGGGATGATCTTGATCTCCATCTCCGGCGCCATCTCTTTCAAGGTGGCGTAGACATAGAAGCCGGTGGAGTAGACGGCCGGATCGCCCAGGGTGGGGAAGGCCACGTCGCCCTCCTTGAGATGGTCAAGGATGAGACGGGCCGCCTCCTGCCAGGCCGCCTCCACCTCCCGGCTGCTGCGGCCGTTGTTGACCTTGTGCATGGGGAAGCAGACCTCGACGACCTTCTTGTCGCCCAGGTCCATGAGCCCCTTGACAATACCCAGGGCAGTGGAGTCGCCGTTTGCCTTGGCCTTGGGCGCCACCAGGGTGGCACATTTTTCCATGGTGCGCAGACCCTTGACCGTGATCAGCTCCGGGTCGCCCGGGCCTGTACCAATGATATAAAATGTATTCAATGTGTGTTCCGTTTACGTCGTTGTGAGAGCATATTTTTTCACCACAGAGGCACAGAGGCACGGAGAAAAACCCTCTGTGTCTTTGTGCCTCTGTGGTGAGGTTGTCGTTGTCAAAAACGCCACGTCATTTGCGGCCCCGGATGATGGTGATGGGGCTCAGTTCCTGGTTGCCGTTTGCGTCGTTGTAATAGCATTTTTTTTTTCACCACAAAGATATTCTTTTCAATATCCCCTGGAGGGGTACAAACGCACGGAGAAAAACCCTCTGTGTCTTTGTGCCTCTGTGGTGAGGCTGTTGTTGTCAAAACCGGCACGTCATTTGCGGCCCCGGATGATGGTGATGGGGCTCAACTCCTCGTTGCCGTTTGCCTGTATCCGTGTCACCCGGATTGTCCTGGCATCGACGCTGAGGCCGTGGTCACGCATGAAGTCCGGGGCCGCCGCTGCTGTCTTGGCCAGCACCGCGTTGGCCACCATGGTGCCGCCAGGCCGCAACCGTTCGGCCGCCAGTGCAATGATCTCGGCCAGGTTGCCGCCACTGCCGCCGATAAAGACGCGGTCCGGAGCAGGCAGGGCGGCCAGGGCGGCCGGCGCCTCGCCGTGGACCACCTGGATGGTGTGGCACTGGTGACGCCTGATATTGGCCCTGATATTAGCCTGCTCCTCTGGTTTTTTTTCCACCGCATAGATCATCAGCTCCGGGCAGAGGCGGGCCGCCTCCACCGATACCGAGCCGCTGCCGGCCCCCACATCCCACAGCACCCCCTGGTCGGGGAGCTGCAGGGTGTGCAGGGTGACGGCCCGGACCTCGTCCTTGGTGATCAGGCCGCGGCTGTGGGCAATGGCCGTGCTTTCCAGGCCAAAGGAAAAGGGGCGGGGCCGGGGCCGGCGCTTGAAGATCACCACATTGAGCGGCCCGAAGGTCTCGTCGCTGATCTCCTCCAGGCTGCCGCTGGTCAACCGTTCCTCCTCCTGGCCCAGGTTTTCGGCCACCATCACCTCATAGCGCGCCGGCGTCTCGGTGTCGTCCACCGCCGCAAAGCAGGCCAGCAGTTGCCGGCACAGGGCGTCCGGGCTGTTTGTGCCGTCCGTGAAGACCAGCACCTTGTCATGGGGCAGCAGCAGCGGCAGGACATGGTCGGTTGCCCGGCCATGCAGGGAGACAAAGCGGGCGTCGTCCCACGGTTCCTTGAAGCGGCAGAAGGCGAGCTGCATGGCGGAGAGGGCCGGCAGGATCTCCAGCTGTTCCGGGTCCACCCTGCTCAGCAGGGTGCGGCCGATGCCGAAAAAGAGCGGGTCGCCGCTGGCCAGCACCGCCACCGGGCCGTCCTGCAACCGCTCGGCCACCCGGTCCAGGGTCTGCTGGACCGGGGTAATGGCCAGGATCTCCTTGCCGGCTGGCACCAGGTGCAGGTGGCGGCTGGAGGCCACCACCACCGGGCAGGCCTCAAGCAGGGCCTCGGCCTTGGCAGTGAGCCCTTCCGGGCCGATGCCTATGAGAATAATTTTATATGCCATTAAATAATTTTTCTTTCACCACAGAGGCACAGAGACACAAAGGTTTGTTTTTTTGTCTTTCTCTGTGTCTCTGTGCCTCTGTGGTTAGCAAACAATCTTCTTTTCACACCGTCAGTACCAGGCGGCCCTGGCCGTCCACCAGATAAACCGTTACCGGTAGACCAGATACCTTTTGTCCGTATGCTTGGGCGGCCAGACACACCCCTTCAATAATATCGGCGCGGCCCAGCTCGGTGAGGCGGACATAGATCTCGCGGGCCGTGTTGGAGCCCTGCAGGCTGGCCAGTACTTCATTTGCAACGCCGAGCTCGCCTAAGAAGGCAAGGGCCGCCTCCACCTCCAGGGCGCCGTGGCGGACATGGGTCTGGGGAATTTGCATGGCTGCCTTCATCACCTTGGCCCACATGGCGGCCAGATGGATTTTCTTGAAGCCGTGGCGGGCCGCCTCCTGGAGGGAAAATTCCAGGTAGTCGCCCATCATGGCATAGGCCTCTTCCGGCAGAGTCAGTTCTTTCTGCACTGCAGCCTCTGAGGTGCGGCCGGTGGCGAGGACGATCTCATCCAGTCCTGTCTTTCTGGCCACGGACATGGAGGCGCTGATGGTGGCGGTCCAGGCCGCAGCCGATACAGGCCGGACAATGCCGGTGGTGCCCAGGACGGAGAGGCCGCCCACAATCCCCAGCCGTTTGTTAAGGGTCTTTTTGGCCAGCTCCTCGCCCTTTGGTATGGAGATGAAGACAATGATATCCCGGCGCTCCCTTGCCTGGTCCAGGACCTCGGCCACCGCCGCCTTGATCATCTGCCGCGGCACCGGGTTGATGGCGTCCTGGCCCACCTCCAGGGCCAGGCCCGGCTTGGTGACCCGGCCCACGCCGCGACCTGCCCTGATCTCCACCGGTTCAGCGCCGCAGCCGCACATCATGCCCACCACGGCCACGATCTCAGCACCGTTGGTGACGTCCGGGTCGTCGCCGGCATCCTTGATCACTGCCGCCTCTGCCTCTTCGTGGCGCAGCTCACAGCGGCTCACGTTAAAGGTGACCCGGCTGCCATCAGGGAAGGGAATCTCCACCTCTGTGGGGCAGCTGCCCCCAAAAAGCGCCGTTGCCGCTGCCTTGGCTGCGGCGGCGGCGCAGGCGCCGGTGGTGTAGCCGGAGCGCAGTTTTCTGCTTTTGGCCGCCATTTAGGCCAGCCGGAGCAGGGCATTGACCAGGGCCACGGCCACCGGGGTGCCGCCCTTGCGGCCCAGGGAGGTGATAAAGGGGAAGTTTTTTTCCGCCAGGAGCTCTTTGGACTCGGCGGCATTCACAAAGCC
>JAVLBA010000096.1:0-7524 GCA_031581485.1 Desulfurivibrionaceae bacterium | reverse complement strand
AAAACAAGAAGCTCTTCGTGTTTTTGGGCCTTTGTGGTTAAAGGCATAGTTGCATAAATATACGAAACTTTAAGTGATACACTGCACTAGATGGAGAAACCGCAAGGTCTGGAATGGCGTCTAAAAAAACCAGAGCCGTTATCGTCCCATAAAAAGCCGCCTCGGCGTTTTCAACGGCCCGTGCTCCGTCTCCTCCGCAGCCCTTGACTGCTTATGCTCTATGGCAGCAGGTTTTGCCGGTGGTGATCCAGTTCCCCGTTAAGGGGCCAGGGTGAGGATGCTCTCGCCGTGGAGCAGCAGGGTGAAGGGCATCTCGTCGACGCTGAAATGCCAGCTGAGGCAGGGTGGGGCCGGGCAGGTCATGGGGCCTTGGGCGCCGACCGGGAGGCCGAGACTGAAGCCCTGTTCCGGCGGCAGGATGGCGGCCAGAAAACGACCGGCAATGATGTTAAGCAACTCAGCCAGAAAATCTCCTTCAAGGCCGCTGGTGATCTCGGCGAAGGTGGGGCCGTAGACCAGAGTGCTTAGATGGGTCAGCAGTTCCTGTTCCATGCAGAGCAGAAATTCCCCCTGGACCGGCTTGTGGATCAGCAGCGAGACGCCCCGCGCTTTTGGGTGGTAAACCGGAGCAAGGGCAAGCCCCCGCACCTCGCTGAAGGCGGTCTCCTCAATGATCTCGGCCACCACTTTCAGCATCTCGCCTTGCCAGGCAAGGGAGGGGGTCTTCTTCTGGTCAGTCATGGCTTGGTGTCTCCGCAAAGGGTTGGTCTGTAGAGCCTGCCACCGGGGGCAGCAGGTCCCGGAGGACCTCGTTGAGCCTGGCCGGCGAAACCGGCTTGCTGATCAACGCCATGGCCCCCAGCTTAAGAAGTTCCCGTTCCCTGGCCGGATTGCCGGCGCTGGTGATCACCAGCACCGGTAATTGGACAAATCTGGGGTTGGACTTGAGCCATTTGAGCAGGGTCAGGCCGTCCATTACCGGCATGGTCAGATCGGTGAGCAGGAGATCCACGGGCTGGAGACGGATCGCTTCCAGGGCATCGCGGCCATTTTCGGCCTCGATGATCTCCGCCTCATGGAACCCGGCAATTTCCAGGCAGCGGCGGATAAACATCCGGGCCGTGCCTGAATCATCGACAATGGCTATCCGCATTTTTTTCCTCCCATTGATGTTGGTGGGCATGATGGCCGGGGCCGGTTGGCGGTTCATATCTCCCATTCCCCCTTGGTGGCACAGGAGAGGATAACCCTGCCGCTCTGTACGGCCACGGTGACGGTGCGGCTGAAGCTGCCCCCCACATCCTCCGCCACCGGGCCCATGCCCAGAGGCCAGAGGATTTTTTTCAGGGCCAGCACATTGCGCTTGCCGATGTTGAAGGTGTTGTGGGCATCCATCAGATTGGCGCCGCCGGCCATTTTGACCACCATGCCCTTGCTCAGACCGGCGCCGGCGCCGCTGCACAGGGCCAGGGCCTGAATGGTGGCGGCGATGCCGGTATCGGCAAAATAGCCGGGCCGCTCAGCCACCATGGCGGGGTTGATCCCGGAATCGGGCAGGGCGACATGGATCAGCGCCACCGAACGGCTCGGTTGATGAAGAAAGATCACGGCAACGCAGGAACCCAGGGCAAAGGTCTTGAGCACCTCACCCGGATTATTGGAAACGACGAATTCGCCCACCCCCACCACCTTGATATGCGCCATGTCTGTGGCTCCTGAAAACATGCAGAATTGCCTTGTTGCTTATTGGCTGATCAGACCGATTTCGCGCAATTTGGCCAGCAGGGTGCCGCGCTGGATCGGTTTGACCAGGTAACCGTCACAGGAACCCTTGACCATGGCGGTCATGATGCTCTTGGGATCGTTGAGGGCGGTGGTCATGATCACCTTGACCATGTCGCTGCCGCCGATGCCATGCTCCTTTTCCAGGTCGCGGATGCGCAGCAGGGTCTCCTGGCCGTCCATATTGGGCATCATGATGTCGAGACAGATGAGGTTATAGGGATCGTTTTCCGCCAGGGCGCGGCGGTAGGCGTTTACGGCCTCCTTGCCATCCATGGCCTGGTGGCAGACCCCGAGGTGGGCCACTATCTCCTGCAGCACCGTGCGGCTGATAAAATCATCTTCGACAAGCAATATTTTCATGAAGCAGCTCCTTTATAGGGTTCGGCAATACGTTGGCATGGTGAAAAAAGATCGGTGGCCCCCTTTTTCAGAGGGCCAGCGAGTCAATTTCCGCCAGGTTGCCGGCATCAAGGATCAGGCACACATCGCCGTTGCCGAGAATGGTGCAGCCGGAGACGCAGCGGACTTGGCCGATATGGCCGATATATTCAGAGAGTCCCTTGATCACGGTCTGCTGCTGGCCGATAATTTCATCCACCATGAGGCAGACATGACGGCCCTGGTTTTCCAGCAGGATAAGAATGGAGTTTTCCAGGGTCTCGCAGGCGGCAGAGATCTGGTGCAGGCGGTGGAGGCGCAACACCGGAAAGAGACGATCCCGTATCTTGACCATCTCCCGACCGTCCGGGGTCACGGTGATGCTCTGCGCCGTGGGGCGGAAGGATTCGCGGATGGCCAGAATGGGGATAATGTACCGGCTGCTGCCCACCTTGATCATCATGCCGTCGATGATCGCCATGGTCAGCGGAATCCGCAGGGTGATCAGGGTGCCCTGGTCGGGGCTGCTGTCAATGTCGATCTTGCCGTTGATCTGGCTGAGATTCTGTTTGACCACGTCCATGCCCACCCCCCGGCCGGAAACATCGGTGATCTGGTCGGCCGTGGAAAAGCCGGGCAGGAAGATCAGAGCCGCCACATCCTTGTCGCTCAACTCGTCGCCATTGCCGGTGAGCAGACCTTTTTCCAGGGCCTTTTTGAGTATTTTGGCGCGATTGAGGCCGCGACCGTCATCCTCGATTCTGATCAGCACCTCGCCTTCCTGGTGGCTGGCGCTTAAGCGCAGGGTGCCGGTGCTCTCTTTGCCGGCTGCCAGCCGCTCCTCCGGGCCTTCCAGGCCGTGATCCATGGAGTTGCGGATCAGGTGGACCAGGGGATCGGTAATTTTTTCAATCACCGTCTTGTCCACCTCGGTTTCCGTACCCAGGGTGAGCAGGTCGACTTTTTTGGCCGATTTTCGGGACAGATCGTGGACCAGACGGGTCATGCGGTTAAAGAGTCCTGCCACCGGGATCATGCGGATCGTCATGGTAACCTCCTGCAGTTCCTTGACGATTTTGCTCATCTGCTGGGAGGCCTTGCCGAAATTTTCCAGCTCCAATCCTTCCAGGTCCGGGCTGTGGATCAGCATGTTTTCGGCGATGACCATTTCGCCGATCAGGTTGATCATGGTGTCGATCTTCTCTAGATCAACCCGCAGATCCTGGCGTTTCAGGGCAGTAACCGGGGCGGGGGCGGCTGGCTGGGCCACCCCTGCGGAGCGGCGCTGGCATTCCAGGGCCTGGGAAATTTTGTCTGCCGGCACGGAGCCGCTTTCCATCAGGATCTCACCAAGGGGTCTGGCCTGGGTGGCCAGGGCCTCATTGAGGGTTTCCTCGTCAACATCGCCCTGGCTGACCAGAATTTCCTCCAGCGGAGGGGGGCTGGGGGCTGGCGGGCTGTTGCCCCAGTCACTGGGGATCAGGTCTTCCAGCAATTCCAGGTAGAGCTCCAGGCCGTCGATGGTGCCGGGGCCGCCTTGGGAGATGCCGGCCAGGGCCTCTTTCAGGATGTCACAGAGATTGAGAAGGGCCTCGGCCGGTTTGGCCGTGGGTTTGCCGGCGCCTGCCTTGACCACATCCAGGACGGTTTCGATCCGATGGCTCAGGCGCTCCAGATCGGCCAGGCCGACAAAGCCGCAGTTGCCCTTGAAGCTGTGCATTTTGCGGAACAGTTCAGCGATCAGCTCCGGTTTTTCGCCGCCATCGCTCCAGGTCAGCAGACCGGCCTCCACCTCTTGGAGCTGTTCTTCGGCCTCCTGAACAAAGGCGGCGATCATGGCCGGGGTAACGGCAAGATCGAGGGGGCCGGATTGCATGGCCTCGGCCTGGTGAACGGGCGGCCCGGCCTCTGCCTCCAGATTTTGTTGCAGCCTGGCGGTAAGCTCGGCCGCAGGTTCGGCCATCACCCCGTCGCTGAGATGGGTCGCCACCTGGTCCAGGGTGGCCCGCATGAAATCGCAGGTCCGGCACAGGAGATCCACGTCATCGGCGCTCATGTTCTTTTCGCCCTTGCGGATTTTGTCCAGCAGGTTTTCGGCGGCGTGGGCCGTGGTGGACATATGGCTGAAATTGAGAAATCCGGCACTGCCCTTGATGGAATGGAAGAGGCGGAACACTTCATGGAGAATGGGCATGCTTTCGTCGGTGGGTGCAAAAGCGCTCTCCTTGGTGAATTCCCCGAAACCAACGATTGCCGGCTCCAGGCTGTCCAGCAGATCGGTGCACTCCTGGGTGAACTCCTGGATAATCATCACGTCTTCGGATATGGGCGTATTCATGTTTTTATTTCCTTTCAGGCCAGCAGGGCCAGTGAGGTTTCGGCAATTTTGGTGAGCACCACCAGCTGTTCGGCCCCGCCGTTGGCAAAGGCCTCCTTGGGCATGCCGAAGACTACGGAGCTTTGTTTGTCCTGGGCGATATTTCTGGCTCCGGCCTGGCGCATGGCCAGCATGCCGGCGGCCCCGTCCCGGCCCATGCCGGTGAGCATGATGCCCACGGCATTGCGCCCGGCGTGGGCGGCCACCGAATGCATCATCACATCCACCGAGGGGCAGTGGCCGGAGACCTTTTCTCCGGGCCGGCACTCCACCTCATACATGCCGCCGGAGCGGTGGACCCGCAGCTGTTTTTCCCCCGGGGCAATGAGGATGCGGCCCGGCATGACCCGATCGCCGCTCACCGCCTCCTTGACCTGCATGGCGCACAGGCCGTTGAGGCGTTCGGCGAACATCCTGGTGAAACCGGCGGGCATATGCTGGACCACCACCACTCCCGGCGTATTGGCGGGATAGCAGGTGACGATCTGGCGGATCGCTTCGGTGCCGCCGGTGGAGGCGCCTATGGCGATGATCTTGTCGGTGGATTCGGCCAGGGATTTGGGAGAAGTGAGTATCTTGCCGGTAAAGAGGGCGGCCCGCTGGTTTTTCCAGTGGGAGACATTGGCGGTGGAGGCGATTTTGACCTTGGTGCGCAGCTCCATGAGCATGGCGGTCAGGCCCCGGGCCACATCTGTGCTCGGCTTGGTGACGAAATCCACGGCCCCGGCCTCCAGGGCCTCCAGGGTGATCTGCTGGCCTTTTTTGGTCAGGGCGCTGACCATCACCACCGGCAGGGGGAACTGCGGCATCAGGCGGCGCAGGAACTCCACCCCGTCCATGCGCGGCATCTCCACGTCCAGGGTCAGGACATCGGGCCGGAGCTCAACGATGCGGTCCCGGGCCACAAAGGGGTCGGGGGCGCTGCCCACCACCTCGATGCCGGGGTCCTGATTGAGACCCGCGGTGAGAATGGAGCGCACCAGGGAGGAGTCATCAACCACCAGTACCCGTATTTTGCGGTTGCCTTGCATGAGTTGTTTCCTTGTTATTGCCGCCGGTAAACAGCGGGCATGATGTATTGAAAAGCGCTCTGCTCTCGGCCCAGGGTTTCCGAGTGTCCCAGAAAGAGATATCCTCCGGGCTCCAGGCATTGATGGTATCGCTGGACCAGGGCATCTCTGGTGGGGGCGTCAAAATAGATCATAACATTGCGGCAGAAGATCACCTGTAAAGGCCTTTTAAAGGGGAAATGGCGGTTCATCAGATTGAAGCGCCGGAAGGTGACCTGGCTCTTGAGCTGCTCTTTCGCCTGCCAGTTGCCGTCCGTCTGGCGCTGGAAATATCTTGTCCGCAAGGGGCCGGCAAGCCGGCCTATCTTGTCCTCATCATAGAGGGCCAGGCGGGCCCGGCAGAGGGCCTGGTCGGAGATGTCCGTGGCCAGCACCCCGGCGCTCCAGCCGCCATATTCCTCGCCCAGGTATTCCATCATCAGCATGGCCAGCATATAGGGTTCCTCCCCGGAGGAGCAGCCGGCGCTCCAGATCCGCAGGTCTCGCTTGTTGCAGCTGCGCAGGTGGCTGGTAAGGGGCGGCAGCACGCTATGAACAAAAAAATCAAAATGGGCCTGTTCGCGGTTGAAGTAGGTGTAGTTGGTGGAGATCCGGTTGATCAGCTTGTCCAGGGCCGCACCGCTGTTGTCGCGCACCACGGCCTGGTAATAATCCTTGAAGCTGGTAAAGCCTTGGTCCTTAAGCAGTTTCTGCAGGCGGCCCACCACCAGGGAACGTTTCTGGTCGGTAAGGTTGATGCCGAAACGCTCGGAGACCAGGGTACGGATAAGATGGAATTCCTGATCATTGATAACAAGTTGGCTGGTGTTCATCTTCAGGCAGGGGCGGCCCGCAGGCCGCCCCTTGGCTCCTTGAGGTTAAAATTTGTCGAGCTCCCGGTCATCCAGGGCGATCATCTCGCTGGGCCGGCCTCTGAACTCTGAGCTGGGGCCGCTTTGTACCGTGAAGGTGGCCATCAGGCTGCGCAGATGATCGGCCTGGCTGGAGAGTTCCTCGGCCGCGGCCGCGCCCTCCTCGGCATTGGCGGTGTTGGTCTGGGTGACCTGGTCGATCTGGCCCAGGCCCTCGTTGACCTGGGAGATGCCCTGGGCCTGCTCGCTGGAGGCGGCGGCGATCTCCCCCACCAGATCGGTGGTCTTGGTGATGGCCGTGACGATCTCCTGCAGGGAGGTGGCGGTGCGGCTGGCGATCTCCGTGCCGTTTTCGGTCTTGGCCACCGAGCCTTCGATGAGCTCGGCGGTCTCCTTGGCCGCCTTGGCGCTGCGGGCCGCCAGGTTGCGCACCTCTTCCGCCACCACGGCAAAGCCCTTGCCGTGGCGACCGGCCCGGGCCGCTTCCACGGCGGCGTTTAAGGCCAGCAGGTTGGTCTGGAAGGCGATCTCGTCGATCACCTTGATGATCTTGGAGATATCCTGGCCGGCCTTGTTGATCTCGCCCATGGCCAGCATCATCTGCTCCATCTGGTCGTTGCCGGTCTCGGCCTTGTTGCGGGCCTCGCCGGACAGCTGGTTGGCTTGGGTGGAGTTTTCAGCGTTGAGCTTGGTCTGGGAGGCCATCTCGGTCATGGAGCTGGTGATCTGCTCCAGGGAGGCCGCCGATTCCGTGGCGCCCTGGGAGAGGGACTGGCTGGAGCTTGAGACCTGGCTGGAACCGGCGGCGATCTGCTCTGTTGCTCCGTTGATCTCGGCAATGATTTTATTCAGGTTGGCAGACATGACTTGCAATGCCTCCCCGAGGACATCACGATCTGATGCCAGTTTGACTTCATTGGTAAGATCACCATTAGAAATCTTGGTGGCCAGATCGGCTTTTTCCTTAAGGGTGGCCAGCATATTTTTCATTTCAGCAAAAACGCCCTCATCTTTCCCATCACTTTTTAAGTCAATGTTAAGATCTCCGGCTGCAACATTTTTT
>JAVLBA010000095.1:1341-7773 GCA_031581485.1 Desulfurivibrionaceae bacterium | reverse complement strand
ATAACATGCTTCCTCAGCCTTCTGCAGCTTGCAATATCTTAAAAAATTCTGCTGCCGCTTGCGCCGCAACATTATACCCGACTACTCCTGACACCCTCTTTAATAATCTTCTTTGCCCCTCTTTGCCCAGAAAAAGATGGGTCACCGCGAGACGCTATTTGGATTCCCGGACCAGAGCCCACCCCATAGAGGCCTTTCCTCTCTTGGCGCAAAAGGCCTCTTTTTTAGGAGAAAAAATAATGAAAGCAGGTTGTTATCAACTCCATCATGGCCATCAGCTTCTGGCCAGAATGTGGCCAGAAGCTGATGGTGCCGACGGATCAACGAGAGGCCGGCCGCCCGGTTGAAATAAATATTAGCGCCTATTTTCAAATTTATATGCCGCTCTTGACCATTGCGTCTGAGCTGCGGCATAAAATATGTAAGTGGCTTGCAAACAATCAATTCGCTCACGAATTTAAGAGAGCTCTTTTTTATTTTTAAGCCGCCGAGGACAAACAATGAACCAAGAAAAAAAACATCTGAAATCAACCTGCCTGTGGATGACAGGCATCCTTCTTCTGGCATTTCTGGCCGGAACCACTGTGGCGGGGGCTGCCGGCCTCACCCCTGACGACTGCCTGAAGTGTCACAAAAGAGCTCCCAGGGATATCGCCAGCCATGGGGCAGCCCACCAAACCGAAGTCACCTGTGTTGAATGCCATGCCGGCCACGCCCCCATTGATGCCACTAATATCCCCCAATGCAGCCAGTGCCATGAGGGTACTTCTCATTATGAGCTGGATAATTGTTTATCTTGTCATACCAATCCCCACACTCCCCTGACCATCAGTATTGATTCCAATATTACCCAACCCTGTCTCACCTGCCATACCGACCAGATGGCCCAGCTCCAGCAGCACGAAAGCAAGCATACCCAGGTAAGCTGTTCCACCTGCCATCGTGCTCAGCATGGCATGATCCCTGACTGTATGCAGTGCCATTCCCCACACAGTAAAGAAATGATCCAGCAGGATTGCCTGACCTGCCACAAACCGCATATGCCCCTCCAGGTCAGCTATCCTGCCGAAATCGCCTCCTCTACCTGCGCCAGCTGTCATGGAGATGTTTTGAGCCAATTGCAAGGCAACCCTGCCAAACATGCCACGCTCTCTTGCGCCACCTGTCACCAGGAGAAGCATAAGATGATTCCGCAATGCGTTTCCTGTCACGGCGAGCCCCATCCGGAAGTGATGCACAAGAACTTTCCGAAATGCGGCCAGTGCCATGGCATTGCCCATGATCTAAACAAATAAGCGGACAGAGTCCAACCACACGAAAAAAGGACTCCATCTCTTGAGATGGAGTCCTTTTTTTTATGCTCGCCTCCCTGCGCAGATAGGGCAGAGCCGGGAGGCATGTGGAAGAGGGCTTTGCCGCGGTATGGAAATCGGCGCCAGGTTGATGACGACCAACTGGAAATCATGGGGTGCATGGTCACTGCCCCGACAACACCGGCCCACTACTGAATGGATGCGCCAGGCAGGATGCGAATTTTGGCCGTCTCGCTTCTGGCAGGTCTCTGCCTTAAGCCAACCTCAATGGCAATGGCTACCTTACCCGCTCAACAAGAATCAGGAACAAATGACCTTGCGCCGGATAACCGTCTTTCTGTGCTGGCCGGCAATATTCTGAGCATCCCGGGCCAGGGAAAAATCCTGCTCCCCATGAGACACATCCTCAACCCGATGGTTATCTATATTAGCCATCCTGATGGCTAATTTACGACGATGGGCCGGCATCTCCTTAAAGGTGAATTCTTTCTGGCCATCCTTGGTAAGAAAGCGCTGCCAGTCGGCCTGCCAGTTATCCCGGTACCAGAGGGAGTGATAGGTTCCTTCATGCCGCTGTTGCGTATATTTACGCTTGGCACTCTCAAGACATATTTTTTTCATGGTAAAAAAAACGTATGGCCAGCCCGTGCGAGAACCTGACCACCTCAATAAGATATACTGTTACATGAGCCTGATCCCCCAGCACCTCCATTGCCGCACAATGGAGTCCGAAACCAGACGCGCCCCCGGCCTTCCTTATCAAGCTCTCTGCGTAGAAGGCCCCTCTATCATTTTATAAAAAAGATGTAAATCTTTACCCCTAAACAGCCACAACTACCAGCAAAAAATAGCATCGCCACACCAGGCCCTTGCCATGAGGCCGCCCAGCAGGAGAAGGAGACCCTTGCCGCTCCGCGCAGCCTTTGGTTGGCCCGAAAAAGAGCGCAACCCGTGGATTGCGCTCTTTTTCTGATCAGCACAAGGAGGTCCCGATCAGGAGGCCTGCTCCAGGGCGACGCTTACCGCCACCGTGGCACCCACCATGGGATTGTTGCCCATGCCGATCAACCCCATCATCTCCACATGGGCGGGCACCGAGGAGGAACCGGCAAACTGGGCATCGGAATGCATGCGCCCCATGGTATCGGTCATCCCGTAAGAGGCGGGTCCGGCCCCCATATTGTCAGGATGCAGGGTGCGGCCGGTGCCGCCTCCCGAGGCCACGGAAAAATATTTCTTACCCTGCTGGATGCACTCCTTCTTATAGGTGCCGGCCACCGGATGCTGAAAGCGGGTGGGGTTGGTGGAGTTGCCCGTGATGGAGACATCCACCCCCTCCAGGTGGTTGATGGCCACGCCCTCGCGGACATCATCGGCGCCGTAGCAGCGCACCTTGCCGCGATCGCCCTCAGAGTAGACGGTCTCCTCCACAATGCGCACCTCGCCCTTGCTGTAGTCAAAGGCGGTCTTGACATGGGTGAAGCCGTTGATGCGGGCGATGATATGGGCGGCATCCTTACCCAGACCGTTCAAAATGACCTTGAGGGGCGCCTTGCGCACCCGGTTGGCGCTTTTGGCGATACCAATGGCGCCTTCGGCGGCGGCAAAGGACTCATGACCCGCCAGAAAAGCGAAACATTTGGTCTCATCACGCAGGAGCATGGCGCCCAGGTTGCCATGGCCGAGCCCCACCTGGCGATCCGCAGCCACAGAGCCGGGGATGCAGAAGCATTGCAGTCCCTCGCCCAGGGCAGCGGCGATATCAGCGGCCACGGTGAGCCCCTTTTTGATGGCAATGGCGGCGCCCACCGTGTAGGCCCAGCAGGCATTCTCAAAACAGATGGGCTGGATCCCCTTGACCAGGGTATAGACGTCCACCCCATACTCTTCGCAGATCTGCCGCGCCTCCTCCAGGGAGGAGATGCCGTACTGTGCAAGCACCGGCTGGATCTGGTTGATTCTTCTCTCGTATCCTTCAAACAATGACATGTTCCTTCTCCTTTGGGCCTATTCTTTGCGGGGGTCAATGGTTTTTACGGCTTCACTGAAGCGGCCGTAGGTGCCGGAGGCATCTTCCAGGGCCTTGTTGGCATCCACCCCTTTTTTGATGGCATCCATCATCAGACCGAGGTGCACGAACTTATAACCGATGATCTCGTCATTGCTGTCCAGACCGATCTCCTGGACGTAGCCTTCGGCCATCTCCAGATAGCGGGGTCCTTTCAAGGCAGTGCCATACATGGAACCGGTGACGGAACGGAGCCCCTTGCCCAGATCCTCAAGGCCGGCGCCGACGGGCAGGCCTCCCTCTGAAAAAGCGGACTGGCTGCGGCCATAGACGATCTGCTGAAAGAGCTCGCGCATGGCAACATTGATGGCGTCACAGACCAGGTCGCTGTTCAAAGCCTCCAGAATGGTCTTGCCGGGTAGGATCTCAGCAGCCATGGCCGCTGAGTGGGTCATGCCGGTGCAGCCCACCGTCTCGATAAGGGCTTCTTCAATGATGCCCTTTTTGATATTGAGGGTGAGTTTACAGCCGCCCTGGTGGGGGGCGCACCAGCCAATGCCGTGGGTCAGACCGCTGACATCGCCGATCTGCTTGACCTGCGTCCAGCCGCCCTCCTGGGGAATGGGGGCGGGCCCGTTTTGCGGCCCCTTGGCCACACAACACATTTCTTCAACTTCGGGAGAATAGATCATGGTTTTTACTCCATAATGGATTTTACCTGGGAATAACAGCCCTGGCGCATGATGCACATGGTTTCTCTGCGCCGGCCCGGCCACCCGGCACAATGCGGAAGCAGATCAGATGGCCGGGTCCGGCAGCAGTCACCCCTCCATATAACCGATCTGCAAAAAAAATCCAGAGCAGAGCAGCCCAGGACCCTTTCCGACGCATCATGGCTCAGGATTGGCGGTTAGCCATTGGTAAGCGAATGATCTTCTGGGGAAGATTTTTCCCCGGGCACCAAAAAGTCGAGCAGCAATCACGTCTGCCTTTCTTGCACCGCTTTACTTGCTGGACTTTGCCTTTATTGCGAAAAAACACCTCGCCCCAACAATGGTCTTGCAAAAAAGCGCGCCGACCGGGACACTATACTCAGCAGAGACCCACCTCAGACCGATCAGCCGCGAGAATCGCCCTTCATGGACCTCAGCCCCTCCACCATCCTCGTCATTGCCGACGCCCTGACCAGCAGGAGCCGCCTCTGCCAGATATTGAACCAGGCGGGCTACAACGTCCTTGGTGCGGATTCAGAGCAGCAGGCCTTGGCCACCCTCTCTTCTTTGGAGGAGAATCAGCAGAAAAAGGAGGGCACAGGCGCCGGAGTGGACCTTATTATTGTGGACCTGGGCCACTCGGAGTTGGCCGGGATGGCCACCTTCCGGAAACTTAAAAACACCCCCCAGACAGCAGAGATCCCTGTCATCATGGTGACAACAGATAACAAAAGCGCCCCTCTCGTCGAGGCCCTGGCCCAGGAGGAGATGGACTATGTCACCAAGCCCGTGGAGCAACTGGAGCTCCTGAGCCGGGTCAAAAAAGCGCTTCAGCTCAAAAAGGAGATAGAGCAGCGAAAAGAACTGGCCCAAGAGCTGGCCGAGGCCAACAAAAGAGTGCAGGGCGCCACCCTTATCGACCCCCTCACCGGCCTGGCCAACCGCCGCGCTTTTGATGATTTTCTGGAACTGGAATGGCGCCGCTGCCGCCGGCAACAACAGAACATCACCCTCTGCCTGGTGGATATTGATTTTTTGAAGTCCTATAATAAAAACTACGGCCACTCCCAGGGCGATACCTGCTTGGAAAAAATAGCGGCCATTCTCCGCACCATTGTCAAACGACCCGGCGACCTGGTGGCCCGCTACAGCGGCAGGGAATTCGCCCTGCTCCTCTCCGCAACCACAGAGTCAGGGGGCTGCGCCGTGGCCACCCGGGTCATGGAAGCGGTGGCGGCCCGCAATATCCCCCATGCCCATTCCCCGATCAGCGACCGCATCACTTTGAGCTGCGGCGTTGCCATGCTCGTCCCCAAGGCGGCCACTGCTGTCCATGATCTCCTGACCCAGGCGAATCACGCCCTCTATCAGGCCAAAAAAATGGGCCATAACCGCATCATCTGCCCCGCCCTCAAAGAGCATCCTCTCCGCTGATAAGGGGCTGCCTCCCCACACCCTGGCCCGGCCACCCCTTTCCGGTCCCAGAAAAAAGGTCTGCCCGGGATCTCCTTCCAAAGAATGGAGTTTCACGTCACTATCCATCCCCTTTTTCTCTTTTCCTGTTATATTACGGAAACCCAAAAGCCTCTTCCTCTGCTGCGGCTTGAGATATTTTTTTCCCTTATCAGAGTCATCATTCTTGTCATTTCTAGCGGCAGTCTGTCCGCCATGGCTATCTTGCCGATATCATGAATGATACCGTCCACAAATGCCTGTTCAGCAAGAGCGGCTGTCCTGGCCGAAACCAGATTTTTGGCTGCCACCCCGCAGCCGAGACTGTGCAGCCAGAGACCCGGAAAATTAAAGACCGCCTCCCCTGAAGTATTAAACACCTTATAGACGGAAACGGTAAAAGCCAGACTCTGAATGGCGTGCAGGCCAAGCACCATCACGGCCTTTTCCATGGTGGTGACCTGCTTTACCAGGCCATAATAGGCGGAGTTGGCCAGCTTGAGGAGCTTGGCGGTGAGGGAGGGATCCTGATTAATGAGCGCCGCCAGTGACTTGGCCGTCAGCGACTCCTTCTTCAGTTCCTCATTTATCTGGATGGCCACCGTGGAGATGGTGGGCAGATCCTTTATTTTTTTTATAAGTTCGTTTGCTTCCACAACAGCCCTATAGCGTTCATTTTTTCCAAAGATACCTTCCAGCACCCTCCTTAAATTACCATATCCGACCCCTCGTGCGTCTTCTTTTCTCGCCCCGATCGCTCGGGATGGGCCCTTGCCGATGTGTGGCACAACCTGTTGCAGCCACATATTGTGTGGCATCACCCTGCCACGCATTGTGTGGCAGGAAGGAGAGACGCCTGCCCAGCGCCCTGCCGCACATCTGCGGCAGGGTGTATTTTAACTCTATGTAAAAACGTTTTTTTAAAGAGAAACCATAATCCGTGGCA
>JAVLBA010000095.1:0-1331 GCA_031581485.1 Desulfurivibrionaceae bacterium | reverse complement strand
ACGGCCTATGCTTTTATACTTTGCAACAAGGCAGAAATAATCAAGGAACAGTTGCCAACAAAAGAGCTAAGGAGAACGGCCATGAAAGAAAACAGCAAAATCCAGACAGTGACCACCACGCACAACGCTCAAGAAGACATCATCCAGGCCTCCAAGGCCGGTATCCTTATGGCAACCACCCTGGGTGGGCTTGTGGGGGCCTGGGGTCTGGCCTGCTTAGTCGGGGCCTTGATGAGCAACGGTATCGGCGGCGTGATCACCGGCTATTTTACCGCCATCACCGGCATGTAACTTAAAAGATAAAAAAACAAAAGCCCTAAAGTATAACAAAACAACCCATAAAGGAGCCTACGCATGGACACCCAACAGAAAAAAACAGGAATCTTCTTCGGTATTGTCACTGGCTTAGCCGGCGCCTTCGGGATCTGGGCCATCATGGCCTTTATCACCGGCCTTTCCTCAGTGAATTTCCAGGTGGGCGAGATGACCCGTCAGTTTCTCGTGGCCACCGGCAACCTGGGCGAATATGAGACTCTTGTGGACTTCTACACCCATATCAAGGGCGTTGAATACCTGATGGCCGGCGCCTTCTTTGTCGCCTTCCCACTCTACTTCAAATATCTCAACAAAGGTGAGGCAGGCAAGCGTGCCAAGGTAGAGGCCTAAAAGAGAGCCTCCTCTTCTTCCCTCTCACCAATCGGGCCGCAACTCTTTTCAAATGAGTTGCGGCCCGTTTTTTTGCCCCTGACGGCTTGAACCTTCCCTCCCCGCTGCCAGACAAAATCAGCCGCGGCCACTGTCTTCTTTACAAGCCGGCCTGCCATACGCTACACTTTTTTCAGATAGGCATCCTTTCCTTTTTTCTGCGACCTTGCACGACAAATTCCCACTGCGGAGTCTGCTCATGGCTGATGATCTCCTTTTCTCCCCTTTTCCGTTGAAAAACTTTATCTTGAAAAACCGGATCGGGGTGGCGCCCATGACCCGCATGTCCGGCGGCCCAAGCAGCATTCCCCGCCAGGACGTTTTTGAATTTCTGGTACGGCGGGCCCGTAACGGCGCCGCCCTGGTCTACACCGAGGCCCTGGTCACCGATTATGAAAGCGCCCAGGGCTATCCGCGCCAGGCCCGCCTCCTTACCCAGCCCCAGATCAAGGCCTGGAGTGAGGTGGTCAGGGAAATCCAGGCTGCTGGCTCTCTGGCCATCATGCAGATGTTCCACTGCGGCCGCATGGCCTGGCCCGAGGTCAATCCGGCCCACCGTGCCATAGCGCCCAGCGCTGTTACCCCAAAACAGGAGAACCCCCTCACCCAGAAACCCTATCCAGTGC
>JAVLBA010000094.1:0-7852 GCA_031581485.1 Desulfurivibrionaceae bacterium | reverse complement strand
CACGAAGGCACAAAGAAAAAACATAAAAACAAGGAGCTCTTCGTGTTTTTGTACCCCTCAAGGGGGTATTAAAAAGAATGCCTTTGTGGTTTTGTGGTTAAAGGCATAGTTGTATAAGTATACGAAACTTTAAGTGACACACTGCACTAGATAAAAAAAGGGCGGGTACGCTGTGCAGCGTACCCGCCCTTTTTTTATGTGCATTTGTGAAGATGGTTTTTTCTTAATAAAAAAACTTCCTGCCGCTTATGCCGGCGCCTCTGCTTTTTCCCTTCTCATATATAAAGGGTGCCGGCTTCTCCGGCCACCACTTCGCCGATAACAGCGGTCTGGTAAGGATAGCCGCTGGCCGCTATCTTCTGCTGGATGGCCAGAATGTTTTCTTCACTGGCCGCGATGAGCAGGCCGCCCGAGGTCTGGGGATCAGCCAGGATCAGTTCCATGGCATCGCCCTGGGGCAGAGAAGTGATCAGGCAGGGCCGATAAAATTTGAGGTTCTTATGCCCCCCCTCCGGGATGATGCCCATATCGGCGAAATCAACGGTCTGAGGCAGAAGCGGGATGGCCGCCAGATCGAGGCGGAAGGCAACCTTGCTGGCGGCGGCCATCTCCTGGGCATGGCCCAAGAGGCCGAAGCCGGTGATGTCCGTGGCCCCATGGGCCAGCCCCACCATGGCCTCGCCGGCCGCCTTGTTGAGACAGGCCATGCAGGCGGTGATCTCCTTTTCCAGCTCCTGACTGGCCAGGCCCCCCTTGACGGCGGTGGCCAGAATACCGGTGCCAAGGGGCTTGGTGAGCAGGAGTCGGTCACCGGGTCGGGCCCCGGAGTTGAGCAGCACCTGCTCGGGATGCACCGTGCCGGTGACGGAAAGGCCATATTTTATCTCAGCGTCCTCCACCGAATGGCCCCCCACCAGCAGGGCACCCGCCTCTCGGATCTTGTCGAGGCCGCCGGCCAGGATTGCCTTGAGGATATCCTTGTTCATATCCTTAATAGGAAAACAGACGATGTTCATGGCCAGCAGAGGCCGGCCACCCATGGCATAGATATCACTGAGGGAATTGGCCGCAGCGATCTGGCCGAAATGAAAAGGGTCATCCACAATGGGCGTGAAGAAATCGAGGGTCTGAATGAGGGCGGTGTCGTCGTTTAAACGATAGACCCCGGCATCATCATAGCCGCTGACCCCCACCAAAAGATGGGGATCCGTGGGCAGATCCAGGCCGCAGAGAATATTGTCCAGGTCCCCCGGACTAATTTTGGCCGCTCAACCTGAGGCTTTTACGGTTTGGGTCAGTTTGATCATTTTATTATGAGAATTTGTGAAGTTGAGAAATAAGAATTTGAGAAAGAGAAATCTGCCAGCGCCTTCTTCTTATTTCTCAACTTCTTAGTTTACATCTGCAGTGAACTCATCCTCGTCCTTCTGATCGCGAATAAGCAGATCATGGACCGCCTCAGCGCACGGCTTGTCCTCATAGAGCACCTGGTACATCTGCTCCAGAATGGGCATATCCACCCCTTCTCGACAGGCCAGGTGCCAGGCCGAGCGCGTGGTCTTGATCCCTTCCGCCACCATCTCCATCTCCGCCAGGATGGCATCGAGTTTCTGCCCCTGGCCCAGCTTGAGGCCCACTGTCCGGTTGCGCGACAGATCACCGGTGCAGGTGAGCACCAGGTCCCCCAGACCGCCCAGGCCGGCAAAGGTGAGGGGGGAGGCCCCCATCTTGACGCCCAGACGGGTGATTTCGGCCAGGCCCCGGGTGATCAAGGCCGCCCTGGTATTGGTGCCGTAGCCGGCGCCATCACAGATACCGGCGGCTATGGCAATGGGATTTTTCAGGGCGCCGCCCAACTCAAGACCCATCAGGTCAGTAGAGGTATAGACCCGGAAGCGATCCGTGAAAAAGAGCTGTTGGATGGCCTGGGCCGTCTCCTTGTCCTGGCCGGCCACGCTCACCGCCGTGGGGATACCCTGGGCCACTTCCTTGGCAAAGCTGGGTCCGGCCAACACCCCCAGCTTCCCCTTTTTGCCCGCTGCCTGCAGCTCCTGGGCCATCACCTGGGTCATGGTGAGCAGGGTTTCATTTTCAATACCCTTGGCAGCAGAGATGAAAATGGCCTCCTGGCTCAGGTGGGCAAGGAGCTGGCGGAACACCTCCCGGAAGACATGGGAGGGCACTGCCATGAGGATCACCGGCTTGCCCGCCACGCTCTTTTTCAGGTCATGGCTGGCCGTGAGGCCGGCGGCCAGGGCAAAGCCGGGCAGGTATTTTTTGTTCTGCCGCTCTGCCTGGACGGCCTCAATATGGGCCTGATCATGCCCCCAGAGGCTGACCCGGTGGCCCTTGTCGCTGAGCAGTTTGGCCAGGGCCGTGCCCCAGCTGCCGGCGCCGATTACGGCTATCTCTTGGTAATCACTCATCATGACAATGACTCTACCGTATTTGCAAACGCGTGTGAAGTTGAGAAGTTGAGAATTTAAGAAATAAGAAGTAAGAGGGTAAGAGTAAGTGCCTTTCTTCTCCTCAACTACTCAACTACTCAACTACTTATTTCTCAACTTCTCATGCAGCCACTCCCCGAACTTCTGGCCCCGGCCGGCAGCCTGGAAAAACTGAAAACCGCCATCCATTACGGCGCTGATGCCATCTATCTGGGCGGCAAGGCCTTTGGGCTGCGGGCCAAGGCCGTCAATTTTGACCGGCAGGAAATGGCCCAGGCCATCGCCTTTGCCCGGCCGCGCCAGGTGCGGATCTTTGTCACCGTCAACATCATGGCCCATAACCGCGATCTGGTGGGCCTGCCCGCCTATCTGCAGGAACTGGCGGAGCTGGGGGTGGACGGCCTGATCATCGCTGACCCCGGCATCTTCCGGATGGCCAGAAAGATCGTGCCGCAGCTGAAGATCCACATCTCCACCCAGGCCAATATCACCAACCGGGAAAGCGCCCTCTTCTGGCAGGATATGGGGGCGAGCCGGGTCAATCTGGCCCGGGAACTGTCGCTCACCGAGATCCGGGAGATCAAGGAGGCCCTGGCCGCCAAGGTGGAGGTCTTTGTCCACGGGGCCCTCTGCATCTCCTACTCGGGGCGCTGCATGCTCAGCCATTACCTCACCGGCCGCGACGCCAACCAGGGGGCCTGCGCCCATCCCTGCCGCTACAGCTACCGGCTGGAGGAAGAGAAGCGGCCCGGCGAGTATTTCCCGGTGGTGGAGGATGAGCGCGGCGTCTATATCTTTAACGCCAAGGACCTCTGTCTGGTCAACCGCCTGCCCGAGCTGCTGGGGGCCGGAGTCGACTCCATCAAGCTGGAGGGGAGGATGAAGGGCATCTATTATGCCGGCGGCATCGTCCGCATCTACCGGGCCGCCCTTGATTATATCGCCGCAGCCCGCAGCGCTGATCCCCAGGCCCAGCCGGTGATGCCCCCTCAGTTCATGGCAGAGGTACTGAAACTCGGTTCCCGCGGCTATTCGGAGAATTTTTTCGACGGTGCCGTGGGCCCGGACAACATGCTCTACACCGGCCCCAGGGTCACCCAGGAGTATGTGCCGGCCGCCATCATCGCCCAGGAGGGCAGCCCGGTGCAGATGGAGATCCGTAATGTCATCCGCCCCGGCGACGCCCTGGAGTATATGGGGCCTGGTCTGGAGAATATCCCCTTCACGGTGCAGGAGATCCGCACCCTGGAGAACAGCCCCCTGGAACAGGCCAATCCGGGCCTCACTGTCCAGGTGATCGCCGACCAGGAGATTGCCTGGCAGCAGTACGGGCTGGTGCGGCGGGTAAAGTGAGGGAGAAATAACCCCCGGCCGGCAAGCTCCCTTTAACGCCAAAGCCAGAGACCCTAAGACATAAAAAAGGCCCCCTGACAATAATGTCAGGGGGCCTTTTTTATGTCTGCATCGCTACCCGGCGATTTTATTTTCTGGGGGCTCAGCCGCCGCCAGGGGCACAGACGCCGCCCTGCTGGGCAGCAGAGGCGGGCATGGAGATGGCTGAACGGGAGACCTTGATCCGCAGGTCATCGGCGATTTCAAGGGTCACCACGGTGTCGGTGAGACCGGTGATCTTGCCGTAGATGCCGCCGCTGGTGACCACCTCGTCACCTTTTTTGAGGCTGCCCAGAAACTCCTGCTGCTGGCGCGCCTTTTTCTGCTGGGGCCGGATGAGCAGAAAATAAAAGACCACGAAAATAAGAATCATCGGTACAAAACTGGCCAGGTTGCTGCCCAGGCCGCCGGTGGCGCCATCCGCTGCGTATGCAAGTGTCGTCATTAAAATTTCCTCCTAGTTGTTATTGCGTTAAAAGCGCTGTCCATTTCCTGATGCCTCTTGTTGTCCGAAGGCCTCAGGGCTGGCGCTGACTATAAAATTCCTTTCTGAACTCCAGAAAGCGGTCTTGATCAAGGGCATTTCTGATCTCTGTCATCAGATTTACAAAATAATGGAGATTATGCACGGTATTTAGGTGGGACGCCAAAATTTCCCGGCTGGTGTACAGATGGCGCAGATAGGCCCGGGAATAATTGCGGCAGGTATAACAGCCGCACTTTTCATCCAGGGGGCCGGGATCGCTTTGATAGCGGGCATTTTTTATAACAACCCTGCCCGTGGAAGTAAAGAGCATTCCATTTCTGGCATTGCGGGTGGGCATGACGCAGTCAAACATGTCCACCCCCCGGAAGACGCACTCCACCAGATCCTCAGGGGTGCCCACCCCCATCACGTATCTGGCGTGGTCAGGGGGCAAAAGCGCGGCGCCCTGCTCGGTGAGGTCATACATCTGCTCTCTGGGCTCACCCACCGAGAGACCGCCCAGGGCATAGCCGTCAAAACCGATCTCCAGGAGCTCCTCCACGGCCATCTCCCTGAGGCGGGGATACATGCCGCCCTGGACAATGCCGAAGAGGAGCTGGCCGGTGGCCCGGTTCTGGACATCCCGGCAGCGCCTGGCCCAGCGGCTGGTGAGCCGGGTGGCCTCAATGGTCTCTTTTTCCGTGGCCGGGTAAGGGATACAGGTGTCCAGGACCATCATGATGTCCGAGCCCAGGGCCTCCTGGATCTCCACGGCATACTCGGGACTCAGGAACCTCTTGGAGCCGTCAATATGGGATCTGAAGGTGGCCCCCTCCTCGGTGATCTTGGCCAGTTCCTTGAGGCTGAAGATCTGAAAGCCGCCGCTGTCGGTAAGAATGGGGCCGGGCCAGTTCATGAATTTATGGAGGCCGCCCAGGTTCCGGATCAATTCATGACCGGGACGCAGGAAGAGATGATAGGTGTTGGCCAGGATGATCTGGGCCTCCAGATGGAGAAGATCTTCCGGGGTCACCGCCTTCACCGTGGCCTGGGTACCCACCGGCATGAAGATAGGGGTCTGGAAGGTGCCGTGGCCGGTTTTCACCTCACCCCGGCGGGCCGGGCATTGGGAGGAGGTGGAGTGAAGTGTAAAGGCGTTCATTTTTTTTGAAAGAAGAAGAAGTTAAAAGAAGTTAAAGAAGTTAGAGAAGGTAGAGGAGTTAAAGGAGTTAAAGGAGATAGAGGAAGTAGAGGAGATAAAGAATCAGTACCGACAGCCTTCTATACCTTCTTTACCTTCTCTACCTTCTCTAAATTCTTCTTACCGCCATTTCTCCAGGAGCTCTGCCACGCCTTTTTCGGCCAGATCGAGGAGTTCGTCAAACTGGGCCCGGCTGAAGGGGCGGGCCTCGGCGGTGGACTGGGCCTCAATAATGCCGCCAGCAGCCGTCATCACGAAATTGGCATCGGCCTGGGCACTGGAGTCCTCCCTATAATCAAGGTCCAGACGGGCCTCACCCTCCACCAGGCCGACGCTGATGGCGGCCACCGGAGTCAGCGCCGGCATGGCCAGGGTACCGGCAGCAGCCAGCTTGGCAAAGGCATCCTTCATGGCCAGGGCCGCGCCGGTAATGGCGGCGGTGCGGGTGCCGCCGTCGGCATTCAGCACATCGCAGTCCACGCGCAGGGTCCGTTCGCCAATGGTGTCCAGGTCCACCATCATCCGCAGGCTGCGGCCGATGAGGCGCTGGATCTCATAGGTGCGGCCGGAACGGCCCCGGGCCGCCTCGCGCTGCATCCTGCTGTTGGTGGAGCAGGGCAGCATGCCGTACTCGGCGGTAATCCAGCCCCGGCCGGTGTTGCGCAGAAAGGGCGGCACGGACTCTTCAATGGTGACGGCGCAGAGCACATGGGTATTGCCCATCTTGATAAGCACCGAGGCATCGGCCCCGGGCTGAAAGCCCCGCTCAAGGGTCAGGGGCCGCAGCTCATTATTTTTTCTATCGTTTTCCCGCATGTTTTTTTCTCCCTTATTTTTGAGGGGCAACAATACCATGGCGGGCCGAGAATATAAAGAAGTTAGAGGAGTTAAAGAATGTAAAGAATGTAAAGAATGGACAGGAGGTAAAGAAGAATATATGAACCGCCTTCTTTACATTCCTGAACTCCGCCAAATAAACCCTTGTCCTTGTGCCCTGGTGCGATATAAGTATGAAAATATTTTCCATTCTCAACGAGCATAAAACCCATGACATCTCTCCCCCCCTGGCAGCGTCTGGAATCCCCGGCCGGCCCCGTCTATATCCTCCCTGATCATCCGGACTGGCTGGTGGCCACGGCGGCCGCCGGGCCCCTTATTGACCGCCTCCTGAGCGGCCAACCGCCGCAGACCCTGGCCGAGCATGCCCTTTCTTCCCAGCTCAGCCGGCCGACGGGCCCTGCCTATGCAGGCCGGGCCCGCCATCTGGAGCTGGAGGGTCTCAAGGAATGCTGGTTTCATATCACCGACCACTGCAACCTCAGCTGCGACCATTGCCTCTTTGCGTCCGGCCCGGGCTGCCGCCAGGCCCTGGCCCGCTCCGAGCTGGACAGCGCCCTGAGCCAGGCCCGGGAACTGGGCTGCCGCCTCTTCCTCTTCACCGGCGGCGAACCTTTTATCTATCCAGAGTTCAGCAGCGTCATCACCGGGGTGCTGGCTGATCCGGCCAGCCAGGTGGTGGTGCTCACCAACGGACTCCTGGTGGAGCAGCATCTGGCGGCCCTGGCCCAGGCGGACCCGGCCCGCCTCCATTTTCAGGTCAGTGTGGACGGTCTGCAGGAGAGCCATGACCGCAGGCGCGGCCCGGGCGCTTTCCAGGGAGTACTGAACAGCCTCGACGCCCTGGCTGCGACCGGCTTTTCAGCCACCCTCTCCATGGTGGTCTGCAGCGACAATCTCAGCGACATGGTGGGAATCGTCCGCCTGGCCGCCCAGCGCCAAAACGCCGTGCATTTCCTCTGGCATTTCCAGCGCGGCAAGGGGAGCGAGGCCCAGCATGCGGCCCCGGCCGCCATCCTGCCCCACCTCCTGGCGGCCCAGCAGGAGGCCCAGGCTCTGGGGGTCAAGATCGACAATATCGAGACCCTGAAGACCCAGGTCTTTGCCACCCCGGGCAGCCGTTTTGACCTCAGCAACAGCGGCTGGGAATCCCTGGCCGTGGGTCCGGACGGCCACATCTACCCCTCCCCGGCCCTGGTGGGGCTGGCCGCCCTTGATTGCGGCACCCTGGCCCAGGGGCTGGAGAGGGTATGGCGCACCAGCCCGGTGCTTGAGAAAATCCGCCAGGCCACCCTGCAGGGCAGCAGCTACGACAGCAATCCCCTGAAATTTATCATCGGCGGCGGCGATATTGATCACTCCTATCTGGCCGGCGACGCCTTCAGCGGCCATGACCCCTACGTGGAACTCTACAACGGCCTGGCCCTGTGGCTCATTACCGAGCAGGCCCGTGCCTATCCTGACCTCCAACGCCCAGAGCTGGCCCTGAAGATGGGTGATGTGCGCCAT
>JAVLBA010000093.1:0-7893 GCA_031581485.1 Desulfurivibrionaceae bacterium | reverse complement strand
GCCCTTGCCGGTTTCAGCCCCCACTTTCCGTCCCCCGGGAATTCTTTATAAAATCAGCCGCTGCCCTGGGCCCTGCTGCATTTTGCGGTGCGGGCGTTGGAGGGTGGCTGGCGGCAGTGGCCCCGGCCTGCAGCTGCCGCAGGAAACCCTCAATAGCTGTCACCCCCTCCTGCCAGCCGGGCCGGCCATTATAGGTCGCCAGGGCGGCCAGGGCCCGTTTCTGCAGGCCCAGACGGTCCTGGTGCAGCTCTGCAATCAGCGTTGCCAGGGCCCCATGATCGCCGGGGGCCAGCAGAAAACCGTTGCTGCCATGGCGGATGATCTCACCGGCGGCGCCCTGGCAAGAGCCCAGGGCCGGCAGACCAAAGGCCATGGCCTCCAGGATGGCAATGCCGAAACCTTCATAGGCATAGGGCATACAGAAGATATGGCTGGCCCGCAGCAGCGCAACCAGTTGCCCATCCGGCAGAGGACCCAGGAAGCGGACCGACTCCACCAGGCCATATCGGCGCACCAGCTGTCGCGCCCTGGCTGTCTGGGCAGCATCCACCTCAAGGCCCCCCACCACCGAGAGCCGCCACCGGTCAGGCGCCACCCAGGCCAGGGCCTCCAGCAACGGCAGCAGACCTTTGCGCGGAATCACATTGCCCACAAAAAGCAGCTGCAGGGGGCCGCCGGTCAGGGCCCGTTTGGCAATGACGTCACCACCAAGAGGGGTTCCCAGACGGTCTCCGGCCGGCGAGGCGACAATCTGGGGCCGGTTGTGCTCCACCAGGGAGGCCACGTTCCGCCTGGTGGTCTCTGAATTGTGGATAAAGCCGTGCACTGAGGCGAGATAACGTCGTTCAGCCACGGCCAGCAGCCTGTTTATGAGGCCCGGCCGGGGTTCCTGGCAGAGGAGATGGTGAACCAGGGCCACCAGGGGCGGCCCTGCCCGGCGGCGCAGCCAGCTGTTCACCAGAAAAAGGGAGGGATGACAGAGTTCGTCTTCAATAAGAACATCAAAGCCGCCGGCCAGCAATCGCCGGCCCAGCCGGATGGAGAACCCCTGCCCCAGCCGGCGGAGATAGGAGCCGGAGGGCAGGCTGATCACTTCCACCTGGTGGCCCAGCCGGGTCAGACCCTGGACCACGATGCGGTCATAGAGATAGCCGCCGCTCAGGGCGTCCAGAGTGCCGTAGATGATAAAGCCGATGCGCATCAGAGGGGGCCGCGGTAAGAGGTCCAGGCCACCTCATCTTCCCAGATGGTGACCGCCAGGCCGGCCAGGCCGCAATGAGCCAGCCGCTCCCTGAACAGGTGATGGATGACGGTGGCCAGCCGTTCAATGCTGGGATTGACGTCTTTGAAGGGGGCAAGACTGTTTAAGGTCCGGCCCTCAAAGGCGGCAGTCACCTCATCCAGATGCTGATTCAGCTCGCTGATATCAACCAGAAAGCCGTGTTGGTCCAGGTCCTTTGTCTCCAGGACCAGCTCCAATCGATAGTGGTGGGGATGCTCGATGTTCTCCTTTCCCCAGTCGTTGCCGATCAGATAATGGCGGGCCCTGAATTGACGCCCCACTCCCAGTGCGTACATTTTTTTTACTCCTTGGTTGCTTGCAACTCCTGCTTTTCGGGTCGGTGATCAAAGATAACCTGAATGGTCTCTTCGGGCCGGCAATCAATGAGGTCATAGGCCAGGGCCGCTGCCGCCAGGGAGAAGCGGTGGGTGATGCAGGCGGCAGGGCGCACCAGGCGCAGCATCTCCCAGGCCAGATCCAGGCGCCGCCTGGTGTGCCAGCGACCGGTGAGCTCGGGGGCCAGGCTGCTCACCTGGGAACTGATAAGGGAAACACGGCCCCGGTGAAAGAAAGAGCCCAGGTCCAGATGGGCTTTTTTGGCGCCATACCAGGAGCCCACCACGATCCGGCCGCTGAAGCGGCTCAGCCCCAGAGCGGTTTCCAGGCCGGCCGGATTTCCCGAAAGTTCATAGACCAGATCCGCCTGGCCGCCCTGGCCCGGCGGCCCGCCCCAGTGGGCCAGATAGGCCGGATCCCGGGGATCAAAGCAGTGGCCGGCCTGGAACCGAATTGAGGCCTGCCGCCGCAGGGGATGGCGATCAAGGGCGGCCAGGGCGGCCAGGGGAAACCGGGCAAGCAGGGCGGTGGTGAGGAGACCGATGACGCCCTGGCCCACCACCATCACCTTTTCGCCGAGGCGGGGAGCGCCGTCCAGCAGGAGGTTCACCGCAGTTTCCATACTGGCCAGAAAAAGGGCTGTTTCATCGTCGATATCATCGGGAATGCGATGCAGAGTGGCAGGATCAGCGCAGAAGAGGTTCTGATGGGGCTGAAAGGCGAAGACCCGGCAGCCCAGCCAATGGGCGGCAGCCGACCCGGCGGCAATCACCTTTCCCACCAGGCAATAACCGTAGGCAACGGGATAAGAAAAGGTCCCGGCCAGGGCGTCAATGGTGGTATCCAGTGTCACCCCGGCCGGCCACTGGCCCCGGTAGACCAACATCTCGGTGCCCGGGCTGATCGCCGAATAATGGCTCTGCACCAGGACCTGGTCGGCAGCAGGCGGCGACACGGTCCCGGCCTTGACCACCACCCGGCCCGGCTCGGCAATTTCCAGGCGCTGCTGCTTCATGGATCCTGCCAGCGCGGCTGGGCCCAGAGGATGATATCAGGGCCGCAGGCCTGATAGGAAATGGCCTGGAGACGTAGCAGGGAATCATGCGCACCGGTGGGCCGAGCCAACACCGAGAGGCCTCCCACCAGGTGGGGGGCAATGGTGATGATCATCTGGTCCACCAGACGGGCCTCAATAAAACTGCTGATAACCTGGCTCCCCCCTTCCACCATGACGCTCCGGACACCTCTCTTGCCAAGCTGGGCCAGGAGATCGGCCAGATCCACCCTGCCCCGGCCATCACGCCCACAGCGGATGATCTCTGCCCCCCGCTCTTGCAAGGCCCTCCCCCGCCGGGAAGGGGTGGCATCGGTACAGGCCAACCAGCACCCATGATCCGTGCGCTCCAGCAGCCGGGCCTCTACAGGGGTGCGCAGATTGCTGTCCAGAACCAGGGGCTGGGGGCTGGTACCGGCGCTGTGCCGGACCGTGAGCTGGGGATTGTCCACCAGCAGGGTATTGATGCCGATGACCACGCAGTCACAGGCGGCGCGGATACGATGGGTCAAGACCATGGACTGGGGGCCGCTCAACTGCAGCTGCTGCCGATCACGACTGGCGATGCAGCCATCGACGCTCTGGGCGTAGGAAACCGTGACCAGGGGCCGCTGATGACGATCCAGAAACTCCTCGGACAACAGGGACAGCCGCGCAAACCATTCCTCCTGGGGGCACACAGGACCGGAGTTGGCGGTTACCGGGCTCTTGGGGTCAGGATAAAACGTGGTCATCTGCGGGTATGCCTCGTTCATAGGTATCCTCTGGTGCTATGGCAATAAACGATCCGGGGCAGAGACGCGCCTTCCGCACCGCCACAGACCCCGGGGCTCTCTTGCTGCTCAAGAGTTCGGACGGCCAGAGAGTTGACCGCCGCCAGGGCGCGACAACGGCCAGAAAAGAAACAGAAATGACGGCCCAGGACCTGCTCACCTCTTTGTTCAGCACCAGCCGCCTTGCAGCTCCAGCGTGTTAGTCAAGAGACCCCTGGGGCCTGCTCTCTCTGACTTATTCTTAATGATACTGACCGCCTCCGGGCAAGTCAAACAGTTCATCCCCCACCCCGGTGATGCCCCTGGCTCACACAGCCGCGTCGCCCCGTTCACCGGTACTGATCCGCACCGCCTCTTCAATGGCCGTCACATAGATCTTGCCGTCGCCCTTGAGACCGGTATGGGCGAATTTTTCCACCGCCGCCACCACCTGCTCCACCAGATCATCCCGACAGATCACCTCCACCCTGACCCCGGGGTGATAGTCGATCTGCTCCGGGGCCCCGGTTTTGGCCCAGCCGATGCCGTAGCCCCGGCAGTCGCTGACACTCATGCCGGTCACGCCCTCTACCCGGTGCAAGGCCCGAGTCACCTCATCTAGTTTATGCCTCTTGATGTAGGCCTTGACTTCCTTCATAGGATAATCTCCTTTTCAACCTTGATAGAGAACCATTTATAGAGCGCCGGAATAACCAGCAGGGTGAGGATGGTGGAGGTCACCAGGCCGCCCACCACCACCGTGGCCAGGGGGCGCTGGACTTCACTGCCGGTGCCGGTGGAGAAAAGCAGCGGTATCAGCCCCAGGGCCGTGGTGAAGGCGGTCATGAGCACCGGTCGCAGCCGCAGAGAGGCCCCCTTGACAGAGGCCTCGTCGACCTCCTCCCCGTCGCGCAGCAGCTGATTGAGATAGCTCACCAGCACCATGCCGTTTTCCAGGGCAATGCCGAAGAGGGCGATGAAGCCCACCGATGAGGGCACGGAGAGATTCTGCCCGGTGAGCCACAGTCCCGCCACCCCGCCCACCAGGGCCAGGGGGATGTTGAGCATGATCAGCAGGGTGTTCGGCAGGGAATTGAAGTTCATGAAGAGCAGGAGCAGGATAATCAGCAAGGTCACCGGCACCACCAGGGCCAGCCGCTTATTGGCCTGCTGCTGCAGCTCGAACTGGCCACCCCAGTTGATCAGGTAGCCGGCCGGCATCTCCACCTGGTCGGCAATGGCCTGCCGGCCGGCCGCCACAAAGGAGCCGATATCGCGGCCCCGCACATTGGTCTGCACGGTGATGAAGCGCTGATTGTTCTCGCGGGTGATCTGGCGCGGCCCGACAATCTCCTCGATACTTGCGAGCTGATCCAGCGGCACCCTGGCGCCGCCCGGGGCCCTAATGAGGATTTGGCCAATGGCCCGGGCATCAGCCCGGGCAGCCGGCATGAAGCGGACGAAAATATCGAAGCGGCGGATGCCCTCAAAGATCTGGCCGGCTGTGGCGCCGCCCACGGCGGTGCGGATCACCTCCTGGACATCCTCCACGTTGATGCCGTAGCGGGCAATGGCCTGGCGGTCGATGCGGATGCGCAGCTGGGGGGTACCGGTGACCTGATCCTTCTGGACGTCAGCTGCGCCGGGAATATCACGGATCACCGCCTCGATCTCGCCGGCCTTGGCCGTCAACACCTCCATGTCCGGCCCGAAGATCTTGATGGCCAGTTCGGCCTTGGTGCCGGTGAGCAGCTCATCCACTGCCGCGGCAATGGGCTGGGTCACATTGAACTGAGCGCCGGGAAAATCCTTGAACGCCTCGCTTATCCTGGTGTAGAGCTGCTCGGCACTTTGAGCCGAGGGCCACTGCTCCTGGGGCTTGAGGGCCACAAAGGATTCGGCGCTGTTCACCGGATCGGCATGGGCGCCGATCTCGCCGCGGCCGACCCGGGTCACCACCTGGCTCACCTCTGGAAAGGTGGCCATGAGCCTTTTTTCAAAGCGCAACATGGTCTCCCTGGCCTCTTCCAGGGAGATGGAAGGGGCCAGGGTGGCCCGGATCAACAGCTCCCCCTCGTCGAGCCGCGGCACGAATTCGGAGCCGAGCCGGGGGAGGATCAGCAACCCCCCCGCCAGCATGACCAGGGCCAGTCCCAGGGCCAGCAGACGCCGGCGCACAAAGAGGCGCACCAGGGGCCCATAGAGCAGCATGAGCCAGCGGATCACATAGGGCTCCCTGGCCGCGGCCGCCGCCGTTTTGGGGCGGCGCATCAGCAGATGGGAGGCCACCGGCGCCAGCAGCAGGGCATAGAGAAGCGAACCGAGCATGGCAAAGGCCACGGTGTACGCCAGGGGGCTGAAGGTTTTTCCCTCCACCCCCTGCAGGGTGAAGAGGGGCAGAAAGACGATGATAATAATGGCCACGGCAAAGATAATGGGCCGGGCCACCTCGGCGCAGGCCCGGGCAATGATGGAGAGGCGGGAATCATGGCCATCGGCCTGGCGCAGCAGCCGGTCGACGTTCTCCACCATGACAATGGTGGCGTCCACCATCATGCCGATGGCAATGGCCAGGCCGCCCAGGGACATGAGATTGGCGCTGATGCCGAAGATGTGCATCAGGATAAAGGCAAAGAAGATGGAAAAGGGGATGGAAAGGGCCACCACCAGACTGGCCCGCAGGCCGCCCATGAAGATGAGCAGCACCCCCGCCACCAGCACCACCCCCCAAATCAGGGCATGGGTCACAGTTTTGACACAGGCCTGCACCAGCTTGGCCTGGTCATAATAGGGGACCACGTGGACTCCCTGAGGCAGCACCTGGTTGATGGCCGTAAGCCGGCTCTTGACGTCGGCGATCACCGTGGAGGTGTTGGTGCCGATGAGCTTGAGGACCATGCCCACCACCACTTCTCCCTGGCCATTCATGGTGGCCAGGCCCCGGCGGATTTCGCCGCCGATGACCACCTGGGCCACCTGGTCGAGATAGACCGGCGTGCCGTCCTCCACCTTGAGCACGATGCGCTCCAGGTCGCTGATCTTCTCCGCCAGCCCCACGGAGCGCACGATATACTCCTCGGCGTTTTTGACCAGGAACTGGGCGCCGGCATTGCCGTTATTGGCCTTGATTTTTTCCACCACCTCGCCGATGGTGAGGTGGTAGCGCAGCAGGTCCGCGGGCCGGACCCGCACCTGGAACTGCTTCACCTCGCCGCCCAGAGAGAGCACCTCGGTGACGCCGGGAACGGTCTGCAGGTTGAACTTGATCAACCAGTCCTGTATCTCGCGCATCTCTTCGGGGGAGCGCTGGCCGCTTTCATCCTCCAGCACATAGAAAAGGATCTGGCCCAGGCCGGTGGCGATGGGGCCCATCTGCGGTTCGCCGAAGCCGGCCGGAATGGCCTCCCTGGCCTGCTGCAGCCGCTCCCCCACCAGCTGGCGGGCGAAGTAGATGTCCGTGCCGTCCTTGAAATAGACATTAATGACCGACAGGCCGAAATTGGAGACCGAACGGATCTCCTGGAGGGCCGGCAGACCGTTCATGGCGGTTTCCACCGGATAGGTGACGTATTTTTCCACCTCTTCAGGTGCCAGCCCCTCGGTTTCCGTGAAGACCTGGACCAGGGTCGGGGTGACGTCTGGAAAGGCGTCCACCGGCAACTGCTGATAGCTGAAAGCGCCGGCCGCCAGCACCACCACGCCGAGGACGCCCATGAGCAGGCGGCTGTGGAGCACAAAATGAATGATTTTTTCCATGATACCCCCTCCCTTAATGGTTGTGGCTGTCGCCAAAGGCCCCTTTGGAGAGCTGGGCCTTGAGGGTGAAAGCCCCCTGGCTCACATACTCCTGACCCCTCTCGAGACCGGAGAGGATTTCCACCTGGGTGGCGGTCTGGCGGCCCACCTCCACGGCCCGGGGCTCCAGCCCCTCTGGGGTGCGGACAAAGACCACCGGCCCCCCCTCAAAGGTCTGCAGGGCGCTCTTGGCCACCACGATGGCGGCGCCGGTGCTACCTTCTACTGCCACCCGGGCCGTGACAAAGAGGCCCGGCCGCAGGGTGCCGGCGGGGTTGGCCAGGACCACCCGGGCCCGGGCGGTACGGGTGGTTTCCGCCACCAGCGGTCCCACCCAGGCGATCTCGCCGTGGACGGGCTCGATCTCCTGGCCCGTGTCAATCTGCACGGCCAGTCCCTGGCGGATCTGGGCCAGATCCTTCTGGTAGACGTTGAGATCGACCCACACCGTGGCCAGATCAGCGATGGTGAAGACCTCCGCCTCACCGGTGACGTTTTCCCCCAGAGTGAGATGCCTTTCAATGACGGTGCCGGCAAAAGGCGCCCGGATTTCATAGAGGGTGTAGGTGGCATCCGGCAGGTGGGGCAGCGTCTTGAGATAGTCAGCCGAGAAACCCAGGGCGTGCAGCTGCTGTTTTGCCGAGCTCCTGTTGATGCGGGCCTCGGCCAGGAGC
>JAVLBA010000092.1:0-7958 GCA_031581485.1 Desulfurivibrionaceae bacterium | reverse complement strand
CACCAGCTGCTGGGCCAAAGCCCTTATGACAAGACGGCATAAGAATATCGCGGTGGTGGCCATGGCGAATAAAATGGTGCGAACAGCGTTTGCATTGCTGAAGAAGGGAGAAGAATATCGACCTCAGGATCTGCTTGTTGCCGCATAGGACACACTAAAAAAAAGATACCACCCGCCAACAGTTGCTAAGAGAAAAACACCAGTGATGGCATGAAAGGTAAGACCTGCATCTCCGAAAACCTGATCCTCGCAAAGGCCTCCATGAGAAAGGCCGCGTCACTGTTAAGGACGGAGATGAGCGTATTCCATCAGGGCACGGAGGACAAAATCCTCCAACAAGATGCCGGATATATGGCTGCAACTATTCCTTCATGCTCACAACATTTCTCTCTTGCAAACCAGGGGCGGACCATATATGCGAGGAAGGGGAGATACTTTTTTTCACCACAGAGACACAAAGGCACAAAGATTTCAGGACCTTATGCTCTCTGTGTCTCTGTGTCTCTGTGGTGAAAAAGAGGTGCTTGCAACTTGAATACTGAATACTGAAAACTGAATTTTCAATCCTGAAACCTGAATTCTTATTTCTGAATTCTTATTTCTTATTTCTGAATTTTAAGCCCCCTGGCTACTTAAAAAAACATGTCGATCCTGGACTGGACTTACATAATGGTTGGAGTCACCTTCAGCCTCTACTTGAGTATTGCCTGGATCTCCATGGTCAAGACCACCAAGGGTTTTTACGTGGCCGGCGGCGGTGTGGGGCCTTTGGCCAACGGCATGGCCACGGCGGCGGACTGGATGAGTGCCGCCTCCTTTATCTCCATGGCCGGGCTCATCTCTTTCATGGGCTATACCGGCTCCATCTACCTTCTGGGCTGGACCGGCGGCTATGTGCTGCTGGCCCTGCTGATTGCCCCCTATCTGCGCAAATTCGGCAAATTCACTGTTCCTGATTTTATCGGGGATCGGTATTACTCCGATACGGCCCGTTTCATAGCCCTGATCTGCGTCATCTTTGTCTCCTTTACCTATGTGGCGGGCCAGATGCGGGGAGTGGGTATTGTTTTCTCCCGTTTTCTGGAAGTGGATGTCAACACCGGGGTCCTCATCGGCATGGCCCTTATCTTCTTCTACGCCTCCCTGGGGGGGATGAAGGGCATTACCTACACCCAGGTTGCCCAATATATTGTCCTGATCATCGCCTACCTGGTGCCGGCCTTTGCCATTTCCCAGCAGATCACCGGCACGGCCGTTCCGCAGCTCGGCTTCGGCTCCACCATTGCCGAGGGCAGCCATGGCGGCCAGTACCTCCTGGAAACTCTGAACAAGCTCAATACGGATCTCGGTTTTGCCGAATACACCAAGCCCTTTGCCGAGGGCGGTAAATCCATGCTGGACGTGTTCTGCATCACCATGGCCCTGATGGTGGGCACCGCCGGCCTGCCCCATGTCCTTGTCCGCATCTACACGGTGGCCAATGTCCGCAGCGCCCGTCTTTCCGCGGCCTTTGCCCTGCTCTTTATCGCGGTGCTCTACACCACGGCGCCGGCCATTGCCTCCTTTGCCCGCTACAACATGATCCACTCCATCAGCGGCGTGGCCTACAACATGGCCCCCACCTGGCTCACCAACTGGGAGAAAACAGGCCTCATCGCCTGGGTGGACAAGAACCATGACGGCATCATCAACTACAGCGAGGGCCGGCCCTTCAGCGGCAAGCCGGAATTTGTGGGGGAAACCGGCTCCTTTGGTCAGCTCATTGTCGCCAACCCCCTCACTGATAATGACAACGAGCTCTATATTGATCGCGACATCATGGTGCTGGCCAATCCGGAGATCGCCAATCTGCCCAACTGGGTTATTGCCCTGGTGGCGGCCGGCGGCCTGGCCGCCGCCCTTTCCACCGCCTCCGGACTGCTGCTCGTGATCTCCTCCGCCATCTCCCATGACCTCTATTATCGCCTCATCAACCGCAATGCCTCGGAAAAGCAGAGGCTGCTCATGGGCCGTATCATGATCGGGGTGGCCGTGTGCGTGGCCGGTTATTTCGGCATCCATCCCCCCGGCTTTGTGGCCCAGGTGGTGGCCTTTGCCTTTGGTCTGGCGGCCTCATCGTTCTTCCCGGTTATTATCCTGGGGATTTTCTCCAAGTCCACCACCAAGGAGGGGGCCATCGCCGGCATGGTGAGCGGCATCCTCTTCACCCTTTTCTATATCATTAATATCAAATACCTTGGGGGAACGGCCTGGTTCTTCGGCATTTCCGCCGAGGGCATCGGCACGGTGGGCATGCTGCTCAATTTCATGATCACCCTGACCATCTCCCGCTTGACGCCGCCGCCGCCTCTGGATGTCCAGGAGATGGTGGAGAGTATCCGCTATCCCCGGGGGGCAGGGGCGCGGCTCAACCAGTAACGGCCCCTCTTCGGCCAAAAAAAGAAAGGAGCAAGACGCGTTTCGTTTTTAGGCGGAATACCTCTGCCTGAAATTGACCATGAGGCCTCCGGGTACGGGAGCAGATAATCCCGGGGGCTCCGACCAACCCAATGTATGGAGGAAGAAAAATGAGTGAGAACTCAGCAGCACAATACTGGAAGGCAAACATCCGACTGGTTATCGGTTGTCTTGTCGTCTGGTTCATTGTCTCGTACGGCTGCGGCATTCTGTTTGTCGACGCCCTCAACAACGTCCGCCTGGGCGGCTACAAACTGGGTTTCTGGTTTGCCCAGCAAGGTTCTATTTACACCTTTGTGGCCCTGATTTTTTTCTATGCATCCCGCATGAACAAGCTGGACAAGAAATTCAAAGTTGGAGAGGAGTAAATAATGGATCTCAAGACACTCAGCTTTCTCGTGGTAGGGGCGACTTTTGCCCTCTACATCTATATCGCCATCCGCTCGCGGGCCGTCAGCACCAAGGAGTTTTATGTGGCCGGCACCGGTGTGCATCCGGTGTTAAATGGTATGGCAACCGGCGCCGACTGGATGTCTGCCGCCTCCTTCATCTCCATGGCCGGCCTTATCGCCTTTAACGGCTATGACGCCTCTGTCTACCTGATGGGCTGGACGGGCGGCTACTGCCTGCTGGCCATGCTGCTGGCCCCTTATCTGCGCAAGCACGGCAAATTTACCGTGCCCGCCTTTATCGGCGATCGCTATTACTCGAATACCGCCCGCCTGGTCGCGGTCTTCTGCCTCATTGTCGCCTCACTGACCTATGTTATCGGCCAGATGAAGGGTATCGGCGTGGCCTTTTCCCGTTTCCTGGAGGTTGATTTTGCCACCGGCCTGGTCGCCGGTATGGTCATCGTCTTCATTTACGCGGTTCTGGGCGGCATGAAGGGGGTTACCAATACCCAGATCGCCCAGTACTGCGTGCTGATTTTCGCCTATACGGTGCCTGCCATCTTCATCTCCCTGCAGCTCACCGGCAACCCGATTCCCCAGCTCGGCCTGGGTTCGGATATGCTCGGCTCCACCACCTCGCTGCTGGACAAGCTGGATGGAACCCTGCTTGATCTCGGCTTCAAGGAATACACCATCCAGAAGGGTTCCACCATCAACATGGTGCTGCTCACCCTTTCCCTGATGATCGGTACTGCGGGTCTGCCCCATGTTATTACCCGCTTTTTCACCGTACCCCGGGTGCGTGATGCCCGCTCTTCCGCGGGCTGGGCCCTGGTCTTTATCGCCCTTCTCTACACCACTGCCCCGGCGGTCGGCGCCATGGCCCGTCTCAACCTGGTGAGTACCATCCAGACCGGCGAGATCGGCGCTGCTGATGGCAATCTGCAATACGAAGAGCGTCCCAGTTGGTTCAAGAAATGGGAGGCCACCGGCCTGCTGCAGTTTGAGGACAAAAACAACGACGGCAGGATCCAGTACTATGGTCCGGGCCTTGATGAGCAGGCCGAGTCCTTCGGCTGGGAAGGCAATGAAATGGTGAAGGTGGACCGTGACATCATGGTGCTGGCCAATCCGGAGATCGCCAATCTGCCCAACTGGGTTATCGCCCTGGTGGCGGCCGGTGGTATTGCCGCGGCGCTCTCCACGGCGGCCGGTCTGCTGCTGGCCATCTCCTCCGCCATCTCCCATGACGTCTTAAAGAGCACCTTCATGCCCAACCTGACCGACAAGGCCGAGCTGAAAGCGGGCCGGATCGCCATGGCAGGCGCTATCCTGGTTTCCGGCTATCTGGGCCTCAACCCCCCAGGATTTGCCGCCCAGGTGGTGGCCCTGGCCTTTGGTCTGGCTGCATCTTCGCTGTTTCCGGCCCTGATGATGGGTATCTTCTCCAAGCGGATGAACAAGGCGGGCGCTGTTGCCGGTATGCTCACCGGTATTGGTTCCACCCTGCTCTACATCTTCTGGTTCAAGGGCTTTCTCTTCATCCAGTCCACGGCCATCATGGCGGATACCGCCGATAACTGGCTGTTTGGCATCTCCACCGGCTCTTTCGGTGCCGTGGGAGCCCTGCTCAACTTTATCGTGGCCTTTATCGTCTCCAACATGACGGAAGCACCTCCCAGGGAGATCAGGGTCATGGTGGAAAATCTCCGTGTGCCCATGGGAGCCGGTGATGCAGTAGATCATTAACAATCTGTCAAAAAATAGTACACATAACAGGGCGCTAAAGCGCTTTTCAGCGCCCTTTACCAAAAACGCGCGGGTTTTTTAACCCGCGCGTTTTTTTGTTAGAGTGGAAAAAAAACAAAAAAAGAGGTAAGCAAAGGGGCAAGGAAGGAAGAGGATGTCTCTTCCTTCTTCCTTACTCACTTCTGCCCCTAAAATCCATGTCCACAATCCTTATTGTTGATGACGAGCTTTCCATGCGGGAGTTTTTGTCTATTCTCCTTGAGAAAGAAGGCCATCAGGTCTTTACTGCCGCCCATGCCCAGCGCGGCCTGGAAATGGCCGCAAATCACGAACTTGATCTTGTCATCACGGATATCCGCATGGGGGGCATGTCCGGCCTTGATCTCCTCAAGGAACTCAAAGATTCCTTCCCGGACCTGCCCGTTCTCATCATCACCGCCTTTGCCTCTCCTGAGGATGCGGTGTCCGCCATGAAAAACGGCGCCTTTGACTACATAACCAAGCCTTTCAAGGTCGATGAGATCATCACCATCATCACCACGGCCCTGGGAGCCACAGACAGTGCCGTGATCCCCACCCAGCTGCAAAGCCCCTCCCATGACATCATCGGCCAGAGCCCGGAGATGCTGAAGATCTTCGATCTGATCAACCGTATCGCCCCCACCCAGGCCAATGTCCTTATTTACGGGGAATCAGGCACGGGCAAGGAACTGGTGGCCCAGGCCATCCATAACAACAGCAAGGCAGCCCCCCACCACTTTGTGCCCATCACCTGCAATGCCATCCCGGAAACACTTTTTGAGAGTGAACTCTTTGGCCACGTCAAGGGGTCGTTTACCGGCGCCACCGCCAATACCGTCGGTCTTTTCGGCCAGGCCAATAACGGCACCGCCTTTCTCGACGAGGTGGGGGAACTCACTCCGGTGACCCAGACCAAGCTGCTGCGCGTTCTGCAGGAACGAGAGTTTAAAAAGGTGGGTGACACCCAGATCACCAAGATCAATGTCCGGATCATTTCCGCTACCAACCGCGACCTGGAAGATGAGGTGATGGAGGGCCGCTTTCGCGAAGACCTTTTCTATCGCCTGGCCGTGGTCCCCATCCGGATGCCGGCCCTGCGGGAAAGAAAGGGTGACGTGCCCCTGCTGGTCGATTTTTTCCTCAAGAAATACGCCGCCATCTTTGACAAGGAGGTCATGGAGCTCTCCTCCTACGCCATGGAGGTGCTCATGAACTATGATTATCCGGGCAATATCAGGGAGCTGGAAAACATCATCGAACGGGGAGTGGCCCTTTCCACCTCAAACATCATCCTGCCGGAAAGCCTTACCCTCTCCAGCCACCGCAAGAAGGCCGGCTCCTGCCGGCCCGCCCTGCCGGAAAATCTGGTGGGGCTGCACAGTGAAGAGGAGCTTTTTGAGGAAGGCCTGGAAAAAATAGTCAGCCGTTTTGAGAAGAAGCTGCTCATCTGTGCCCTGGAAAAAACCCATTACTCTAAAATGCGGGCCGCAGATCTCCTCAAGATAAGTTTCCGTTCCTTCCGCTACAAGCTGCAGAAACACAATCTCTAATCATCCAATCCCAGGGTCCCTGACCACAATCATGCAAAGAAAAGCCCCCCGGCAACCGGTTTGCCCCATTGACCCTCTGCATTACGAGGAGGATATCCAGCTGCGCAAACAGCTGCTCTGGGTCCTCTTCTTCAGGGTGGTGATTCTCAGCTTTCTCCTGGGCATCATCCTCTTTTTCCAGTATCAGGATGCCACCCATTATCAGGTCATCCCCCTCCACCTGGTGGGCATGTTCATCGGCGGGGTCTATCTCTTCACCATCGCCTCCGCCTTTCTGGTCAGGTACATCCCCTGCTCCAAGCCCTTTACCTACATCCAGATATCGCTGGACGTCCTGCTCACCTCTGTTCTGGTCTTCTTCAGCGGCGGCAGCCAATCCTTTCTCATCATCATCTACTTCTTTCCCATTATCTGCGGGGCCACCCTGCTCATGCGGCGCGGCGCCCTGTTCATGGCGGCCCAGGCCTCCCTGCTCTACGGGGCCATTCTGTGGCTGGAGTTCTCGGGAAGCATGTCTGCCTACTTTCCTTCCAGCAATCTGGAGCAGTTCATGATGCTCCTGCCCATCTTCTCCATTGCCGGGCTTTCCTTTTTTCTCACCGCCCTTCTCAGCTCCTTCATGGCGGAACGGCTGCAGCTCACCGAGACGGCCCTGTCGGCAACCATCCTTGACCGCGACCGGCTGGCCGTGCTCTACAAACAGATCCTTGCCGATATCACCACCGGCATCATCACCATCAACGGCGACAAGATAATCACCTCGTTCAACAGGGCGGCTGAAAAAATCAGCGGCTTTTCCGCTCAGGAGGTGGAGGGCCTCTCCCTGGCGGAGTTGATGCCGGAGATCATGGCCGATGACAAGGGTGAAATCCGCCCTCTGGCGACCTTAGAGCGTAAGGATGGTCAAAGGATTCCCGTGGGCTACTCCTGGACCCGGCTCAACATGCCCGGCGAGAAAGATCATTACCGGGTCTATACCATGCAGGACCTGAGCAAGATCAAGAAGATGGAATACCGGGTGCGGCAGGCCGAAAAAATGGCGGCCATCGGCAGAATGGCGGCGGGCATTGCCCATGAATTCCGCAATCCCCTGGCTGCCATGAGCGGTGCCGCCCAGATCCTGGAGAAGGAACTGACCGCAGACACCACCACCCAGGCCTTGATGAATATCATTATCAGAGAGAGCGACCGACTGGAGGCCACCATCCATGGTTTCCTCAAATTCAGCCGGCCGGTGGAGCCCGTTATGGAATGGTTTTCCTTAAAGGAACTGGCAGAAGAGGCCCTTACCATGGCCGGCCACGATCCTTCCTGGCACCAGGTGGAGATCGACCTGGCCATCCCGGCAACCATGGAGTGCTGGGCCGACGCCAACCAGATGCGGCAGGTGCTGATTAATCTCATCACCAACGGAGTCCATGCCCTGACCAACACAGTAAGGCCTTGCCTGACCGTGACGGTTGCCGAAAAAAACGACCAGGGCCAGGCCTGGCTGGTGCTGGATGTTGCCGACAATGGCCCCGGCATGGCTGAGACCATCCGCAGCCAGATATTTGATCCCTTTTTCACCACCCGCGAAAACGGCACCGGCCTCGGCCTCTCCATTGTCAATCAGATCATCGCCAGCCATGAAGGACTGCTCACCGTCACCTCAGAGAGCTCCGGTACCTGCTTCACCATCTCCCTGCCCCAGCCCCAGGTCTCTTTGTAAAGGATCTGCCACGGACCTTCCCCGTCACTAATGAAATGGTCCGCCCCTTTCCTCAATGCTGTATCTGTAGTTACAATA
>JAVLBA010000091.1:0-8028 GCA_031581485.1 Desulfurivibrionaceae bacterium | reverse complement strand
CCTTTGTGGTTAAAGGCAGAGTTGCATAAATATACGAAACTTTAAGTGACACACTGCACTAGCCGCCTCTTGCCTGGGAAAGGTCGCCAGGGATGGCTTTTCTAAAAGAGTACCTGTTCATAGCCCATATAGATAAAGGGGATAAGGATGAGCAGACTGGTGAGGAGGATATTCTGCGCCCTTCTCTTGCGGACGCTTTTCTGCAGCTTCTTTCTGATCCGTAAGATGGCGATATTGCGGCTATCAATTCTGGAGGCTGTTCTCAAAAACTCCCTTACCTGCCGCTGTTCGCCCCTGTCGGCCGCTACTTCCGCATCGGCCAGGCTTTGCTCTAATTGGGCAAGGCTGCCTTCGACAAAATAGATCTCATGATAAATATTTGGAAAATCAGCCACCAGTTGTCTTGCCCTGTCTAAATGAGCAAGGGCCTTGGGATAGGCGCCTCTTTTCAGAAGCCCATTGGCTTGACGGCTCAGATCTCTGGCCCCGAAGACCTTGGCTTCAAGATCGCAGAAAAGGTTATGCTTGTTGGGAATGGGGGTGTTGGCGGGAAGGCCTTTCATAAACTCGTAACTGGCAAAAATCCTGTTTTCACCTATGAGCGCGAGCAGATGTTGCAGGTGTTGGTCAACCATACCGGGCCTCCTTGGCAAAATAAGATATAGATTCAAACCTCTTCTTTGAATCTATATCTTCCGCCAAGGATGCTCAATCGGCGCCACGTTTAAAGATGATCTAGGTGAAATGCCTAGAGGGAAAGGGTTGACAAGTGGGCGTTGTTGCTGATCTTTACGGTACGCAGGCCAAAAATAACCAAAAAGCGGGGGGAGGCATCACCCTTTGGGAGGGGCATAGAATTTCAAGGCCAGTTTGGCCACTTGGTCAGAGGCCCCGCCCTGCCCCAGGGCATCTTTCACCTCCGCAAGTTTGGCGGTCATCTCGGCATGGGCCTCACTTCCCGGCCAGAGTTTCTGGAGGGTCCGGGCGATTTCCTCCGGAGTGGCCTCATCCTGAAGCAGCTCCGGAACTACCTCTTCATCAGCAACCAGATTGACCAGGGAGGCAAAATCGACCTTGATAAAACGTCTGCCCAGAAAATAGGTCATGGCAGAGAGCTTATAGGATACCAGCATGGGTATCTGCAGGAGGGCCAGTTCCAGGGTAACGGTGCCGGAAGCCGCCATTACCAGATCGCAGCTCGCCATGAGGTCATAGCGATCTCCTTTAACCACATGGATATCAAGGGAATAATCAGAGAGGCCGTTTTCCGCCAGGACATCTCCACTGAGGGTGGGCGCCAGGGGCACCAGAAAGGTGGTCTCCGGATAACGCTTCTGCACGATGCGGGCGGCCTTCAGAAAAACAGGCAGCATGGTGGCAATCTCCTTGCGGCGACTGCCGGGCATGATGCCGATAATATTTTTGGCCGCTTTAATGCCGTGCCTGGCCAAAAAGGCCTCTTTACCCAAGGTGGGCTTGACGCTGTCTGCCAGGGGGTGACCGACATAGGTCACCTCAAAACCATGTCTGGCATAAAACTCCTTCTCAAAGGGGAGGATAACCGCCATCTGGTCCACCAGGCCCCTTATTTTCTTGACCCTGCCACTGCGCCAGGCCCAGACCTGTGGACTGATGTAATAGAGCACAGGAATATGGAGACGGCGGGCCTTTTTGGCCAGCATCAGGTTGAAATCCGGATAATCAATGAGAATAAGAAGCCGCGGCCTTCTCTCTTTAAGGGCGCAATGGAGGGTATTCTGGGCGGCAACGATGGCACCCAGATGGGCCAGGACCTCCATGATGCCGACCACGGCCATATCAGCGGCATCAACCAGAATCTCCATGCCGGCCTGGCGCAAGGCATCGCCACCCATGCCGTAGGAGCGCAGCTGAGGGAGATGTTTCTGCAAGGCCTGCAGGACCCGGGCCCCATGCATGTCTCCGGAGGCCTCCCCGGCCACGATCATCACATCTCTGTTGTTGAGAGCCGCCATTATAATTGATGGACAGCTTGATGTGCTTTTATCTCAGCGATGAGCTGCAGGGCAATGGCCAGGGCCTGCCGGCCCTCTACGCCGCTCACCTTGGGCTGTTGTCTAGTCTGCACGGCAGTGATGAAATGAAGGAGCTCTGTCTTCAGGGCGTCACCTTGACCGGGAAAGGGCAGATGGGTGGCCTCCTCCAGAGGATAGCCCTCTGCTGTCTGGCCGCCGCTGCGTTCGATGACGGTGATGTCCTTCTGGCCATAATCGACAATGAGTGAGCTTTTTTTCTGATGGATGACCAGCTGACGGATATTGCTCTGGGCGATCCGGCTGGCGGTCACTGTTGCCGCACAGCCGTTTTCAAAGATGAGTTGGGCGGTGGCCACATCGGTTGAAGAGGTAACCACCGATGCCCCCAGGGTCCGCATGGACTCAAGGGGAGACTTGACGATACTGAGGATAATATCGATATCGTGGATCATGAGATCAAGGACCACATCGACATCGTTCCCCCGGGGGTTAAACTGATGAACCCGCTGTGATTCTATATAGATCGGCTGGTCCAGATAATGTTCCAAGGCCATGATGCCGGGATTAAAGCGCTCCAAATGGCCAACCTGGAGAATAGACCCTTTTTGGGCAGCCAGGGCAATGAGCTCGTCCGCCTCGGCCAGGGTGACAGTGATGGGTTTTTCCATCATGACATCAAGACCTGCGGCCAGACACGCCATGCCCACTTTATGATGAAAGGTGGTGGGGGTCACAATGCTCACCGCATCCACCTGGGCAATAAGATCGTGATAATCGGCAAAGGCCCTGGTGCCACAAGCAGCAGCAATCTGCCGGGCCCGATCACTATCGCTGTCAAAAATACCCACCAGATCGACGTGATCCATGGCCGCATATTTCTGGGCGTGAAAATTGCCGAGGTATCCGACACCTATGACCCCAACCCGCACCTTTTTCATTTGATATCACCTGCTCCTTCCGGCCGGCAACCAGCCAGGGATTCCGTTTTTTCCAGAAAAGCCACCACTTCATCAAACAAGCCCCTGAGAAAGGAGGTGAAGCGCGACAGTGTTTCCTGGGGGAGAGCTCCCTGGACACTCTTTTCCAGAAAGGCCTCAGCAAGGCTGGTGTAGATCTGCTGCCTATCTGGAGGACTGCTTTTTTTAAAGATATGAAAATAATGACGAAAACGTTCCTCAAAAATCTTCTTTATCATGGCGGCCAGGGCTTCTTCCTTGTTCCTTGTGGCCTCCTTGTCCTGGCTGCTGAGGATACGCTGGACAAGGTCTCCAATGATGGTGGCATGAAAATCTTCCACAACCACCCCCAGATCTTTTGTGGGCTCTTTGTTGCTTAAAAAGGCCATGGTCACAAAAAACAGGGCAAAGACATCAAACTCATTTACGGAAAACTCCGCCTCAGCAAAATCATTGCCGTCAAAGAAAGAAAGCAATTTCGAAGAGGTGAAATCATGGGCCGCAATAAGGGGCTGAAAATTATGGTCGGGTAATGGAGTCATGGGCAAAGTTGGCAAAGGGTTAAACCAGAAGGTCATCTTCTTCTGGCTGGTGACGACGTTTCACTTTGTCCGGATGCCAGGGGGCAAAGGCAAAGGCCAGGGCCACCGCCAGGCAGAGGAGCAGGGCACCGCCGCCAAAAAGCTGGAGTTGACCGGATGAGTAGCCGCCATAATTTTCCGCCAGGTCCACCTGCACCGCAAAATAGACCAGAATGATCAAAATTATCGGGGTAATAAATTTAATACAGATATCCCAGATAAAAGGAATCTTGCTGCCTGTTTCGGCAAAATGGCGACGAAGCACCACGCTCTTCAGGACCCAGCCCACCAGGAGGCACTCCAGGAGGCCGCCGACCACAAGACCATAATTTGTTATGAAATGGTCAGCAATGTCGAGAACATAAAGCCCGCCCTGGGTGGTAAAAATCAGACTCCCCAGAAACCCCGCAGCGCAGAGCATGGTCACCACCTTTTTTCTGGGCCACGCAAATTTGTCGGTAAAGGAGCAGGTAAAGGCCTCGATCAGCGACACGCCGGAGGTGAGACCGGCAATAACCAGAATCAAAAAAAACATGATGCCGAAAAGGACATTGAGGCTGGGCAGCATGGAGATGGCCTTGGGGTAGACCACAAAGGCGAGCTGCGGTCCACCTTTGATGGCCTCGGCAAAGGGCACCCCCTGGCTCTGGGCCATGAAGCCGACAATGCCGAAAACGGCAAGGCCGGCAACCAGGGAATAGGCGCAGTTCACCAGGCAGGTTATCACGGCGTTCTGACCGATATTGATCTTGTCGGGCAGATAGCTGGCATAGGTGATCATAATGCCAAAGCCCAGGGAAAGGGTAAAGAAGATTTGACCAAAGGCGGCCACCCAGGTTTTGATGGCCATATTGCGAAGAACCGGGTCGGCGGCAAAGATATTGATCCTGGACCAGTCGGCAGAAAGATAATTATGCCTGATGGCATCAGTGGCGCCATCCAGGGTGAGGGTCCAGCCCACCATGATCAGGGTCAGGATAAAGAGGGCGGGCATAAAGATCTTACTGGCCCGTTCAATGCCGTGACGGACATCACGAAAACAGATGAGCCAGCATGAAAACCAGACAAAACCGGTGGCCAGGAGAATGGGCATCCTGAAGGAACCCAGATTGTCGGCGGAATCACTCAGTTGCAGGAAATCGTTAAAAAAGAAGCCCTGGGGGTCAACCCCCCATCCCAGGGAGACGGCCAGAAAGAGATAATTAACGCACCAGCCCACAATAACCGCATAGTAGAGCATAATGCCGAACATGGCCACCACGGGCATCCACCACCCCAACCACTCATAGTGACGGCCTATGCGCCGAAAACTCAAGGGTGAAGAGGCCTTTTCCAGATGGCCCACACCATACTCAAGGAGCATGATGGGTAGGCCGGCGACAAGGAGCGCCACAATGTACGGCACCAGAAAGGCGCCGCCGCCATATTGATGCGCCATATAGCTGAAACGCCAGACATTGCCGAGACCAATGGCCGAGCCGATGGCAGCCAGCAGAAATCCAAGATTAGAGTGCCAGTATCCCCTGGTAGTGCTCATGAACCCCTCTCCATGTGGGATTGTGCAGATATGTGCAGAACTAAAACAAGATGTAACAGGAATGGAGCGACGTCACTCTATCTTATTTGAGGCCTTTGTCAATATGGTAGCCTTTTGACCCCATGCTGAGTATGATTCGGTGCCCGGCAAGCAGTTACAACTCAGGTGGTTATTGTAATTGAGGTGGCCATGGGGTGAGCAGTTACAAAACAGGATATGCGCCTCTGTTTGCTGGGCGATCCCCATTACAAAAAAATACCAAATACGCAGAGATTATTATGGCATCAAAAACAGTTCCCGTTGAAGAGGCCGTGGGCATGGTCCTCCCCCATGACGTCACAGAGATTCGCCTTGTCCACCAGCAGGATGACCAGAAAGATTCCTTTAAGGGCGCTGCCTTTAAAAAAGGCCATGTCATTCGTCAGGAGGATGTGGAACATCTCAAGCGTCTGGGCAAGGATCATATTTATGTACTTTCTCTGGAAGCGGATGAGATCCATGAGAATGAGGCCGCCCACATTATGGCCCAGGCCCTGGCCGGTGCCGGGGTGGTGGTGAGCGGTGAGCCCACAGAGGGAAAGTTGAGCCTGGTGGCCGATTTTGACGGCATCCTCAAGGTGGATGTCGAAAAACTGTATGCCTTCAATCTCCTCGGGGAGGTCATGTGCTCCTCCCTGCACACCAACACCCCGGTGCACAAGGGGACCCAGGTGGCTGCCACCAGGCTCATCCCCCTCACCTCCAAAAAGGAGGTCGTCCACCAGGCCGCGGCCCTCTGTCCGGCGGCGGGGGTTTTCCAGGTCAAGGCCCTGCGTCAGGCCCGGGCCGGTCTGATCATTACCGGCAATGAGGTGTTTTACGGCCGGATCAAGGACGCCTTTGAGCCTGTGCTGCGCAAGAAGCTGGCGCAACTGGGTTCCTCGGTTGTCAAGGTCGCCTTTGCCCCTGACGATATCGACACCATCGCGGCCGAGATCAAGGGCTGCCTTGCAGCTGGTGCTGATCTGATCATCACCAGTGGCGGCATGTCCGTGGATCCCGATGATGTGACCAGAATGGCCATTGCCCGGGCCGGTGCCACGGATGTTGTCTACGGCACCCCGGTCCTGCCCGGCGCCATGTTCCTGGTGGGCACCATCGGTGCTGTGCCGGTTATGGGACTGCCGGCCTGCGGCATGTTTCATCGCATTACGGTTTTTGACCTTGTCCTGCCCAGGGTCCTGGCCGGCGAAACAATTACCCGGGCCGATCTGGCCAGGCTGGGCCATGGCGGCCTGTGCAGCATCTGTAAGACATGCACCTACCCCATCTGTCATTTCGGCAAATAGGAGTCCACAAGGGCGTAAAGGGCCTTTATGATCAAAAGAAGCCAGGGGATGCCGTGAAAGAAGAGATCAAACCAGTCCAGGGGCCTCTTTAAGGTTCCTTCACTGAGCATCTGCAGTTTTTCAAGGATATGGGGAGGCGTAAAGGGGGCCAGGCCCAGGGTAAGACACAGAACCACCAGCAGGGGCCAGTCCAGATGAGCCATCAGGGCGCGCATGGCCTATTCCCCTGCCTTGTCGCCATCCGGATGGATGAGCATCCAGGTCCGGGTGGCAAGATTGCCGCTCTTGCTCTTGCGACCACTGACCACCACTCTGGTGACGGGCCGCAGCAAAGGCCTATCCGCGTTAAAAAAGAGGATATCCCCTTCCCTCTGGGCCTGATGCCAGCCCAGCCCGCTCACCCAGAAGCCGAAAGTGCCGGGACTATATTTCTCAGGATCAAGCATCCTGGCCTGATAACGGGTCACCATGGCGTCTGCCAATTGCTGAGGAGGAGGGGTCAGATCCGTGAGCGGCAGATCCGCCAGCTGCAGAATCTTCTTGAAATGGGGCATGGCAGCCCACTCCTTGCCCAGTATGGGCTGCCTGGGCAGACAGAAGGGATCTGAATAGGGGCCCACAGCGCCGGGATCTTGGGTCAAAATCGCCTCATAGCCCAGGGCCCTGGCCTCCTCAAGAACAATATTGTTATACTCCCCGTACGGAAGGGCGAAGAAACGGGGCTCCCCCAGTTCCCGAGACAAAAGGGCCCTGGATTTCATCAGATCACCGCTGATCCAGGAGCGGTAGTCGACTTCAGCCATATTCTCCGGCTTAAATGCCATATGTGCATGATTAAAGCCGTGGTCCTGAAAATCGACGCCCTGCTCCTTCAGTTCCCGAAGCTGGCTCCAGCTCATATAATCCCTGGAATTCTGTGCAACCCCCTTGGTATAGACAAAAACAGTAAAGGGGTAGCCATATTCCCTGAGGATGGGCCAGGCCTTTTCATAGACCGAGGCATAGGCGTCATCAATGGTGATGACAACGGTCTTGTCAGGTATTTCCTCCCTCTTTTTTACAAGAGTGAGCAATTCCGCCAGGGGGATGACGGTATAGTGGTTCGCGTCTAAAAACTCCATCTGTTGGGTAAAGGCCTCCACGCTGACATTGGTGGTGGGATATCGATGGTCGCCAAAACGGTGATAGATCAAAATAGTGGCATCCGCAGCGGCAAGGCAGAGGGATGGCATTACGGCCAGCAACAGGGAGAACATAAAAAAGGTCTTTTTCTTCAACATGAAAATCCTCGGACTAAAATCATCCGGAAACAAGAGGTATGGGGAAGGCGGTTTTGTCCAGAAAGGAGGCAAATAACAGCATTTTGCTAACAGTAAGGAGCGGCAGGGGCATCGGCCCACCGGGCTTTTCTAATGGGCCACCAATGGTTTCAGCATGGGCCTAGTCATACACAAAAAAGAGGGAGAACCAAATTCTTTGATGAGATTTTATAGGATAATATGGTATTTTCTACACTATTTTTCCTGCGTTAACAAATATTAACCATGCACAGAGGCATTACCATGCTCAAGAAAATGTTCCTCCCCCTCCTTCTTGTTTTTTCCCTGGCCG
>JAVLBA010000090.1:0-8056 GCA_031581485.1 Desulfurivibrionaceae bacterium | reverse complement strand
GTATTAAAACGAATGCCTTTGTGGTTAAAGGCAGAGTTACATAAATATACGAAACTTTAAGTGATACACTGCACTAGGTCAGCAGGGAGCCTCGGCAAAGGATGTTTGCAAAAGGCCCTCTGGCGGGGCGAGCAACTCAATCGGCACCAGACCTCTCACTGAATTACCCAGATAGACAGAGGTGGCCGGCTCCAGGAGATCCTTGCTGAAAAGGGTCTTTTCTCTGACCCGCTCCGGAAAGGCGGCCAGGAGATAGGCCCTGAAGACCCCCGGTAAGAGCCCGGAAGCAAGGGGCGGGGTGAAGAAAATACCCTCCTTTTCCACAAAGACATTGGTGATGGCCCCTTCGGTGATTTCCCCCCGTTCATTGGTGAAGATAAGATCAAGGAAGCCTCCTGCCCGTGCTTCTTGGCCGAGACGGTCATAGGTCGGGCGCTGGGTGGTCTTGTGGTAGAGGAAAAGGTCGCTGGAATCTATGCGCTCAGAGGCCAGGAAACTCTTTGACCGGTAGAGTTGAGGGGCTCTCTGCGGCGGCAGCCCGATATTTTTGGGCAGCGGGCAGGGAAGATGGGAAAAGGACGTGGCGCCCTCTCTGTCCACCAGGAGGCGGACCCGGGCTGCGGTGCTGCCGGCAAGTTCGCTCTGATAGGTGGCAATGGCCGTTGCCACCTCCTCTTTGGCAAAGGGAAAGCCGAAATAGCGGGCAGAATCCGCCACCCTTTCCAGGTGGTGGTCAAGGAGCCAGTAGCCTTGCCCGTTAATCCAGAGCATGGTCTCAATGAGCTGAAAATCGGGGCGTTCTTTGCTGAGGAAATGGCCTTTTAGGCAGCACTCCTGCCATTCTTTTTCAGGGCTGGAGTCGGCCACGATACCAGAGCCGATCCCCATCTTGCCCTTCTGGTCATCCAGGACCACGGTGCGGATGGGTACGTTGAAACAGCCATCCCCGTCAGGGGCAAGATAGCCGATGGCCCCCGTGTAGACACCCCGGCGCTCTGTTTCCAGCTCGTGGATGATCTCCATGGTGCGGATTTTCGGGGCGCCGGTGACCGAGCCGCAGGGGAAGAGGGCCTTGAAGAGCCGGACCAGGGGCAGGTCAACCGCAATTTCAGCGGTGATGGTGGAGGTCATCTGCAGGAGCGATTCATAGGTCTCGACATCAAAGAGGGATTTGGTCTCCACCGAGCCCATGGTGGCCACCCTGCCCAGATCATTGCGGAGCAGATCGACAATCATCACATTTTCCGCCCGGTTTTTTTCATCGTTTTGCAGGCTGGCGGCGAGCTGGCGGTCCTGGCTCAGGGTGCGGCCCCGGCAGCTGGTACCCTTCATGGGGCGCACCGTGCACAGCTCTTTTTCCTTGCGGAAAAAAAGCTCAGGAGAAAAGGACATGAGGCGTTGTCTGTCATGGCGGAGGTAGGCACTGTAGCTGACCATCTGGTTACGGCGGAGTCGCAGGTAAAGCTCGTCTGCACTGCCCAGCAGGTCAAAGAGGAGCTGCAGGGTGTAGTTGACCTGGTAGGTATCCCCCGCGGCGATGTAGGCCTTGATCTTGGCAATGTTCGCCTGGTAGGCCTCTTGGTCCTGGCTCAGACGGATGTTGTCCAGCTGGCAGGAGGCCTGGGGAACGGGCCCGGCCGGAATCTCGTCGCCACTCCATTTCCCCAGGCCATGATCATAGCAGCAGGGAGAATGGTATACCCCGAGATCGGCCAGGATAAACGGCTCTGAAGGCAGCAGGTGCTGCAGGCGCGGCTCAAGTCCCAGTCCGAATTCGTAGCTGAACCAGCCGGCCAGATAGAGGCCCTGGTCCAGGATGGCCCGGCATTGGCCGAGGAATTCCACGGGGCTGATCGCGGCGGTACATTGCAGACGATCAAGGGGCCTATGGAAGAGGATGCTTCTGGAGTTGTCCTTGGTGATCTTGGCGCTCTCCAGAAGGACAAAGTCATCCTGCAGGCCGGCCAGCAGTGTGGCGAGCTGCTGTTGGGAAAAGGGGCGGGGGGGATGGATCATAGGTGGTGAAAGAAGAAGAGGTGGAAAGAGGGAAAGAAGAATGGCCAGGGGATGGCTGGGGGTTGCTGTTAAAAAGGGTGCGGCATATCAAGCCATGACCGACAATCTACACATGGAAAGCCAAAAAAGCAAATAATGTCGGCTGGGGGAGAAAGAGGGAAACAGGGGGCTCTTTTCTTCCTTTTGCCCCGCAAGAGGTGTCTGGTTGGTAAGGTAAAAACACCTATGTGAAAAAACAGTGTGCCAACAATGTTGCCAGAATGACAAGAATATTTTATAAGAATGAATGGAAGATAGGCAGAGTGATGTGCAGGTATAACCGCCCGCTGGTCTTGTGATAGAGTTATAAATTTTACATGTTGCTGATAAACTTTCCCCGTGGGAGGAGAAAATAATATGTTGATTCAAGATTGGATGACTAAAGATGTGTTAACCGTTGATGAGAATACCTCTCTTATGCGTGCCATCCGGATAATGAAAGAAAATACCATCCGCCGTTTGCCTGTTGTTTCCCACGGCAAGCTGATCGGTATTGTCACCGATCGTGACGTTAAAGACGCCTCCCCATCCAAGACCACTTCGCTGGATGTGCATGAGCTCTATTATCTTCTCAGTGAGATGAAGATTAAAGAGGTGATGACCCCGAACCCTGCTACCCTGAACGGCTTTGATTCCCTGGAAAAAGCCGCGGTAATCATGCTGGACAAGAAGATCTCCGGCATGCCTGTGGTGAATAATGAGGGGCAGATTGTGGGGCTGGTCAGTGAAACCGATGTCTTGCGTGGCTTTATTCATTCCACCGGCATTAAGGACGGCGCCATCCAGTATGTCTTTGATCTGAAGGATGTCCCTGGTTCCGTGACCAACGTGGTCCAGACCCTCCGGGATCATCATGCCAGGGTGATCAGTGTCTTGACATCCTTTGAGGATGCCGAAGAGGGGTATAAAAGAGTGGCCATCAGAATTATCGCCGAAGAGGGCTGTGATTGCGAAAATCTCACCAACGAGTTACGGAAAAAGTTCACCGTGGTCTATCACGGTATGGATGAGCTTCAGGAATAGCCCTTAAAAAAAGCATCTTTTCCATAAAAACCCGGTCTTATCAGGCCGGGTTTTTTTTTATGCTCATTTCCGGACAAGGTGCTCCGGCCCTTTCCCCGGCATCTGCTTTTCGATATCCTTGGTCCAGAAGGGGAGCCAGCGTTTTTTATTGCGCATCTCCGGGTCATAGAGACCTGTTTCACGGTCAGTGGGTAAAAAGGTGATTCCGGCCGGGACCTGGAATTTTTCGGGTGGCCGGTCTGTCATGGCCTTTTTCATGAAGTCAAACCAGATAGGAGCGCTGGCCTGCCCCCCGGTTTCATTCTTTCCCAAGTTGCGCTTCAGATCAAATCCCATCCAGACGCCGGTCACCAGATCGGGAGTATAGCCGATAAACCAGGCATCCATGTTCTGGTCTGCGGTCCCTGTTTTGCCGGCAGAATCACCGGCAAGTCCCCAGGCCTTTTTGCCGGTGCCCTCACGGATGACGTCCTGCAGAAGACGGGTCACCTGGTAGGCGGCTCGTTCATCAAGGACCTTGTTCTGTCTGGGGATATTGTTTTCCAGGACCCTGCCGTCAGGGGCGAAGATGCGGTTGATGAAAATAGGCCGGCAATATTTGCCCTGATTGGCAAAGGTGGTATAGGCGGCGGTGAGTTCCAGCAGGGAGAGCTCTGAGGCACCCAGGGCCAGGGAAAGATTGGGGTGGAGGCTCGATTTTATCCCCATCTGGCGGGCCAACAAGATGACATTCTGGATGCCTATTTCCTGCAGAAGTTTAATGGTGACAATATTCCTCGACTTGACCAGGGCGGTAGAGAGGGTGGTGGGGCCGTAGGAGGTGCCGGAGAAGTTCTTGGGCTCCCAGAAGACGCCCTTGCGGTGACCGGGGAGGTGGAGGGGGGCATCAATAAAAACAGAGGCCGGGCTCAAGCCAGAGCTGAAGGCCTGGGCAAAGACCAGTGGTTTAAAGGCGGAACCGGGCTGTCTTTTGGCCTGGGTGGCGCGATTGAATTGACTCCTGGAAAAATTGACGCCGCCGGTCAGGGCCCTGACTTTGCCGGTTCTGCTTTCCATGGCCACCAGGGCGCCTTGGGGGGTAATGCGTCTGCCGTGGCCACTGCGCAGGGCCCAATTGCTCACCCCCTTTTCAATGGAGCGGTCAGCCTCTTTTTGTAATCTCAGGTCCAGGGTTGTTTCAATGGTAAGGCCGCCTTCATAGAGCATTTTCCGGCCATATCGTTTGCTGACATCATTGCGGACAGCCTGCAGGAAATAGAGGGCTTCATGGTGATTATTGGGGCGGGATGCCCAGAGTAAGGGCTGGTCAAAGGCCTTGCTGGCCGCAGATGAGCTGATAAAACCTTCCTCTGCCATCCGGTTGAGAACATAACCCTGTCTCTTTTTGGCGGCTCCATAATTATGAAACGGCGAATAGCGGCTTGGTGCCTGAGGAAGACCTGCCAGGATAGCAATTTCCGCCAGGCTCAGTTCCGCAGCTTTTTTGCCGAAATAGGTAAAGGCGGCCGCTTCCACCCCGTATGATTTTTCGCCCAGATATATCTGGTTAAGATAAATGTGCAGCACATCCTTTTTGCTGAGCACCTGATCAATGCGATAGGCGAGAATGGCCTCTTTGATTTTGCGGAGATAGGTCTTTTCTCTGCTGAGCAGGAGCGCGCGCGCCACCTGCTGGGTAATGGTGGAACCACCCTGGCTCCTGCCGCCGGCCTTGATATTGTTGACAAGGGCCCGGGCAATGGACCAGGTGTCCACGCCGCCATGCTCTAGGAAGCGGGCATCTTCTGCGGCAATAAAGGCCTTGGGCAGCAGGTCGGGCATGGCGGCAAGGGGAACGACAATCCTGTTTTCCGTATAGGCCCGATCAACAATCAGACCCTCTCTGTCCTTGATAATGGAGGTCTGTTTGGGCTGGTAATCAGTGAGCGAGTCAAGGGCAGGAATATTTAAGGTGACAAAAAGAAAGAGGAGGACGGTGATGAAAGCGCTGAGCAGAAAGGCGGTTCCCAGCAGGAAAATGCTGAGCTGAAAATGGTTCCAGTGCCAGATGCGGGTGGGGGACGAACTCTTTTGTGGCAATGGGCGAGAAGACATGGCGTTTACGATATCTTGAATCCATAGCCGGTCAGCCAGGCAAGGAACCGGTGGATAAAAGGATGTGCCGATCTGGCACAAGCAGGAGGTGGCATAAAAAAAAGGCCGCCTGAAAAAGGCAGCCTTTTTTACAATCTAATGCGAAAAAAAAAGCAGAGGTGCTTAGCAACCCTCGATGGCTCTTTTCTTCTTGGGATGACAGGTGCTACATTTGGTGGCAGCGCCCATTTCTTTATGACAGGATTTGCAACCTTCTTTATGAGCATAGTTCTTGTCGGTAGCCATTTTTTTGACGTCAAGATCCTTATGGCAGTCGTCACAGCTCACTTTGTCGCTGGCCTGATGGGCGGCATGGGGAAAAGTAGCAGGTTTCCTGCCAGCTTCTGTTTTCAGAGTCATTTCGGCAGGACCTTTGTCCTCAGCCATGGCGCCACCGGCTACGGTGAAACCGAGAAGCATGGTGAATGCTGCTGCGCAAAGTACGGATTTCTTCATTTTTCTCTCCATTTAGGTGTTATCTGAATTTTTACAGAAAACTAACACAAACATTAATTCACTATTTTCTTATTATGTTCAGGGCAGTTTGTCAAGTTTTAAGCAAAGAATCTGCTTGAGAAAAATGACAAACATTTCCTTTGATTGCGGCATCATATGAAATATTAACTGCCGCCGTAGCTGTGCAGGCCCGAGAGCAGATAGTTAACCCCGTAATAGGTGAAGACAACGCAGAGAAAACCACCTATGGCCAGCCAGGCAATGCGGGTGCCGTGCCAGCCCCGGGTAAACCGGGCATGGAGGATGGCGGCGTAGAAGAACCAGGTGATCAGCGACCAGGTCTCCTTGGGGTCCCAGCTCCAGTACGTGCCCCAGGCCGAGTTGGCCCAGATAGCCCCGGTGATAATTCCGGCCGAGAGCCAGAGGAAGCCGTACACCATGCACTTATGGATAATATCGTCAATAACCTTGAGATCGGGCAGGGCGGCAAGCAGGCCGGTGCTCTTCGGCGCCTTCTCCTTCAGGAGGTACATGACGGCAATACCGCAGGCCACGGCAAAGGCGGCATAGCCGATGAAACAGGTGACCACATGGGCGATGAGCCAATTGGATTGCAGGGCCGGGATCAGGGGGTTGATATTTTGGTCAACCCAGCCGGAGGAGGCAAATGCCATGGCCAGGAAGGCGAAGGGCATGGCAAAGGCGCCCAGGCTTCTGTTTTTGAATTTATACTCCAGAATCAGGTAGAAGGAGGCGATGGCCCAGGAGAAAAAGACCAGGGATTCATACATGTTGGTCAAAGGGGCGTGACCGGCGCCAATCTGATACGACTCATACCAGCGCAGACCCAAGGCAATGGTTTGCAGGAGAAAGGTAAGGGCGGTCAGGGTGGTTCCTGCCAGGCCGGCTTTTTTTGACTTGAAAAGAAAGGCCGCCAGGTAAGCTCCTGTAGCCGCCAGGTAGCCGAAGGTAGATAAGCTTAAAAGCGAAGAACTGTCCATTATTGAGCCTCGATTTGGTTAATGTCAGCCACACTGTCGCTGAGGGTGTTGAATTCAGTTTCGAAACCGGCCTTGTTTTTGTTGGTGGTGCCGCCCAGGAAAATATGGGTGCTATCCTGCTCACGGCGAACCAGAATCCAGAGCCGTTTATGAAAGACAAAGAATGCCACCCATAGACCGATCAGCATGAGGCCGCAGCCAAGATAAACGATCCATACCCCGGGGTCTTTAGCGACCTGAAGACCGGTGGAATAGAACTCTTTGACGTGAAAGGTGTATCTGCTGCCGTCTTCCTGAGTGATGGTCAGCTGTTCATTGTCAGTAAGGATGTGCATTTTTTGGCCGCCTTCGCCGTCAGAAAGCAGAAGCTTGTATTTGTAGTTGCCCGGAATGGCGGTGGGGATAAGCTCCTGAATACCGAAAAGGAGATTTTCCTGCTGCCAGCGCACCGCCTGTTTTGGAGGGGCCAGGAAACGCTCTTCCATCTGGGTCTCATTGTTTGCCACGGAGATAATAAATTTCTGGTGGGACTGATAGCTGGATTGGTAAAATGTCCACCCCTTATAGGTGAGGGGATCATTGACTGCGATGGTTTTAGTGAGAATTTCCTCGTCGTTCTCAAGAATGACCAGCTCAGATTCATATTTCTTGGGAGCGCCGTTTGGATATTTAGTCAGGTGAAACCAGTTGCATTGCACCGTAAAGCCGAGATCAACGGGGTTGCCTGAGCCAAATTGATAGATCTTGTCGGTGGTTAAGGTCTCAGGAATATTGACTGCGCCTTTTTGTCCCCAGATGGAACCGATCAGGGCACCGGTAAAGATTATTAAGATTGAGATGTGAACCACATAGACCCCAAGCCTGCTCCACGGGGCCTTCTGGGCAAAGAGGAGGGTGCCGCCGTCGCGGTCGCGGTGGCTGGTTTGCCAGCCCAGGGTCTGCAATTTGGCGCTTATGGCCTCACAACTTTCCTTGACTCCCAGGTTGGTTGTGTAGCGCCGCCGGTTTCGCATGTTGGTGATACGAGCAAGTGGGGTGGCAAGATTATCCAGGACCACCAGGCGCCAGACATCAGGCAGACGCTCAATGCTGCAGACAATAAGATTTAAGGAGAGCAGGAGAATCAGACCCCGAAACCACCAGGATTGATACATGGTGTCGAGGTCGAGCTGGAAGGTGATCTTGGTGAGAATATCGGCGCTGCTGCCGCTTAGTCCAAGAGATGTGATGTAAAAGTCGCGGTAGACACCGGCCGCTTCCCCCTGGGGCAGAATGGTGCCGATAATGGAGGCGGCAGCCAGCACAAAGAGGATAGAGAGCGCCAGTTTCACCGAGGCCAAGAACATCCAGAGGTTGTTTTTTTGTGGATTCATATCATTAGATGGGTG
>JAVLBA010000008.1:0-53358 GCA_031581485.1 Desulfurivibrionaceae bacterium | reverse complement strand
GCTTCTTGTTTTTATGTTTTTCTTTGTGCCTTCGTGTCTTTGTGGTTCGTATGCAATAACGAAATTCTACACGTACAGTTAAGTTTTACGGAGTACTAGCCATTGTCAACCAACACCACCTCAGGCCGGAATCAGCAGCCTAACACCGGCAGCACCACTATCTTGACGGCCTTGAACTGGTCCTGCTCAAGGAGAGACCATACCTTCACCTTCTGCCCTATTTTGATTTCTTCCACCGCCATCACCCCTTGCAGGGAGGTCTGCTCGTTCCAGAAAAGTTTATGCCTCTTGCCATCATCAGATTTAATAACCAGCAGTCCTTCCTCAGGGGATATCCTGGTCACTGTGCCCACCAGAGAGGGGGACTCAGAGAGATCTTCCGCCCCTGCCTTATTGACGGCTAAGAGGGAGAGAGAGGCAAAGGCGGCAAGGATCAGGAGCCACCACAAAAGGATTGGATACAAAGAACTCGTTGATGTGCTGTAGTTCATGACACTTCTCCCCGGCCCTGAAGGCCTAGCCAAAAATAATAGTATATAAAAATATCATAAGGGCACTCTGGGCAGGAGTCAATCCGAGAATAGTTATTATTTGTTCAAAGAACAGCCGAGAGAAAAGAGCAGGAAGAGAAATAAAAAAAGCCTGAAAGACAGGAAGTCTTTCAGGCTTTTTTTATTGTTATATGGGCGCCGCCATTCAACCAAGGGCTGCAGCCAGACTCTTTTCCACTTTGGCCTCAACGGTCTCGGTGATCACCTTGCCATCCAGGACATTGTCCTTACGCAGGGACTTGGTCGTGGTACCAAAAGCGGTTCTGACCTTGACGGTGGACAAGGCGGCCAGGGCCTTTTCCAGACGTACCTTCATTTCGTCTGGTGCAATACCTTCAATATGGCCCAAGGGACCAAGTTCTGTTACCTGGGCTGAAAACTGTGTAATCAGTTTAACAAACCGGGGCGCCTCAGCAGCAGAGGCCCATTGCAGGTTGTAACGACGTTCATCAAGACCGATATCACGCATAACTTTGTGGACGAGGGCATTTACGCCCATTGCATCATAATTACCAAACTGGTAATGGCATTCGCCGAGTTGTCAGCCACCGGTGAAGATGCCGGCCGCACCTTCAGCAAAACCGCGTAGAATAAAGGTGGGGTCAATACGACCGGTGCACATCACACGGATCGTCCGGAGATTGGGCGGGTATTGGTAACGGGACACCCCGGCAGCATCCGCTGCGGCGTAACAACACCAGTTACAGAGAAACCCTAATATTTTCGGATTAAAACCACTCATTTCGTATCCTCTTCAATGGCGCCAAAGGCGGCAATTTGAGCAAAAATTTGATCCTGGGTAAAACCACCCATATCAATGGCAAAGGTGGGACAGCGTGAAGAACAGATACCACAACACTTACACGAGGCAGCAATGGTTTCGGCCTTTTTCTTCTTGTCCATCTTCACCATCTTGATGGCCTTAAAGGGACAGATGGCCTCACAGATACCGCAGCCGATACATTTTTCCTTATCAATGATGGAGACAATGGGGGCAACGGTTACAGAGCCTTTGGCCAGGGGGATGGCAGCCTTGCCGGCTGCGGCCTGGGCCTGGACAATGGACTCCTCAAGGGGCTTGGGCGAATGAGCCAGACCACAGACATACACCCCATCCACGGAAAGCTCAACCGGCCGCAGCTTCACATGGGCCTCAAGATAGAAGTCATCCGCAGTGAGGGGGGCCTTGAGAAGCTTGGAAAGCTCCTCGGTTCCTTCGGGAACGACACCTACACTGAGCACCACCATTTCAGGGTTCAGGGTAACCTTCTCCTGGAGGATGGGATCAAAGAAGGAAACCACTACGGATTTACCCTCCTGGTGCACTTTGGGCTTGTCAGCCACCTCATAGGGAATAAAGATGACCCCCTGCAGCCGGGCCTGCCGATAGGCATCTTCGGCATAGCCATAGGTCCGCATGTCGCGATAAAGAACTATCACCTGAGATTTAGGATTTATCTCCTTGATTTTCAGAGCATTTTTGACTGCCTGATTACAGCACACCTTGGAGCAGTAGCCCAGATCGTCACCGCGGCTGCCGGCACATTGAATCATCACCACAGAGTCAGGAGCACTCTTCTTGCCCTTGCCGGCCAGTTTGGCCTCAAGATCAAGCTGGGTGACAACCTTCTTGGCCTCGCCAAGCATGAAGTTCTTGGTGCGATGCTCCTTGCCGCCGGTGGCCAGGATAATGACACCATGATCAATGGTCTTCTCACTGCTCTTTTTGCCTGCCTTGGTGGCAAGGACAGAGGAGAAATTGCCGATAAAGCCGGAGGTGGTTGCCAGTTCCGTGTTGGTATAGAGGCTGATACGCTTGTTTTTCTTGACCTGATCGGTGAGATCCTGCAACAAGATGGCCGGATCATCACCCCAGATGGTTGTCTTGATATGGGCGAGATTACCGCCCGGCTTGGCTTGACGCTCAATGAGATGACAGTCGAAACCCTGATTGGCAAGATTGAGCGCCGCGGTCATGCCGGCCACACCCGCGCCGATGATCAAGGCACCGGAGGTCACCGGCACGGTATATTCCGGCAGGGGGGTGATATGGCGGGCCTTGGCAACACCCATACGGACCAGATCCATGGACTTGGCAGTGGCCTCTTCCGGCTCTTGGGCATGCACCCAGGAGCAATGGTCACGGATGTTGACCATCTCAAAAAGCGAACGGTTGAGCCCGGCATCCTTCAGGGTTTCCTGAAAGAGGGGTTCATGGGTCCGAGGGGAACAGGCAGACATAACCAGACGGTTAAGCTTATGCTCCTTGATCTTCTCCTTGATAACCTCCTGCGCATCCTGCGAACAGGCGTAGAGGGTCTCACTGTGATAGGCGACATTCTCCATGGTGCCGGCATAGTTGGCCACCTTCTCGACATCAACAGTACTGCTGATATTAATACCGCAATGGCAGACAAAGACCCCGATGCGCACCTCATCCTCAGCCGTTACTTCCTGCTCTTGGGGATATTCCTTGATGATGGTGGCGGCATTGCGCTGCTCGCTCATGAAGCCGGCCGCCAGACTGGCCGCGGCCGAGGACTGGGTGGCTGACTCGGGGATATCCTTGGGTCCCTGAAAGGCCCCGGCCACCAGCACCCCGTCCCGACTGGTCTGCAGGGGGGCAAAGGTCGCAGTCTGGGCAAACTCATATTTATTGAGCCCAAAACCGCCGATTTCAGCCAGAGTGCCGGCATCCTTGGGGGACTCCAGACCAACGGAGAGGACCACCATGTCAAAGGTCTCAAAACGGTGGGTGTTGTCCATGGTGGCGTAGGTCAGTTTGAGATCCTTGCCCCAGGGCATGACATCAGCAACCTTGGCGCGCACAAACTTGACACCATACTGCTCTTCCGCCCTGCGGCGGGACTTGTCAAAATCCTTGCCTTGGGTCCGGATATCCATGTAGAAAATGGTAACATCGCACTCAGGATCATGCTCCTTGGCAACCATGGCCTCCTTGATGGCATACATACAGCACACCGAGGAGCAATAGCCGTTGTCGCACCCCAGATCGCGGGAGCCCACACACTGGATAAAGGCGAGCCGCCTGGGATGGGAGTTGTCGCTGCAGGTCACCTGTCCCTCAAAGGGGCCGGAGGCATTGGACATCCTCTCAAACTCCAGGGAGGTGACCACATCCGGATGTTTGCCATAGCCGTATTGGGCCAGGGTATCCTCGGAGATTTTACCAAAGCCGGGAGACATGATCACCGCCCCGATGGCATACTCCTTCTCCTCTGCCTTCTGGCTGAAATCAATGGCCTTGGACTGGCAGACCGGCACACAGATCTGGCAGGTCTCATGCTTGAGATAGAGGCAGGAACTGGGATCAATATAATAGGTGGCAGGCACTGCCTGGGGATAGTCAATATGGATGGGCCGGGTTATGGACAATCCTTCATTGTACTCATCGGTCAAATGACGGGGGCAATATTGGGTACAGAGCCCACAGGCCGTGCATTTATCCGCGTCAATATAGCGGGGACGCAGATGTACTTTCGCTCTGAAATTCCCGGGTTCCCCCTCAAGAGAGAGAAGATCCGCGTTACTGACTATTTCGATATTTGGAGACCGACCGGCCTCTACCAGCTTAGGCGCCAGGATTCAAAGCGAACAATCATTGGTCGGAAATGTTTTATCGAGCTGGGCCATGGCACCGCCCACAGCCGGTCCCTTTTCCACCAAATAGACGTAATATCCAAGTTCGGTGAGATCAAGGGCAGCCTGCACACCGGCGATACCACCGCCGACGACCATCACTGAACCCGATCCTTTACCTTTTTCTTGTCCCATAATTGACTCCGTATAACAGATATAAAGAATGACAAGGAGCTCCGAGGGATAAAGAACACCCCCTACCCTTGCGGCCCTGCCACTCCCCTGTTTTCTTAATCCTATTAATTTTTATTCTGGATATTCTTCTTTATTTCTTCCATTTCTCAACGTCTCTTTTTTTTCTACATCAATACGGCAATTCCGCCCCCAACACCTCTACCTTAATGGCACAGAGCTTATATTCCGGGCTTCTGGAAAGGCGGTCCAAGGCATCCAGAGTCAGGAAATTCACCAAGGCCTCTGTATGATTATAGGTGGTGAAGATGGTTCCCTTTTGGGAACGATCCGTAATGGTGGCCCGCATCTGCACGGAACCACGACGGGAGGTGAGCCGCACCCAGTCACCCTCCTTGATATGGAGCGCTGCCGCATCAATCGGATTGACCTCAGCCAGGGCCTCAGGGCTGATGACGTCAATTTCAGGGGTCTTGCCGGTCATGCTGCTGAAGTTATACCGGGCAAGATCGCGACCCGTGGTAAACTTCAGCGGATACCCTTCATCGGGCAACTCCACCGGCGGCATATATTCCTCCGGGATGAACAGACCCTTGCCGCGGGTAAAGGACTCGGTATGGAGAACCGCGGTTCCGGGATGATCCACCGTGGGCACCGGCCATTGCAGACCAACCTCTTCCAGGCGCTCATAGGTGATGCCCTTATACTGGGAAAGAAGCTGGCGAATCTCCTCAAAGACATCTTCTGCAGAGGAGTAAGACATTTCATAGCCCATCTTCTGGGAGAGTTCCGTGATGATCTGCCAGTCAGGCTTGGCCTCACCAGGGGGATTGACTGCCTTGCGCACCCTCTGGACCCGGCGTTCGGTATTGGTAAAGGTGCCGTCTTTTTCGGCAAAACAGGCCCCCGGCAGAACCACATCAGCGGCCTTGGCCGTCTCGGTAAGGAAAAGATCCTGGACCACCAGGAAATCGAGCTTCTCCAGGGCCTCCTGCACATGGGCGATATTGGGATCGGCCACAGCCGGATCTTCGCCAAAGATATAGAGGGCACGGATATCCCCGTTGTAGATATTATCCCACACCTCAGTGGCAGGTTTACCGGGCCGCCTGGGCACCTTTACCTTCCAGAGCTTTTCGAACTTGTCCAACATCCCTTCATTTTCAAGACTGCCGTAGCCCGGCAGGGTATTAAACAAGGCTCCCATATCACAGGCTCCCTGAACATTATTCTGGCCGCGCAGGGGATTACAGCCCCCCCCCTCGACACCCACCTTGCCGCAGAGCATGGCCAGATTGGCGATACTCTTCACCCTGTCCGTACCGCTCACATAATGGGTAATACCCATGCCGTGGAATATGGCGTGACGGCCCTCTGCGGCATAGAGGCGGGCAACCGCATAAAGCTGCTCTTCCGAAATACCTGTTATGGCGGAGACATGGGCCGGGGTGTATTTTTCAACCAGTCTCTGCAGTTCGTCAAAATCCTCGGTGCGTTCTGCAACGAACTTTTTGTCCCAGAGCCCCTCTGCCACAATAATATGCATCAGGCCGTTGAGGAAGGCCACATCCGTTCCGGGCTCGATGCTGAGCCAATGATCAGCGCGATCTGCCAGACGAGTCCGGCGGGGATCAATGACAATCAGTTTGGCGCCGCGATCCACGGCCTGGTGAATACGCAGGCCAATGGTGGGATGGCTGGTATCCGGATTGGAGCCGATCATGAAAAAGAGATCCGTCTTTGTGGTGTCGGCAATGGAGTTGGTCATGGCGCCGCTGCCAAAGGTGAGGGCCAAACTGGCCACCGTGGGAGCGTGTCAGAGTCGGGCACAGTGATCGATATTATTGGTACCGATGGCTGTGCGCATAAATTTCTGCATCAAATAATTATCTTCGTTGGTGGCCCGGGCGCAGCTGAAACCGGCAATGGAGTCAGGCCCATACATGGACTTGATATCGAAGAAATTCTTGGCAATGACATTATAGGCGTCATCCCATGTGGTCTCAACCAACTGACCATGCCGCCGGACCAGGGGCCTGGTGAGGCGCTGGTCTGATTGGACAAAATCATGGGCAAAGCGGCCCTTGACACAGAGGGCTCCATAATTGGGAGCCAGATCAGGATCGGAAGAGACCTCCATCAGGGTATCGCCCTTGACCTTCAAGGTGAGCTGGCAGCCCGCCCCGCAATAAGGACAGGTGGAGCGCACCTCGTTCATCTTTTCATAGTTGAGGGGAACTATGGATGTTTTCTTGTTGAGGGAGCCTGTGGCGCAATTATCAACGCAATTACCGCAATGCACACATTTATCGTTGAAGGAAAGCGTGATGCGGGCGGGCATGCCGTTATCATCAAAGCCGTCATGGCTCAATTCAAGGGCGTCATACTCACAGCTGTTGACGCAGCGCTGGCAATAGACACATTTGTTGAGATCAACCGTGATGACCGGGTGCTCCTCATTCTTGGCATAGAGGGGCTTGGTGCCCATGCCCGTCTTGTTGATATTGACCTTATAGTCAATATCTAGCTTTTTCAGATCGCAGCGGTCAAAGGCGGTACAGCCACAGGAGAGACAACGGTCTGCCTCATTTTTCGCCATCTCTTCAGAAAAACCGAGCTTGACTTCACTGAAATCCTGAATGGCGGTCTCCGGCGGCCTGGTGGGCATCTTCTCGCGGAGCTTAATGGCCACTCCATCGAAATTGGCCATGGCCACCTGGTCAAAGGATTTGCCGCGGGTGAAGTTAAAGCGGCTATCTGCCTCTTCCTTCTCTTGGCCGGTGATGAAAGCGTGGATATTAGTGGCGGCCTTCCGGGCGGAGACAACGGTCTGAATCACGGTTCGCGGTCCGGACACACAATCCCCAGCCGCAAAAACACCTGGGAGAGAGGTCAGGGAATCCCGAGGCGAGGCCTGGATGGTATTTTTGGCTGAAATGAGCAATTGGCTTTCCAGCTCACCGTCACCGAAGGAGCCCTCACAGGCCATCTGCCCCAGGGAAGAAACAACGGAATCAACCACCAGGGAGTTACTGGAGTTGGGAGCCGCCTCCGGATGCCTGACCCCTTTGGCATCAGGTTCGCCAAGGCGCATCCGCACCAGTTCAAGCTTCATCCGGCCGGCTTGATCCACAACCTGTACCGGGGCAGCCATAAGCAGAAACTGAACCCCTTCCCCCTGAGCCTGCTTGATAACGCGCTGGTTGGCCGGCATTTCATCCTGGGATCGGTGGAAAACCACAGTGACCTGCTCTACTCCCTGGCGCAGCAGGGTACGCGCACACTCCATGGCAATATTATTGCCGCCGATAACAGCAGCAGTTTTGCCATAATCCGCCTTCCTGCCCATGGCCACTGACTTAAGAAACTCTGCGGCGCGATGCACCTTGGGCAGCTGACAGCCGGGGACGTCAAGACGAACATCCACCCCGGCGCCCGTGGCGATAAAGGTGGCCTCATAGCCTTGATCCACCAGATCACGGAGGGTGAAATCTTCACCCCACTTCTGGTTGAGGCGAACGGAGATCCCCATTTTCATGATCATGTTCGTCTCATAATCAAGGACCTTGCGGGGGATCTTATACTCGGGAATCCCGTAACGGAGCATGCCGCCCAGCTTCGGGTTTGCCTCAAAGACCGTGACATCATGTCCTTTCTGGGCCAGGAAATACGCCGCAGTCAGACCGCCAGGACCACCCCCGATAACGGCGACCCGCTTACCGGTGAGCTGTGCCCTGGGAATGTGGAGGTCGATATTATTGGTCATGCACCAGTCTGCCACAAAGCGCTTGAGATGGTTGATGGAGACGGGCTCATCAACCAGGAGCCGGCGGCACCTGGTCTCACAAAAACGGGGACACACCCTGCCCACGGAAAAGGGGAAGGGGTTCCGATCCATGACCAGCCGCAGGGCCTCTTCATATTCACCCTTGGCCACATGGGCGATATAGCCCTGGACATTGAGCTGACCGGGACAGGTCAGGTTACAAGGGGCCTTGCAGTCACCGAAATGGCTGGCCGAAACCGCAGCGAGCCGCTCTTGACGATGCGTGGTCAGTTCCTTTGACTCCGTGGTGATCTTCATGCCCTCTTGGGCAACAGTGGCACAGGAGCGGACAAAGGATGCGGAACCTTCTATCTCCACAACACAGAGCTGACAGGGAATATCACCATGTTTGCCCTTAACATGACAAAGGGTGGGGATATGTATCCCGGCGCGCTCCGCTATGGCCAGAATAGTCAGGCCTTGTTCAGCAATGATTTCAGAACCGTCTATCTCTAAGGTAATGGTCGACATATTTTTTTTTACAATCAGAATTCAGGACGCAGAAATCAGAATTCTCAGACAGGAATGAAGAATTTACCAGGATGGCTTGTCAGCATTCTTATTTCTGAATTCTTCCTTCTTCAACTTTAGGAGACCTCAGGCAGCCGGTTTCCATTCCTTGAGGAAAGCGGGGAGATGACCGGCCTCGCGGGGACCAATGGTAATGGTCCAGCCTGGCAGTTCTTCTTCCAGTTCCCCCTTCATGGAGGCAAGATAACCCGGGATGATCAATTCACGATGCTTGACCTTATCCTCAATACCCGCCTTTTTCATGAATTGGGCAATGTGATCCGCGCCAAATTTTCCAGCGGCCCAGGCCGTCAGAACGGAGAGACCTTCCGTGTCTTTGATCAGCAACCAGGAAGGGACATTGGCGCCTTCGACTTCACCGGAGACAATAAAATAGGTGAGAGAGAAGTTGCAGGTGATCAGCACCGGGGAGTTCTCGTCGGGCCCGTTGATATTGTAGAGATCTTCCTGAACCACCATGGGGCGCTGGGGATCAGTAAAGATATTAAGTTGCTCAAGGAGAAGGGGGAAAAGGGTATCGCCCTGCAGATCAGAAAGGACAATAATACCTGCATATTTGGCCATAACAACAGAGGCGATCATGGCCTCCATCATCAGATCATCAGTCATTTCACAGGGAAAAGTGATGGTGGGAAAACCCAGAGGCTTATACTTGCTGGTAATGGCAGCACGGCGGGCCACCACATTCTCTTCAAAGGCGGCACGCAGGGTGCGGGCACCGGTATCAAGGATCAGATCCTTCAGTCCGGCAGCCACGGCCTTTTCAGAAACCTCAATAAGGTTATCCATATTGCTGCCCTTGCAGCCCAAGGGATAACCGGTCTCTTTGGCAAGGACGGCCATGTCGTCGATATTTGCGTCAGTAGCCCCAAAAAGGAGGGGATTACGGTCACCGCAGAGCTTGGCGGCGGCAGCCATATTAGCGGCATCTTCACTCATCAAAATGATATTGGCATCAGGGGCCCCGTCCAGGACCTTCTGAACCAGAGTGCTGAAGGTACCCTGGTCGCCATCACTATCCTTGATGGCAATGAGATCCGCCTTCATGAGCACGCCCACCCGCTCATAGCGGAGGGTCTTAAAGCGCTCTATCCGTCCCTCAACATCAGCCTCAGCCATATCGGTGGTAACCAGGACAGCAATGCCGGTGGGGTTATCAAAACGCTTTTCATGGCGATAAAGACAGGTCTCGCCACCGATTTTAAAGGCAGAGTCGCCACTGCCGATCTTCACGACCCGGATAGGAGGAGCAGAGGCCTCGCCAATGGTGGCCTTTGTTTCGTCGCTGACATAAGGACATTCGCCGATCTCTATCTGACCGCCGGCAACCTTCATGGCAAAGGCCAGACAGGTGGGAATTCCACACTCGCCACAATTCTTCTTGGGGAGCATTTTGAGGATCTGGATACCAGTTAAAGCCATTTTCTAGCCCTCTCTCTTATTTATATATGCATTCAAATTAATCATTTTATGATGGAAATGGTGGTTGCCTATACAGCAAACTCCATTTCCAGGGCTGGATGCCCTTTTTCCTTCAGGAAGGCGAGAATCTCCTCTTCGGTGGTCCCCTGCTCTTCGGTGGCAATCATATCGTACAGTTCCGGCATGCCGATCTCTTCACAGCGCATCTTCAGTTTTTCCGAGATCTCATCCTTGAGAATTTTTGGCAGCCAGACCACCCGTTTCAGACCGCCTTCGGCCATGAACAGCTTGCGGCTGGTCATATAATGTTTGGAAACACCCATGAAACCAGGGGTCTGGGCACCGCCACCCGCCATACCGGCCAGGGAGGTGAACTTCATACCCGTGGGTGTCATCCCCATATAATCACGGTTAACCACCATAATGCCGTTGCACTGGGGCAGCATGGCGGCAATGGCCTCAAAACAACCACAGGCAGTCATGGGATTGTTCATCAGGGAATAACAGCTCACCTCAGGAACAGCGCCCCGGGAGGCTTGATTAACGAATTCGTTAATGCCCTCGAAATCACCGAGTTCCGCATCAATACATTCCCCTTTTTCAATGGGCTGATTAGGTCCGGTGGGGTTGATCTGGAAAGAGGCCTTGCCGTCGAGCCAGTTATAGGCACCGCACATACCGACCCGCTCCGGGGTAATCACACAGACATGGGAGGGGGCAAAGGATTGACAGAGGGTGCAGGAATAGAAGATCTCCTCGCTCTCATCGGTCATGTTGCCAAGACGCAGATCACGTTCCGCATAGGTCACCTTGGCCATGGCCAGGACCTCTTCCACGGTTTCCTGAACAGTGGAGATCTTGACCTGCACCTTGTCGAGAATCGCCCCGAAATCCTGGTGAAGTTTACCATGAAGAACTTTCCCCAAGTGCTTGAAAGAGAAACCTTTTTCGACAGCACCGTGACCGATCCTGACCCACATCATGTCACGCTGGCCAATATGCATGATCCCCTGGATATAGTTCATCAGGTGGTGGAACTGACGCTCCAGAATGGGCTCGAAATCGGACTGCATCTCGCGGCCAGCCACCTCAACCAGGATACTGATGGGCAGGTTCTCCCCCTGTTTGATATCGGAGATATCAAGACCTTCCAGGGTCACCAGGCCGTCTTCAACCTCATCCATTTCCTTGGAGATAAGGACCTCGACGCCGGTGGTACGACCACCGCCGCATTCCATGTAGAGGTCATCCTTACGGATACGCTCACCCTCAAAGGCAGGGCCAAAGGACATGGGGATATCGATCTTGGTGATATTTACCTTGAGGCCGCGTACTTCAATGGCCTTCTGGACAAATTCCTCATGGGGTACATTGGCGACCACATGCTCATAGGTGCAGATACCGGTGGGCAGCACCTCAGGAATATCATAATCGGAGATGGTGGGGAAACCCCAGTTAATGGCCCCGGCAGCATTGGCATACCACTCGTCGGAGACCTCACCAAAGGCCATGACAAAGGCAAAGGTCCGGTCCTTGTTATAGATCAGGTTGCCGGTATAATCGCCGGGCTTGATACCGCCGAAGGCCATGGCCACCCGGCAGGCAAAACCGATGGAGAAGACCACTGAGGTATAATTGTCCGCAAAGGGGACCAGCCGGGTATTCCAGCCGACCTGCACACCGTTATCCACCAGCTGCTGAGACATGCTCTTGCCGTTGGCGCCATGGTCATGCATGAAGATATAGAGGTTTTTCTCCTGCAGCTCCAGGGCGATTTTGGAGGCCATATCTTTATCATCAGGGGCGCCGACAATGGCGGCAAAACCAGGTGCGGAACCATCAACAAACTCCACCCCCCGTTTACGGAAGATGACGTCATCAGCCGCACCCAGCCACAGATTGGTGTCGGTGGGAATCTCGGTCTTGGTATAAAAATCGGGAGTCTCTACATAGCGGATGGCCTCAAACATCTCCTCGGCAAAATAGGTTGCCATGCCGGCGTCAAGGGCCGGAGCAAGATAGGGAAGCCAGGTGTGCTCGGTAACCAGATCGGGCAGAAGCGAGCGACATTCCTGAAAGATATCCTTCATGTCGCCGATCTTTTCCACCTTGGCACCAAGCATGGAATAGATGATGGGCAGAAAATAGGCGGTGTTGGGGAAGCTGACGGCCTGGTCTGCACCAAACTTCTTCAGGGCCTCTTCATATTTTTCCTCAGCCATATCCACGATGTTATGGGCGCCGCGGATAGCTGCAGAACAGATAATTTTAGACATTGATTAGTTCCTCTACTGAAGATCGAATAAAAAACTTGTGTTCCTTATGCCATGAGGCCTTCAATCAAGGCCTTGGTCAGATTAACAGACTTGGGGTGACGCATAATCATCAGCTCACCGCCGGCCATCAACATGCAGCTGGCAGTAATCGCCTCCATCATGACGCTTCTGGTCTCCTGGTCACCGATCAACTCATCGGAGGGCAGACGGCACTCTTTCGCCTTCCAGACCTCGCGGCCCAGATTACAGATCATGGGTACCTGCAGTTTTTCATCCTGCTGCAACAAGGCGGCCTGCCGAATACGTTCCATGACGGAATAGGTGTATTCGATACCATACCCAAGGGCGCCCACAGAGGGATCGATCATGACGTTCTCAAGATTGACACCCAGGTTCTCCAGGAGAATATTGAGCTGTTTGGCGAGATTGACATCAATGGGACTGGCCGCCACAATGGGATGCTGAAAGGCCATGGCAGTGGCACCCACGGAGCGGTAATTGCTGTCTTCCAGAGGGGCCAGGCACACCTTCTTGTCGCCGATGAGAGAAGTGATCTCCCGCAGGGTGTCGGTGTCCTTGGCGCTGTTACCACAACCCCAGACAATGATGGGCACATCAATATTATTGATCACCTCGGCCGCGGTCTGGGCCGCCTCGGATGAATCTCTATTCATACCGTTAGGATCGGTGGAAATCAGGGAGAGGCAGATCGCCTCGGCCTTATATTCCTTAACGCATTTCTCGGCCCAGGCCAGGGGATTACCTATAACATCGGCAAAATGACGGCGCAGGGTCTCGGGCCACTCCGTGGGGTCAATATCCACAATGTCCATGGCGATACGGGGCCTGTTGGCCATGGTGCCCTCAAAAAGCTGGAAAGGCATGGTGGACTCGCCACCGACGGTAATGGTGTTATCGCCGTTCCCCAGGGTGGTTTCCCGGATAACGCCGGTATATTTCTTGATATAGGAATCCTCAGGGACCTTGGAGGCCCGCTGGGCAAGAGGCACCTCTTCAACCGCGAAAGGGGGCACATCGCCGGTGGAGACCGGGGCGGCAGGGGCAGCCTTCTTCTTGGGAGCTGCCTTCGGGGCAGGGGCGGGCTTAGCAGCAACCTCTTCTGTCTTTTTAGCAGCGGCACCACTCTCTGCTGCTTTCTCCTTGGCAGCCACAACCTCAGCAGCTGCCTTTTTCTTGGCTGCTGCTTCCTGGTCGGCGGTATCAGCGCTCTCGCCAACATCTGCCGCAGGCAGAGGGGCACCGGCACGTTTCATCAACTCCTGGTAGCGGGCCACCACTGCCGTGGGCAGGTCAGGCGCGGTTTGGGGAGTAGGGGCTGGTTTGGCAGGAGCTGCGGCAGGTGCCGGGGCAGCTGGAGCGGCTTGGGCAGGGGCGGCAGGTGCAGCCTCAGGAGCGGCCGGGGCAGCTGGTGCCGGGGCAGCGGCTGCTGGAGTCACATGGGGATCTTTTTCCAGGACGCTTTTGGCACCGGCAAAACTGGCCAGCGCCTCAAACTGGTCATCTGTAAGGTTAAAGGCCTGCTTCAAGGCCTTCAAACCATTCTGAACAGATTCCAACGCCAACAGACGTTCTCTTTCGTTCATCTCATCTTCTCCTGCATCTTGAGCTGATTCGCCAACATTATCTTGTACAACGGCTTGGGCTGGAACGGCTGCCTGGGCAGCGCTCTTCTGCTGAGCGGCTATCTTGGCGGCCTCAGCCTTTGCTGCTGCTATTATCTTTTCAGCCTCTGCCTTGGCATCGGCAAGGGCTGCCTGGGCGGCCTTGCTCTCTGCGGGAGCAGAAGTTTCAACTCTAATGGTTTCTCTGGTCTCAGCCGGAGCGATTTCTGCCACATCATCATCCAGAACGGGACGGGAATCAAGCCCTGCCCTCTTGACGATCTCAGGCACAGCCTCTTCCCATTCGATGGCCATGATATGAGCGCCGGCAACACCCTCTATCTCTTTTATCTGGTTGATGATATCAACGCAGATATTAATACCTTCATCCTGGACATCACGGGCATCCTTGAGCCGCTGGATAACCTCATCCGTCACATCCATGCCAGGCACGAATTTTTGCATGTAGCGGGCCATGCCCAGTGAGCGCGGCGGCGTGACCCCTGCCAGGATATGCACCTTTTCATGCAGACCGAGATCACGTACCATCTCCATGAACCTGGCAAATTTTTCGACATTATAGATGATCTGGGTCTGGACGAAATCAGCGCCGTTTGCCACCTTCTTGGCCAGACGTTTGGCCCGGAACTCAAAGGGATAGGCAAAGGGGTTGGCAGCACAGCCCAAAAAGAGTTTCGGCTCCGCCGACTTGATGGCCTCGCCACACTGAAACTGTTTTTCATCCCGCATGTTTTTGACCATACCCAGGAGCTGGATGGAATCCATGTCAAAAACACCCTTGGCACCGGCATGATTACCAAATTTCTGATGATCACCGGTGAGGCAGAGCAGATTTTTCAGGCCCAGGGCAGAGGCACCGAGAATATCACTCTGCATGCCGATCCTGTTGCGGTCCCGACAGGTCATCTGGACAACCGGCTCCACCCCTTCCTGGTGGGCGATAAGACCGGCCGCAATACTGGACATCCGGACTATGGCAGTCTGGCAATCTGTAATATTAACGGCATCCACATGCCCTTTGAGGATGCGGGCCTTCTGACGAACTACTTCAGGATCACCACTCTTGGGAGGACCAAGTTCACCGGTCACGGCAAAATGCCCGGCCTTTAATATACGTTCTAGACGACTACCCGATTTCATCGGCTATTTCCTTTTTAATGAGGGAGGTAAGACGATCAGAAACAAGAAGTTGAGAAGAAGGAACCATCATGAAACAGCTCCTTTCTTCTTCTTTCCCCTGTTCTTATTTCTCAACTCCTCTATTTTCTGAATTCTCTATTTCTTTATTTTTCAACCACTTCCGGCCCGTGACAACCGACATCCGTAAGGCCATGGCCATCACCAAGATCCCGGCGCATATTCATATCAAAAAGAACACGCTCCTTTTTCTTGTTGATACCCAAGGCGTCACGCTTGGACTCAATGGCCTCAATCATAATACGGGCAATCTCTTTAGGTTCCTTGGCCACATTCCAATGGGCCCCATAGGTGCCCATCATGTCTTCAAGAAGATAATTGTTGAAGGCCTTGGCCCCCGAAGTGGCCAGGTCCTGAAAGACAACCTGGGCCCCGCTGGCCACGAAATACTGGCCAATGGCAACCGCTTTCTCACTCATCCATAAAGGTGCGGTACCAATGGCGGGCAGATCGGAGATATCCTCACCAAGGCCACCCTGAAGAACCATCTGGGTGAGCGCAACAAGAATCCGACTGTTATCGACACAGGATCCCATATGCAGAACCGGAGGCATACCAACGGTCTCGCACACCTCACGCAGGCTGTCCCCGCAATACTTGGCCGCCTCGGGATTGACCAGACCCGCCCGTCCCAGGGAAGTAGCGGCGCAACCAGTGGCCACAACCAGGATATTATTCTTTAAAAGTTCACGGACAATAATCTCATGAGAGTCATCAGCCAGCTTGAAATTATCACAGCCAACGATAGCGGCAACGCCGCGAATACGGCCGTTAATGATATTATCATTCAAGGGGGCATAGCTGGCCCGAAAACGGCCACCAAGGGTGTAATTAATGGTTTCATGACTGAAACCAACAACAACATCCAGCTTTGTTTCCTGGGGAATAAAGCATTTGCCCCGCTTTTTGTAGTTTTTGATGGCCTTGGTGAGGATCTCTTTGGCAGAGTTGAGGGCCGCATGCTCATCAAACTGAATATGAACAGCACCCTCCATCTTGGCACGGTAGTTGGTGGTAATAATGTCTGTATGAAAGCTCTTGGCAACATCCGCGACAGATTGCATAACACACTGGACATCGACAACCATGGCCTCCACGGCACCGGTGGCAAGAACAATCTCCTGCTGAACAAATCCGGCAGCCACCGGCACACCGCGGCGCATGAGAATTTCATTACCTGTACAGCAGACACCGGCCAGGTTAATACCCTTGGCGCCCTGCTTTTTGGCCAGGGCAAGAATCTCAGGGTCCTGGGCGGCAATACAGAGAGATTCAGCCAGGAGTGGCTCGTGGCCATGGACAGTGACGTTGACCTGATCCGCCTTTAAGACGCCGAGATCAACCATGGAACGCCTGGGAACCGGGGTGCCGAACATGATGTCGGTAAGTTCGGTGGAAAGCATGGAAGAGCCCCAGCCATCGGAAAGGGCACAGCGGGAGGCCTGGAGCATGATGTTCTTATACTCTTGGTCAACACCCATATGGGTACGATGCATCATCTCCACGACTTCCCGGTCAACACTACGAGGTTCAATGCCGAGTTTCTTCCAGATCTGCTGGCGTTTTTTAGTGGCCCGCTTGAGCATGGTCATGCCATCATCACTTTGGCTACCAAATTCGGACAGGGCCTTTTCGCCTAGCTCCAGAGCGATTTCATTCTTGTCACGATCTTCCGTCTCAATGCCAAAGATTTTAGCCAGGGCATGGAGTTTGTCCACATCTTGGATCTCATGGGGGGTGTTCCCCTTGGCAGTCTCAATAAAACCTTTAACCATCTCCCGGGCATGATCACCATGGGCAGCGGCACCGGCCGCCACCGTTCTGGCAAAGTTTCGGGCGGCAACCGTATCAGCAGTGGCCCCGCAGACGCCGATCATATCATCAACACCATCGATGATCTGACAGGGCCCCATATTGCAGTTCCGACAACAGGTGCCTTTTGAGCCAAAAAGACAGGCGGACATGCCGCGGGCCTGAATACGATCATAGGCAGTGGTGACGCTTTTCGCTATATCCTGTCCAAGAACTAATTTTGTGGAAGGGCACGTGATATCAGCGCACCCTTCACAGCCAGTTTTTGAAGTAGCCATCTATATTTCCTCAAAAAAATTGAAAATTCTTATATACTGTTGGCCTGCCGGGCAGCCTGTACCGTATTTTTCATTAACATGGTAATGGTCATGGGGCCAACGCCGCCGGGAACAGGGGTAATTGCCGCTGCCTTTTCCTTGACGCTTTCAAACTCAACATCCCCGGCAAGAATGGCCTTGCCGCTCTTGCTGACGCCGATCCGGTTGACACCGACATCAATAACGACAACACCCTCTTTAACCTGGTTCGCCTTAATCATGTTGGCGACACCCACTGCGGCAATGATGATGTCAGCACGCTTGAGATGGGCATCCATATCTTTGGTACGGGTATGACAGAGGGTCACTGTGGCGTTACCCGCCTCCCGCTTCTGCAGCATCAGATTGGCAAGAGGTTTGCCGACGATATTGGAACGGCCCACCACCACAACTTCCGCACCACTGGTCTCTACCCCGGACCTCTTGAGAATCTCCAGGATTCCATGGGGGGTACAGGGAAGAAAACATTGCTCTCCAAGCACCATTTTTCCGACATTGACGGGATGAAAGCCGTCGACATCCTTGGCGGGATCGATGGCAAAAAGAACCTTGCCCTCGTTAATATGTTTGGGAAGGGGAAGCTGGACCAGAATGCCGTTGATCTTGTCATCTTTATTATATTTATCAACCAGGGCAAGGAGATCCTCCTCGCTGGTCTCCACATCCAGGGTGACCTGCTCAGAATGGATACCAAGGGCATGGGCGGTTTTATTTTTTGCAGTCACATAAGACTGGGAAGCAGGATCCTCACCCACCAGAATGGTGACCAATCCTGGAACAACACCATGCTTTTCCTTAAGTTCTGCCACCTCAACCTGCAGTTCTGCGCGAATTTCCTTTGCTATTTCGGTTCCGCTTAAAATCTTGGCACTCATTGGATCTCCTTATAGACAAATATAGTGAATCAAAAAACTTGAACTCTGAATGATTATCCTTATTTCCAGTTACGCCTGTTCCTGAGGCGCATAGTTTCCCTCTACTGCCCTTAACAACAGGAGACAGTTCGCTTACATTATGAGCCGGCAAGGGAATAACTACGAGGATTTAGAGTCATTGATCCTAGTGAAAAAAAAAGCTTTATGCAACAAAATTATATGGAGAGGCTCCCCTTTTCCAGGAGAGTAACCTCTTTCTGTTACTACCTTTTTCAAAACTCAGTAACTCTACCTAAGGAGATTAGGTAGTAGTACAGAAGGGACGCTAAAAGAGGAAAAATAACCGCTTCCAGGGGATGTGCAGGGGTGGTCAGCGCCGGGTAGTATCTGCCAGCTTGACAATAATATCAGAGGTGTGAGAGAGACGGTCAACAAGGGTCCTGAAGAGGTGGCGGGAAACCTGGGGCTGGGTCTGGATCACCTCCAGTATCTTATCGCCGGGATACCGTTTGATCTTTGACCTTCCCCTGGAGACGATGGATGCGGAACGAGGCTCGCCTGAGATGGCCGACATCTCGCCAAAATACTCGCCAGGCTCCTTGATGTCGGCAATGCGTTTACCGTCTCTGACCACCATAACCTTGCCCTGCAGGAGCTGGAAGAAATCATTATCCATGTTGCCCTGATGAATGATGTCATCCCCATCCTCATAGAGTTCCACATCAGGATTAATCAGATAGGCGGGCAGACTCTCCTCGTTGAGGACAGTACGGCGCTGTACCTCGCGCAGATCAGTAATCCCCTGTATTGACTTCAGAAGGGCCGCATAACGCAAAGGATGCATCCCCTCCTGAACCGCGACCTTGCGGAGTTGATCCTCGGCCACCCGGGCACTGATGGCCTCGGCAACGGGATTGGTGATCTCCATGAGTTCAAAAAAACCCACCCTGCCCTTATAGCCGCCGCCGTTACAATGGGTGCACCCTTTAGGTCCATAGAGGGTCCATTCTTTTTCAAGGAGTTCTTCCGTAAAACCCATGGCCAGCAGTTCTTGGTGGTCCGGGCGATCAATAGGGGTCTTGCACTTGGGACAGAGCCGGCGCCCCAGGCGCTGGGCCAGAACCATGGTCAGCGAGGAGGCCAGCATATAGGGGGGGATGCCGATATCAATGAGACGGCCAATGGTGGCTGCGGCGTCATTGGTATGGAGGGTGGAGAAGACCAGATGACCAGTCATGGCGGCCTTAATGGCGATCTCGGCGGTGGTAATATCACGGATCTCACCCACCATGATAATGTCGGGGTCCTGGCGTAGAAAGGCCTTCAGGGCGGCGGGAAAGGTCATGCCCACCTCGGTATGGACATTCACCTGGTTGATACCTTTGAAGTTGAACTCCACCGGGTCTTCAGCGGTGAGGATCTTGGTATCCTCCTTATTGAGGGAATTGAGGGCGGAATAGAGGGTGACGGTCTTGCCGGAGCCGGTGGGGCCGGTGACCAGCAGCAGACCCTGAGGCCGGTCGAGGCAGCGCTTCAAGGCTTCGAAGGTTTCCACCTCAAAACCGAGCTTGGTGAGATCCACATTGAGAGAGGCCTTGTCAAGGATACGCAGGACAATGGATTCACCATAGAGGGTCGGCAGGGTGGAGACCCGAAAATCAACCACCTTATGGCGACCAATACGCATCTTGATGCGGCCATCCTGGGGAACGCGTCGCTCCGTGATATCAAGATGAGAAAGAATCTTTATCCGGGAAGTCAGGGCGTTTTTGATACCCACCGGCAGGTTCATCGATTTGTAGAGGGCACCATCAAGTCGGTACCGCACCTGGAGATTCTTCTCATAGGGTTCGATATGGACATCACTCACCCCATCCTTGACCGCCTTCATCAAGATACCGTTCACCAGCTTGATAATAGGGGCATCTGAGGCGGCAAAATGCTCCGGCCCTGTATCCACTTCATCTGCTTCGATGGCCATATCTTCAGCCACTTCCGAGGCCAGGGATCCAAAATCAGAGATGCTGGTCAGGTCCTCCTCTTCTTCTTCCTCAATTTCCTCTTTAATATTGCTGAGCTCGGCATATTCCTCATCAGAAATATGATAATATTGCCTGAAGGCGGCAATAATTTCACGTTCGGTGGAGACACCGATGGCCAGGCCGAGTTTCAATTCAAACTGCAGCTCGTCCACGGCCTGCGTGTCGGTGGGCTCGGCCATGGTAATATGCAGGGTGTTGTCGATTTTCCGAATGGGGACCATCATATATTTTCTGGCCAAGGCATAGGGCACCAGATCGAAAACCTCCGGGTCGGGAGACTCCTCTTTCAGGTGGATGACGGTGAAATTCTGAACCCGGCTGAGAATCTTGCAGACCGTGTCCTCATCAATATACCCCAGCTTGAGGAGGATGGAGCTGAGCCGACCGCCCCGCTTCTTCTGGATCTCCACCGCCCGATCAAGCATATTCTTGGTGATCTGCCCCTCTCTACGAAGGATTTCTCCAATCTTCAGCTTTCCGGCCCCGGACTGGTCTTTCACTGAGGCAGAAAGACTGCTCCGGCTGCCTCTGTTTGATTTGCTGAAGTTCATAGATACCCCCTCTGGGACAACAACGAGCTTACAAGGCTTTAGATAAGGGAATACGCAAACGAATGCGTCTAAAAGAGAAACTGATGGCAACGCAAGCTTATTTGCTACTATACCACAAAAAAAGCAGAGCCTGAAAAACGGCTCTGCTTTTTTTGTTCACATAGTTAATGGCTTGAATTTATTAAAAAACTCCCTTGACTTTGCCGGTCAGCACATCAACATCAACACGCCGGTAGGCAGGATCTGATGCCGTACCCGGCATGAGGCTGATGGCGCCGGCAACGGGCACCACAAAACCAGCTCCCTTGTAGGTGAGAATATCCCGGATAGGCAGGGTCCAACCCTTGGGAGTCCCCTTCAGGGCGGGATTATGGGTGAGAGAGAGATGACTCTTGACCATACAGGTTCCCATCTCCTTCATGTCCGGATCAGCCTCAAGACGTTTGAGCTTGGCCTGGGCCTCCGGGGTATAGGAGACGCCATCAGCGCCATACACCTCTTTGGCGATGAGGTCGATACGCTTCTCCAGCGGATCGGAGAGGTCGTAGAGGAATTTGAAGTCATTGGGCTCTTCACAGGCATCAACAACGGCGTCAGCAAACTCCAGAGCGCCATCGCCACCATGCTCCCAGTGCCGGGAGAGGGCCACCCGGGCACCAGCGCTCTCGCAGATCTGGCGCACGGCCCTTATCTCATTATCCGTATCCGTATAAAAGGCGTTGATACAGACCACAGGATTGATACCCGCCTTCTTGACCGTTTCAATGTGGTGGATAAGGTTCTTGCAACCCTCCTCAACCCAGCCGACATTCTCCTTGCCGTACTCTTCAGGCATGGGCTTGCCTGGGACGGGGATGGGGGCGCCGCCGTGACATTTGAGGGCACGAATGGTGGCCACCACCACGGCACAGTTTGGCTTGTTACCGGAGAAGCGGCACTTGAGGTTCCAGAATTTCTCGAAACCGATATCAGCACCAAAGCCGGACTCAGTGACGTTATAATCAGCGATCTTCAGACCAACCCGGTCAGCGATAACCGAAGACTGACCAATGGCGATATTGGCAAAGGGACCGGCATGAACCAGCACAGGCTGACCTTCCAGGGTCTGCATGATATTGGGGTTCAAGGCCTGTACCATCCAGGCAGTCATGGCGCCGTCCACCTCAAGATCAGCTGTGGTGATGGGCCGGTCCTGCCGGTCATAGGCCACCACAATCTTGCCGATGCGGGTGCGCATATCCGCCAGGTCATTGGCAATGGCCAGGATGGCCATGATCTCGGAAGAGACGGCAATGGCAAAGGAAGACTGCATGGTGTAGCCGTCCATCTTGCCGCCGATGCCGATGGTGATGTTCCGCAGGGCCTGGGCGCAGAAGTCGATGATCCAGTTGAACTCCACCTTCTTGGGATGGATATCAAGGCGCTTCAGGTTGCGCTGGGCCAGCTGGGTGTCCGTGTAGTTGGCCTCATGCTGCATCCGGGAGGTGAGGGCCACCATGCCCAGGTTATGGGCGTTCATGATGGCGTTGATATCACCGGTCAGCCCCAGGGAAAACTCGGTAAGGGGGATACACTGGGCCAGACCGCCACCCGCAGCGGAACCCTTGATGTTCATGGTGGGGCCGCCAGAGGGCTGGCGAATAGCACCAACAACAGACTTGTTACGCTTGCCCAGTCCCTGGACCAGGCCCATGGCGCAGGTGGACTTGCCTTCACCCAAGGGGGTGGGAGTAATGGCGGTGACATCGATATATTTACCATCTGGCTTGTTACCGAGGCGAGCCATGATCTTATTGAAGTCAAGCTTACCCACATAGTGGCCGTAAGGCAGAACCTCTTCCTTATCAAGACCGAGCATCTCACCAAGCTCATAGACAGTCTTCATATTTTTCTCTGCATCCTGGGCGATTTCCCAATCTGCATGCTTTGTAGGATCAAGAGCCATTTTTTCCTCCATAAAAAGTTTCACCATGACAAGTATAGATCTCGCCATGAGCTTAAAAAGCCAAGCGGTCGTTAATACAACCACTCAAATTAACGTAGTAAGTGAACCCTGATAGAACTTGGAAAAGCTTAGTATAAATACCCTAGTTTTTTGAATAAGACAATCCGCAGAACTACTTGTTTTCGCTAACAGATGGAAAAGCTCCGCAATGGAAAAAAGACGGAGCTTTCAAGGAAAAGGCTGGTCTGTAAAAAGGACCCTCGCTGTTTCAGCTGCTCTGCGCAGCAAGCAAGGGCTCAAAGACCCCGGGGAATTGCTCCCCAAAATCACGAAGAAGCGGGGTCATCACTTCACGCATGGAGGGATCCGCCCCCTTGGCCACCCGCAGTTTAAACATGTGGACCCACTGCATGAGATTGGCGTAGACGATGAGCTCTGTTTTGCAGGAGTTGGGCAGAACGGTCCGGGCCGCCTGGGCAGTGGAGCTCTCCAGGAGTCGGAGATAGATCTTTTCGGTCTCCGCCATGGCCTGGGCCCAGAGCCGGTAGTCGTCCCCCTCCTCATCTTCATAAAAAAGAGGCTTTATAAAGGTGACCTGATTGCCGAACTTATCGCTATCATAACGGCAGTAGCGCTGGCTCTCCTGCAGGAAACTGCAGGGCCGATGCCGCACCATCTCATGGGTTACCGCCCGGTTGACAATGAATTTCACCGCCAGATACCGATGCCGGGCCAAAAGATGGGCCGGCAGATTCTCCACCTCGGAGAGGTAGAGCTTCTTGACCATCACCCCGCTCTGGGGCACAATGCCCCGCGCCGGAGTAATATCCTCGAAAAAGAGGGGATGTCTTTCCAGCAGAAAGGCCGTGATGGCCTTGGCTATTTTCAGGTGGGCATGCTCCAGATAGAGTTCCCGAAAGGCCCGCACCGAGGCGGTGATCAGCAGGATGTTTTTCTCCAGGATATCAATATTCAGGTACCTGGGCATTGCCTTGAAAAGCTGAGTGGCAACCGATTCCTTGTCAACGATTACCTCCAGGGTAACAACAGCCATCTCCGCTACAGAGTTGTGGCCATGCTTCAAGATGTTTCTGATGAAAATGGGCGCCGATGCCTCACTGATCTTGTCTTCACTCTTGTAGCACAGGCGGCCACAGGCCTCGATACGCATGGCAAGACTCTGCCTGTCAAGATCGTTCAGAATCTCATAGGATGGTGGGATAACTATCATTTCTTTCCAGGATCTCGGGAATTAGGGGAATAATAAAGGAGATGGGGAAGATCGTCTCTCCTTTGGCCTTGGTTTTATTTCTTGCAGCTGCAGCTGCCACAGGAGCCGCCACCGGCTATTTTAGCGCGATCCTCCCAAAAGGGAGACATCTGGCGCAGATCAGCAATAATGGGGGGTAATTTCTCCAGGATATAATCGACCTCCTCCTCCGTATTATAGACACTCAGACTGAAACGGATGGAGCCGTGGGCCGCGGTAAAGGGCACCCCCATGGCCCGCAGGACATGGGACGGCTCCAGAGATCCTGAGGTGCAGGCTGATCCGGAAGAGGCGCAGATGCCGAAACGATCCAGATGGAGGAGGATGGCTTCCCCCTCCACATACTCGAAGCTGATATTGGCGGTATTGGGCAGGCGCTCGGTCTTATGACCATTGCGCATGGCATTGGGTATTGTCGCTAGCAGGCCTTGCTCCAACTTGTCGCGCAGCAGACGCACAGTGCTGTTTTCCTTTTCTATGTAGTGGCCGGCCAGGACACAGGCCTTGCCCATGCCGATAATGGAGGTGACATTTTCGGTACCGCCCCGCCGCCCCTGCTCCTGATGGCCGCCAATAAGAAAAGGAGCAAAAGGTGTGCCCTTCCTGACATAGAGAACACCTGTGCCCTTGGGGGCGTGGAGTTTATGACCGGAGATGGAGAGGAAATCCACCGCCACCTTCTTGACGTCAATGGGAATCTTACCCACAGCCTGCACGGCATCGGTGTGAAAGAGGATGCCCCGCTGCCGGGCAATGGCTGCCATTTCCGCAATGGGGAAAAGAACCCCGGTCTCATTATTGGCCCACATCATACTGACAATAGCCGTGTCGTCACTGAGACTTTCCCGGTACTGCTCCATATCGAGCATACCCTCTTCATCCACGGGCAGCTGGGTCACCTTGTGCTTGTGGCCGGTGAGATTATCCAGGTTCTCGCAGAGATTCTTGACGGCAGGGTGCTCCACGCGGCTGGTGACGACATGGCGCTTTTCAGGCTTTGACTGCAGGGCGGAAAAAATGGCTGTGGAGTCACTCTCCGTGCCGCAGCTGGTAAAGATGATTTCTTCAGGCTCGGCATTAATCAGCCTGGCCACCCGCAACCGGGCCTCCTCAACCACGTGGCCAACCTGGCCGCCAAAGCTGTGCATACTGGAGGGATTGCCGTAGAGCTCACAGAAATAAGGCCTCATCTCCTCGAAGACCTCGGGCGCCACCTTGGTGGTGGCATTATTATCCATGTATATTATTTTGCTCATTATTTACCCTCCTCAACGACCAGGGTATCTAAGACCTGTTCACGAAGCTTCTTTTCCACATATTCCTTCAAGGTGGTTTGCGACTTGGCACAGCTGCTGCACGAGCCGCGCAGGGAAACAATGACAAAATCACCATCCACATCAATGAGCTCAATATCGCCGCCATCCTTTTTCAGGGCGGGCCGGATCTCACGCTCCAGGACCTCTTCGATCTTCTTGATCTTCTGGATGGTGGTCATCCGCTTGGGGCCGCTCATGGGAATGGGCTGAGGCGCTTTCTCCTCCCGGGCCTCATAGATGAGAACCTTGATACGATCGTGACATTTGCCGCAGCCGCCACCCGCCTTGGTGAAGTTGGTGACATCCTCCACGGTGTGCAGGTCGTTCTCCAGGATGGCCCGCTTGACCTCAATATCCGTGACACCGAAACACTCACACACCACCTCACCCTCGGCCATGGGCAAGGCCACGCCGCGGTAATCGGCAATGGCGGCCTCCAGGGCCTCCCGGCCCAGCACCGAACAATGCATTTTTTCTTTGGGCAGGCCGCCCAGGAACTGGGCAATATCCTCATTGGTGATCTCCAAGGCCTCTTCCAGGGTCCGGCCGATGAGCATGATGGTCAGAGCTGAGGAGGCGGCAATGGCACTGGCACAACCAAAGGTCTTGAACTTGGCATCGGCAATGCGGCCGTCCTCACCCAATTTGAAACTTAATTTCAAGGCATCGCCACAGGAGAGCGAACCAACCTCCCCTACCCCGTCGGCATCGGCAATATCTCCGACATTGCGAGGGTTAAGAAAATGCTCCTTAACCTTATCTGTATATTCCCACATGGTGGTAAAATCTCCATTGTCTGACAGGGGAAACCACCCTGAGGGGGCAGATCCCTGCGTATTGAAACCCCAGCCGGAAGGCATGAAAAAAGGGGAGTATTCCAAAAAACTTTTAAATAGACTCTTCTAACAATGGTTCCCGAGGCTGTCAATTAATGTTTGCTATGGCCTTATCTTGCCCACGCCGTGCAGGGCCTGAAAGATGGTGCGGGCAAGCTCTTCACCAATGGTATCGCAAGCGCACAGCTCCTCCAGGGAGGCCTTTTTAACCCCCTTGACGCTGCCGAAATGGCGGAGCAATTTCTGCCGCCTGGCCGGGCCGATTCCGGCGATATGGTCCAGCTCGGATGTGAGGGTTCTTTTATTACGCAACCGCCGGTGCAGGGTCACGCCATAGCGGTGCGATTCATCACGAATACGCATCAAAAAGAGCAGCAGGGGCGAGTGACGGGGCAGATGGTACGGATTTTTCCGGCCGGGCCGATAGAGCTTTTCACCCTCCCCCTGCCGATCCTTGGCAATACCCAGAAGATCAACCTCCTCAAAAAGAGCGAGCTCTTTGAAAACATGCACCCCGATATTGAGTTGCCCCTTGCCGCCATCAACAATAAAAAGATCGGGCAATGCAGGCTTCTTATCAGGGGCAAAGCGGCGGCGGAGGACCTCGGCCATCATGGCATAATCATCAGGGCCTTCAATGGTGCGAATCTTATAATGACGATAACGTGATGGAGCCTTACGGCCATCGACAAAAGAGACCAGGGAGCCCACCGCCTCCTTGCCGCTGGTATTGGAGATATCCAGGCACTCAATAGAATGAGGCATTTTTGAGAGGTTGAGCATTTCCTTGAGCTGACGGGCCATGACCTGCCACGATCTCTGTTGCTTCTCCTTATCGCTGAAAACCTGGGCGGCATTGTCGTTGGCCATGGTGACCAGGCGGCGCAGATCCCCTTTTTGCGGAATGCGCATGGCAACCTTGCCCTTTTTCTGCTCAGCAAGATATGCCGCAAAAAAGTCTTCTTCCCCTGTGGACCAGGGCAGCAAGATCACCCTGGGGATGAAGATCTCCTCACTGTAAAAGCGGCGCAGGGCCTCAGCCAGCACGTCATGGTCATCACCGACGGGTTCGGCAATGAAAAAGGATTGATGCCCCTCCACCCTGCCGCCCCGCACCGTAATCACGGAAATGGCCAGGGAACCGGCTTGCCGGTGGGCACCAAAGACGTCAAATTCATGGTCATGACTGGCCACCATGACCTGTTTCTCCAGGGTCTTTTCCAGGGCCAGCATCTGATCGCGATACAGGGCCGCCTCCTCAAAGGCATGGGCAGCGGCAGCCGCTCCCATCTTCTGGCGTAAGGCCTGGGCAAGCTCTCTATCTTTGCCCTCCAGGATCATGATAACATGAGTCACTGCCTGTTGATATTTCTGGGGATTACTCCCTGCCAGACAGGGTGCCAGGCAATTTCCCATCTGACCGTTGAGACATGGCCGCTGCCGCTCCTTCACGGCCTTACAGCGCCGCAAGGGAAAGAGATTCCCCAGAAGTTTAAGGGTGGCCCACATGGAGGCCGCTGAGGCGTAGGGCCCGAAATAACGGGCCCCATCCTTCACCTTTCTCCGCGTCATCAAGACCCTGGGCCATGTATCCTGGACTGTCACCTTGATCAGGGGATAATTCTTATCATCACGGAGAATAACGTTATACTTGGGCTTATGCTTTTTTATGAGCGAGGCCTCAAGAATCAGGGCCTCTTTCTCTGAGGCGGTGATAATGGTTTCCACAGAGCAGATCTGACTCACCATGGCCCTGGTTTTGTTATGGGCCACGGCCTGGAGCTGGGCATAGGAGGTCAGTCGTTTGCGCAGGTTCCGGGCCTTGCCGATATAAATGACCTCCTGGCGCCGGTCTTTCATGATGTAGACCCCGGGCCCTGACGATGCCTCCTGCAGAAAGGTGGCGGTAAGGACGGGATGTCTCTCTGTTGATTTTTCAGCCATGGTCTCAGCAAGGATACGATGATGTTTACAAAGAAAAAGAAAAATTCTTCTTTTGCCTGATTTAAGTCAATTCCTCTTTCCTTAGAAAAGGATAGAAGAAAAAAGTGCCCCTTTTTTTTAACCCCTCAGTGAGCAGCGATTATAAGTCATGCCTTCTTCTGCCCCCAAAAGACCAGACACAATGCCCCAGACATACCACATCATCCCGGGTCCACGGCTGGGCCTGGTCACCCCGGAAATTCTCGCCAATATTGCCAGGGTGGCGCTGAAGTATAACATACCTCTGCTGAAAATCACCTCTGGCCAACGCCTCTCCTTTGTCGGCCTGGATCCTGCCGACCTCAAGGCCATCTCTGCTGAGCTTGGCGACAGCCCCCTCAAACCGGCCGGCAGCCCCTCTCTCCAGGCCTGTCCAGGCCTCAGACACTGCAGGCATGGCCAGCAGGACGCACTGAAGCTGGGGGAACGAGTGCAGGAGGAACTGCTGACCATGACCCTGCCGGCCAAAACAAAGATCGGCATTTCAGGGTGCGGCAGGAATTGCTGCGAAAGTTTTGTCAGGGATGTGGGTATATTCGGCCGAAAAAAGGGGTGGACCCTCGTCTTTGGCGGCAACGCCGGCGGCCGGCCGCGGATCGGCGATATTATCGCCGTGGATCTTGATGACAGCCAGGTCGTCGATCTGGCCCAAAAATGTCTTGCCTTCTATCAGAAAGAGGCCCGCCCCAAAGAGCGGACTGCCCGCTTCATGGAACGCACCACCCTGCAGGATTTCAAGGAGGCGGTGCGAGGCGCCATTATGGATCCTGAACCCGTGCCGCAGGAGCAGCAAAACAGGAGATGATCCGCCCCTTCCAAAACATAAAAAAAGGCAATGGTGAATTATCACCATTGCCTTTTTTTATCAGGAATCTATGAGAGAAGATTATTCCTTATCTTCCTTCATTCCTTTCATGGCGACGGCGCCAACAAGTCCCAGCATGCCGAGATTTTTGGCCTTATTGAAACCAGGCTTCATTTTCGCCATCAAGATCCGGCGCATATTGGCCTCCGGCATCACCTGGGGAGTTGAGGTGGCGGTGAGCAGGGCCATATCACGTTTATTGCCGTAATAAAGGCCGTTGGAGCCGATATTTACATTAACGGAGGAAAGACTCTTGGCCCCCATTTTCTTGTACTTGGAGACCTCTGAATTGGGATCATCCAGATCGCCGAAGATACGGGCCCGGGCCAGACAGGTCTGGACACAGGCAGGCTCAAGTCCCATCTCAACACGGGGCATGCAGTAGGTACACTTATCAGCAGTACCCTCACTGCCCAGCTCCTCGTTGATCTGATTCTCGTTTACATAGCGGGCATTATAGGGACAGGCGTCAGCGCAGGCCCCGCAACCCCAACAGCGTCCCTTGTCAATCTGTACCGTGCCGTTGAAGGGGTCTTTATAGGTAGCAGCCACTTCCATGGTCTTGGTCTTGCCGCTTTTTTTGTCCGTAAAGGTCTTCTCAATGGTATCAGCAGGACAGACAGGGACACAGGCCGGCTCATTACAGTGATTGCAGAGACCGGGATAATAGGTGGAAGCCAGACCATGGGGGGTGTTGTCCGGGCCCAGACGATGCACCCAGTTTCTCCCCTTGTCCGCCGGTACTTCCCACTCGGCCTTACAGGCGATGGTGCAGGCATGACAGCCAACACACTTATTTATATCTATAACCATTCCGTATTGCATAACGGTATATCCTCCTCAAATAGGGTATCTGATGGGCTTTATAATCTTACGCCTTAACCAGTTTAACAAAGTTGTTACGCATGCCGTGACAACCGGTTTCCGGATCCACAGCCAACTTGGTGATCAGGGCCTGATCATCAATGCCGCTACCGGCCCCCACACTCAGAGCCGGATTCATGGAGCCATAGCCATGGGCCATGTATACGCAATCTTTGCGGATACCGGGGGTTACCTTGACAATGGTGGTGTTGCGAGACTTCACACCTTCACTGTTAATGCAATGTACCCGGTCGCCACTTGTCAGATTAAGTTTCTTGGCCATTTCATCATTAATCCAGACAGGATTTTCAGGCATGGCGTTATGGAGCCAAACATTGTTCTGGCTGCGGTTAAAGGTATGCACCGGTGAACGACCGTACAGCAGGCGGAAATGACCGGCCGGCACCTCTTCCACGGCAATATAGGTGGGAGCGGCGGGATAGCCATAATCAGCGATCTCTTCGTTATTGAAATAGACCAGAAGATCATCGGCAACGCCGTACGGATCTTTACCCGGCTGAATATGGATACCATCCTCGGCAATCAGCTTGGCAATGGAGAGGCCGGCGCCGGAAAGCTGCATATCGACCATTTCGGGAAGGGCGGAGACGGGAATCTTATCCTCGTAGCCCATGCGCTTGGCGATCTCGTTGGTGATATAGACCTGATCCTTACGCTCGAAATCAGCCATAACCATGGGCAGACGGGCCGAGATGTACTGCTGCTGCTTGCCGGAGAGATCCCACTGGGTCCCCTTCTTGATATAATCATACCTTTCCAGATAGCTGGCCTCAGGCAGCAGAATATCAGCATACATGGTGATGTCGGTGGGCATGACATCAACGCACATGACAAAATCCATCTGCTTGAGCATGTCGATGGTCTTCTGCTGATTGGGGATGGTCTGGATGGGATTCTGGCCCCAGATAACACACGACTTGATGGGATAAGGAGCACCGGTTATGGCGGCATCGCGGATCAAGTCCGTGGGGGTTCCTGGAGGAGAAAAAGGATAGAGACCAGCTTCCACGTGCATGGCGTCCACATGATCGTGACCTTTCGGCCAGGTCACACTGGTGATTCCTTTGGGGCCCTTGCCCTTGACAAAACCACCCTTGACACCCATGGCCCCGAGCAGACCCATCATACAAGCCAGAGAACGCTGACGCTGAAAGTCATTGCCATGCCAGCTCACATGCCGACCGGGATGAATGGAGACATGGGGGGCGTTATCAGCCAGGAGATCAGCAACCCTTTTGATCTGGTCAGCAGGAACGTCACAGGTCTGGGCGGTTTTTTCAATGGTCCATTCGGCAATGGAATCCTTGAACTCAGCAAAGCCGATGCCGTGCTTGTCGATAAAGGCCTTATTATGTTTGCCCTGCTGGATAATGTAATTCATCATGCCGAGCATCAGAGCGGTATCAGTGCCGGGCTTCACAGCAACCCATTCGTCGGCCTTGGCAGCAGAGGCGGAAAAACGAGGATCAACGATGACCAGTTTGGCGCCGTTTTCAAGACCTTTCAGATACCTTTTAACGTGGGAGACATGGACGTTCTCACCGAAATGACATCCCAGGCCAAAAATGACCTTGGCGTTTGCCATATCGACATTCTCCCCTGGAGGAGTACCGATGGTGGCCAGGAAAGCGGTGTCACGAATACCGCGGCACTGGTAGAAGGAGGCCTCACTGACATTGGGGGTGCCCACGGTCTTCTCAAGATAATGCATGGGATATTTGGCAGAGGCACCATGGGGGAACATGCAGATACCCTTGGCCCCAAACTTCTGCTCAGTGGCCTTGAGTTTCTTGGCGCAGGTATCAAGGGCCTCGTCCCAGGAAATTCTTTTCCACTTCGGCGCCCCGCGCTGGCCCACATTTTTCATGGGGTATTTGAGGCGATCCCTGTCGTAAAGCAACTGGACGCCGGCATTACCGCGGGCACAGATGGACTGACCATTGTCAATGGACTTCGGGTTCCCTTCAAGCTTCATGAGCTTGTTGTCGCGAACCTTGCCAACCAGCTGACAGCGCCAGAAACACATCTCACAGATACCGCCTACCATGGTCTTGTCGGCCATGGTCCCAGATGGTGTGAATGGCGACTTGGCAACACCGGCCCGGGCAGTGACCACATTTGCCAGCGGCACCGAGGCTGCTGCCAGCGTAGCCGTCTGCAGGAATTTACGTCTTGTTAAATTGAAAGCCATATTCTCTTACCTCCCTCAGGTTTTTATTATTTGAAACAATAAGCTTCAAAAAATATGCTCTTTAGAGACTCTCCTCTTTCACGCGGCCTGTCCAGAGTCCGCTTCAGTCTCAATCCTCGTAAAAAAATCTATTACCTCTACAGCTGTTTTCAAATAGGAAACCTCCGCCTCCGCCAAGACCAGGTCGCGAAACTTGGCAAACCATGGCCGGAAATAGAGACGCAGAAATTCTTCGCTGCTGCCCTGCTTTTCATCCTCAAGCAAGGCGATGAAATCAAGCTCAGTGACAAGATGATCCGGAAATTCGTTGGTTGTTATATCAAAGCCGTGGCTGCGAAAATATTCGCGGGTTTTATCGGCAGTAGTGCTATTGAGGGTGCCATCAATATAGATTGAGGCATAGGGAGGGGCCACCACATGGGGCACGCCATTGATAAAGAGGCGGGTATAATCCACTTGGATCTCTTCCAGGGTGACATCGGTAATCTTCTCCGGCAGACTCTTTTGGGGAACATGGCCCAGCTGGACAAGAAGTTCTTTAAAAACAGAAAGAAAGTCATCAGTGAACCATGAAGACTCGGGGTAGCGCATGGTCTGCGCCAGAAAACGAAAAATTTCGGCAAGCCTGATCGGCTCCTGTGTAGCTGACATAGTATCCCATGATTTTCTGAATATTCTGAACTACCCCTTTACAGAAAGCAACTGAAAAAAAGGGGTTCCCGGCAATCCAGGAAAAGGTTTACATCCTCACCTGAAATTTCCGGATGATAACGGCTTAATATTCTTTATTTACTTGGCTCCGCTGACCATTTCTGAGTAAACGATTCTCCTTAACACAGGTTGCGGCCAGGGAAAATGTGGCAAATTGTCGCGCCGACATCTTTTCTCCTTTTTTTTCAGTAAGATTTGCATGGCCATCCCTAAAAGATGGCAGCGGTCAGGGTGATATGCTACCTTCAGACAATGCCCCTATCTCTCTTTTTCAGATGACGAAACCATGCCTGCCCATCCTTTGAACAGCCTGGATCCCCAGCAAAACATCCACGACACCCGTCGAATCGGTCTGCTCTGGCTGGTACAATTACGCTGGTGGGCCGTGGCCGGCCAGATTCTTACCCTTACCGTGGGCGTCCTTCTCTTCCATTTGGATATTCCCATCTCTGCGGTCAGTGCGGTGCTTGTTGTGGAGATTGTCACCAACAGCGGCCTGGCCCTGCGGCTGCGCACCCGAAAAGGCCCTCCAGCCCCCCATCTGCTGCCCCTCACCCTCTATGGTGACATCGCCCTTCTGACAGGCCTCCTCTATGTCACCGGCGGCACCATGAACCCCTTTACCTTTCTCTTCCTGGTCCATATCACCTTGGGCGCCATCCTGTTGCCGGCCCGGCTCGCCTGGGGTCTCACTGCGACAACCATTATCTTCTATGGCGTCATGTTTCTGCCCTCCTTTCTCCAGGGGGGTAGAGGGGAGGCAGAGCAACAGATTCAGCAGGTGTGCAATGTCACCAATCTCAACATGGACCTGCATCTGCAGGGCATGTGGTTTGCCTATACCATAAGCGCCATCCTGATAACCTTTTTCGCCTCCCGTATTCAGCACTCCTTAAGTGAATATCATCGCACCATCGCCCGGCTTCATCAGGAGAAACATCAGAATGACAAACTCCGCGCCCTGGCCACCCTGGCCGCTGGTGCCGCCCATGAACTTTCCACGCCCCTGGCCACCATTGCCCTGGCCTCCGGCGAGATGGTCTATAGCTGTGAAAATAAAATCTATGATACAGGATTACTGGAGGATGCCCAGCTGATCCGTGACCAGACCCGGCGCTGCAAGAACATCCTTTTTCAGATGTCAGCGGATGCCGGTGCCGTACAGGCAGAAAAATATATCCCCACCACCGTTGAGCAGCTTCTGACCAATGCCCTGGATCTCCTGGGTGAGATCCCCCAGAAACTGGTGATCAATAATAGGGTTCCTGGCCAATCATTACGGGTTCCCGCCCATGCCGTCTCCTGGGCCTTGAAGGGTCTGTTGTCCAATGCGGCTGATGCCAGTGCGCCTGACCAGGAAATCCTCCTTGAATGCCAAGAAGAGGGGGAGTATATTTGTTTCCGTGTCCGTGACCATGGCTGTGGCATGGCGCAGGAAGTGGTTTCCCAGGCCGCCGACCCCTTCTTCACCACAAAAGCCGTGGGCAGGGGCATGGGGCTGGGGCTTTTCCTGGCCAAATCCCTGGCAAGCCAGCTCGGGGGCTCCTTGAGGATCCAATCCATGGAGAGCAAAGGAACCACTATCACCATGACCTTCAAGAAATCATTAATCCGCCAACCAATTACCCATGGGGAGATCTAAAGAACGATGCCCACTATTTTACTCGTTGACGATGAAGACATTTTCCGCAACCGCCTGGCCAAAGCCCTGGAACGGCGCGGCTTTCAGGTGGAAACAGCAAGCAATTACCTCGGTGCCGTGGAGATCATCGCCCGCCAGAAACCAGAGTACGCGGTTGTCGATCTCAAGATGGAGGGCAAATCCGGCCTTGAGGTCCTGCGCACCGGCATTCGCCATCATCCCAGCCTGCGGGCCGTGGTCTTGACCGGCTATGGCTCCATTGCCACGGCCACCAAGGCCATCAAACTGGGGGCCATTGGATACCTCACCAAGCCGGCCGAGGTTGAAGATATTATTGCCGCCTTTGAATCTGAAGGGCTGAAGGATCTTGAAGATGCCAGCCTCAGCGCCCCCACCCTGGCCAGGGTGGAGTGGGAGCATATCAGCCGGGTGTTAAGCGACTGCGACAACAATATCTCCCAGGCCGCCAAAAAACTGGGCATTCATCGCCGCACCCTGCAGCGCAAGCTCCAGAAATTCCCGCCCACCCTCTAAAAGACGGCTCTCTGCGGCAAAAAACCTTTCAGATTCCCCTTTGGCTGACGCCGCCGATTTCTACCCCTCCCCTCCTTTGAGGAGATAGAGCAGATACGGGTAGGAGGAGAGCACGGCATAGAGGGCCAGAGCGAACAGGGAAACCGCCACAAGTTTTTTTTGCACCCTGGCCACGGTGGGCGCAAGAATCCCCCGGGCCCGGCAAGGGTGGATGAACAGGGGCATGACACCGCAAAAAGCAGTGACAAAGAGCGGCAGGTAGATAAAAAAACCGATATAGCCATACTCCCTCTTCAACATGCAAAAGGGACAGTTATGAAAGGGCATGGCATAGATATAGGACGAGAGCTGCGCAATAAGGGTATGCAGGGCCAGGACAAAAAAGAGCGCCATGGCCGTGCCGTAGAGAAGATAGAGAATGATTTTTTGCCGCCGCCAGGCCAGAAAACCTGCCATAAAGAGCAAGGCCAGCCAGCTGTAATAGAAACCCAGGGTGGTCTGGCTGCCCACCCCCCCCAGCAGATTCTGCACCGCCCCTTTGTCTCCTTCACCAAAAATAACGGCACAGCAGGAGGTAATAACATCTGGTTTTAGCCCCTGCAGATACAAAATAAGGAGGGCGGTGTCCGCCAGCAACAGAGGGGCAATCAGGAGCAGGAGGATATATTTAAGCCGTACCAGAGGGTATTTTTCACTGCTGATATCAAGCTGATGGAGAACAATCCACAACCCATAGAGAAACATGCCGGCAATCTTGACAATAAGCAGGGGAAGGCCATAGTCGTTGGCCAGCAGGGCACCGGTGGCGCACATGGCCCCGGAGAGCATGCCCGAGAAATGATCCGCGGCCAGGACATAGAGCAGCAGGGAGATAATCTGAAAAGCGAGACCATACTGGACCAGGGTGGAAGAGAGCCAGATCTCAGACTCCAGCTCAATTTGTCTCTGGCTGTCGGCAGCAGGATCCCAGTGGCGCAGGACCTTGACCGCTGTTTTACAGGCCACCAAAATCAAAAAAAGGGTGATGCCGCTCAGCAGACAGAGGGCCAGACTCCAGGGATTAACAAACATCCTGACACACCCTGCCGTCCTGCACGCTATAGAGCCTATCCAGGCCCGCATCTTCGGTCACCAGGGGATCATGGGAGGCGATGATAATGGTTTTCCCCTCCCCTTTTAACTCCCGCATGGTGGCCAGAAATTCCTTACTGAGATGGGTGTCGAGATGGGCGGTGGGTTCATCGGCGATGATAATGGGCGGGTCATTAATCAAGGCCCTGGCAATGGCCACCCGCTGCAGTTCACCGCCGGAGATCTCCCCGGCAGGAAAATTGCGGCGATGGTGGATACCATACCGTTCCAGAAGCGGCTCTGCCATGGCCCGGCGCCGGGCCGGAGAAAAGCCCAGGGGCATGAGGGGCAGGATGATGTTTTCCAGCACAGAAAGCCTGGGCAGGATATTGAAATGCTGGAAGATGAAACCGATGGTCTGGCGCCGGTGGATGGTAAGAAAACGATCAGGCAGTCGAGCCAGCTGGGTGCCGGCGATAACGGCCCTGCCGCTGGTGGGGGGATAGATACAACCGATGATCGACAGCAGGGTTGATTTTCCGGAACCACTGGCTCCCTTGAGACAGACCATGGTCCCCTGGGCCACGCTGAGATGGACCCCCTCCAGGGCCCGCACCTCATTGACCTCTCCCTGGTTGTAGATCTTGACGATATCTGTCAGTTCAATGAGCATATGTCTATCCCCTTAAGGCAGAATCCGTGGCAACAGAGGCGCAACGCCAGGCCGGAATGATGGTGGCAGCCAAGTAGGGCAATATGGAGAGAGAAAAGAGGAGAAAGAGATCTGTACCGCTGACAACGGGTACCAGATCGAAGCCGGGCCGCAGCACGGACCACCCCATCATTACGGAGCGGAAAAGCCCGGCCTGGAAATAGCCGATATGGATATAGGCCAGGATCGTCCCCGAGCCAAAGGCCACCAGGGCCAGGGCCAGACTCTCCCAGAAACGGACCATCAGCACATCCGGGGTCTGCCAGCCAAGTATTTTCAATATGGAAATTTCCCGCCGCTCTTCCGGGGCCATGCCGGACGCCTTGTCCCAGGCCATGATGATAAAGGCGGCCAGGGCGCTTATCAGACAAATGGCCGCAAAACCGGAACGCCAGCTGAAAACCGCCTGGTATGTCTTGAGGATCTGGGGCCTTGTAACCACCCTGGTGTCAGGCAGAACCTGAGATATTTTCCGGGCAATGGTGGCGATCTCCAGGGGATTGACCACCTCCACCAGGAGGTCGGTGGCCAGCTGGGGATCCAGACCAAAAAGGTCCCTGCCATCATCAATACCGGTGATCACCAGATCATAGGTGAGGATATTGCTGTGCGGCGCAAAAATCCCCGTCACCGAGAAGGGCTTCAGGGTCAAATCCGGCCGAAAGAAAGAAAAGCTGCGCCGACTCCCCAGGTCAAGATCAGCCAGCACTCCCTGGCCGATGACCGCCCACCCCTGTTCATCCTTATCACCAAAACCCCCTTCAGCAAGGACCTCCTCCCCCAAGAGAGGGGAACGAGAGAGGCCCATCACCGTGATATTGGCGCCGGTAACCTCATTAAACTGATACCCCCACACCCGGGCGCTCACCTGGCGCACCCCGAAAATATCCTCAATCTTCTCCATATAGGAGAGGGGAATCGATTCCTGGCGACCGGCAACCATGTGCTGCACCGTAATCTCCGGGGTCTGGCGCAGCGTGGTCTGGGCGGAGAGCAGCAGGGAACGGGTCAGGAACAAAAAAGAGGCCAGCAGAAAGATAACCAGGGTAAAGACGAAAAAGACACTGAGGTTTTTCCCCTTGCGGCGCCAGAGAGACGACAGGGCATAGTCCAGGAGATTAAGGTGCTTTTCAAGAAAAATTCTCATGGCAGAGGGGCCCAAAAGAGACCGGTGGGAAAATGCTCCAGGGCGGCCGGATAATCCATAAAAGGAACCAGATCATCCGTCACCGCAGGATGCCTTGTGTAGCGGGCCTCAGTGGCCAGACACAGGTCGGTGAGGCCCAGCTCTCGGGTCAGGTTGTCCCGCACTTCCTGGCCGGCCCTCTCCGCCACCGCCCGCTGGCGGCCATGCAGTGAGGCAAGGAGACCAACAGCGGTCAAGGTGAGCAGGAGCAGGGCAAATAAAGTTGCGGGTCGCATGAGAAGCGCCTATTCCATCCCCATCTTGTGCATCTTTTTCATCTTCATGCCCCTGCGCATGGATTCCACCTTCTGGGCCGTAATCTCGGCAAAGCTGAGAATGGCATCCCCCTGATGATCCTCAAGAAAGGCCTGAGCGCCCTCCTGGCTGGCAAAGGGAATGAACTCATGGCCCATGGGTCCATGGAGATCACTGCCCACCACATAGTAGGCCTGGCGGCCATCAAGCCACTCCAGGGTATAATAATCCTTCACCCAGATATCCTGGATGGCATCGGCCTGGGTCCCATATTTCTCGGGATTGAAATAATAGACCATCATATCCTTGACCCCGTCAAAAAGGGCCCTCTGGCCGTTTTCCGTGCGGATCTGGGTAACCCAGTTGGGATATTTAGCGACAAACATACCGCAGACCTGACAGCGGCTCTCTGCCGGGACATCAGCCGGTGATTGGGCAAAGGCGATGCCGGAAGAGGCCAGAAAAGCCAGGGCAAGCAGGAGAAAGCGATTTTTCAGATTATTCATTTATTTTAAATCCTCTTCAAGCAAATCCATAATTTCCATTTCACTGACCCCGCCGAGAATGGCCGCCGCAATGGTGTGATTTTTGTCAATAATAATGGTCTGCGGCACAAGCTTGACCCCATAACGCCTTGCTATGTCGCCGTTTTCATCCATAAGCACGGGAAAGGTGATGGCCAGATCAGCAACAAATTCCTGCACCTGCTGCAGATTTGACAAGGTATTTATGTACGCTATTTGCAGACCTTTGTCGTGAAATTTTTCATAGAGGGCATTGAACACAGGGGTATCGGCCCGGCAAAAAGCACACTCCGTGGACCAGAAGCGGATAATAACGGGTTTGCCGGCAAAATCAGCCAGGGCAAAGGAGTTGCCCTGGAGATCAACCGCGGCAAAATCAGGAGCCGGCGCCCCTACCTCTGCTTTTTGGGCCTGCCGGGACTGGCCGCAACCGGCCATAACCACCAGGATACAAAAGACGAATAAGAAATTTTTCATAGGGAGGGAGTCGCTGCCAATAAACCGTTTTGCATGGTGAAAAGACGAGGCGCGTCCTGGCTCAGAGCCAGGTCCGTATTATGGGTCACCACCAGAAAGGTGATGCCGGCCTCATTGAACGTTTTAAAGATGGCCAGGATCTCCTGCTCAGTGGTCTCGTCCAGGTCACCGGTGGGCTCGTCTGCCAGAATAATTGCCGGCCGGTTGATGAAGGAGCGGGCAATGGCCACCCGCCGTTGCTGGCCCCCGGAAAGCTGACCGGGCAGATCATCCTGCCGGCCCCTGAGGCCGACCCGCTCCAGGAGTTCCAAGGCATATTGCCGATCCCCCTGGGGAGTGGTGCTGAAAGAAAGGGGCAGAAGAATATTTTCCAGGACAGTGAGGGTGGGCATCAGGCTGGCAAACTGGAAGATAAAGCCGATTTTCTTGTTACGCATGATCGCCAAGTCGCCATCGCTCTGCTGCCAATTGTCGATATCTTCAATACGCACCCTGCCGCCACTGGGCCGGGTCAGGCCGCCGATCAAGGAGAGCAGCGTGGTCTTCCCTGAGCCGGAATGGCCCATAATGATGACAAAATCGCCTTTGTCCACCTCAAGGTCGACATGATCCACTGCCGTTAACACGGCACCTTCAGACCTGTAGGTTTTCAGCAGATCTTCACATTCAATATACATCGTAATTCCTTATACTTACTTCCATTTCCAAAAAAGAGCTCCCGGCCTGGAAAGGGATCTGGGCCAGCAAGGGTCAAGATTTTCTCTTTTTTCTCCTTGCAAATTTCCGGCAATCATATATTTTCGAGACCAATCGGTGCGACACTTTGTCACATCGGTACGGATTGTCACATAAAGTGCTTTTTCTGGCAACATGATTTTCATGTTGGCCTGGAAAAGCTCCAGGGCAGAAGGAGAGCGCCGTACCTTACCAGGGGTTTTTTAGCGCCTGATTATATGACACCCCTTCCCCATTTTGCCAAGACAGAGCCTGGCCAGAACAGAGGTAAAGGCAAGGCAAGGCAAAAAAAGAGTGCCCGCACATTCAAAGCAAGGAGACGAAATGAAGATTTCAAAAAAAGCATGGCTGAGTACCCTTACCGCCGGCGCCCTGGTGGCCGGCATTGCCACCGGCAGTATGGCGGCCAAAACCTATGAGACGACGTTCTATATCGCCGGCATGGGCGGCCATTTTGCCAAGGCGGTCTGCACCATTGACCCGGCCGCAGAAACCCCCATTGCCTGCAGCGAGCTCACCAAAATTGATATCGGTGACCGCGACTCTCACCCGGTCCATGACGCCCGTATCGACTCTGAAGACCGCAACACCATGTTCTGGTCAACCTATAAACTTGACCCAGCCACGGGCATGACCCATGTGGGCAAAACCGACCTGACCACCGGCGAAGTCATCCTCGATGTTGATGCCCCTACCCCTGAGCAGGTGAAGGTAACGAAAAAAATGTACTGCGCCTCCGGCCAGACAAAAGATTATTTCATGCCCATCACCATGTCTAATCCAGCCTACATCGATGTCTTTGCCAAAAAAGATCTCAGCCGTAAGCACAGCGTCTTTCTGGAAGGCACCGAGGCAGACCCCGAGGTTCCCTATAAATATTTCCACGGCACCACCTCTCCGGACATGAGCAAGATGCTTATCACCATCAACGAGAGTGATGCCAGTTCCCTGGCCAATTACGGCACCGGCATCGGCAAACTCCATCTGAAGATGCTGGATGCCCAGGCCCTGGAAAAGGGTGAGGTGAAGCTGCTGGCCTCCGGCGTTGCTGACGGCAACAAGAAATCCACCATCTCCTTCCGGCAGTACTGGTCCAACGACTCCTCCATGATTGCCAACGCCACCGGCGACATCATGTACCTTCTTGACGCCAACACCCTGGAAACTCTTGATGCCGAGACCATGCCCGTCCTGGAAGAGACCCATGACGCCATGTTCACCCCGGATGACCAATATATTGTGGTCACCTCCAGAACAAAGGCCATTTATGCCGAAGATTGCCAGGACCGGAGCAAGCCCGGACCTGATGAGTATCTGATGGACGGCCAGCTCAAGCTTTATGATGTCAAGGCCCAGACCTTCGTGGGCAAGCCCACCTCTGTATGTCTGGCCTGTCATGATGAAGAGCTCGGCGCCGGCGAATATGGTGTGCATGCCATCCTCTGCGGTATGGACGCGGAATACACCAAATAGCATATTCTCTTCACCGCAATCCAAGTAGAGAAAGGGGGACATCATGTCCCCCTTTCTCTATTGGTCGTTTAAGGTATTTTTATGTCCAACCCCGGCCGACTCCCCCTTCCCCTTGTTGCCTGGAAAGGTTTTTCTCGGAAATTATTCCGCAATATCGTTCTCATGGTGGCGGTGGCTCTTCTGGTAGCCCTTCTGGTCTTTGCCCTGCTTTTCAAACAGGCGGTGCAGGATGATCTTGAGCAGGCCACCAAACGGCTGGGAGCCGACATTGTCATCGTGCCCTCCCAGGCAAAATCCATGGCCGAGGAATTTATTCTCGAGAGTAAAGAGAAGATCTTTTACATGGACGGAGCCATATATGATGAGCTCAAGGATATGGAAGAGATTGCCGCCTCCACCTACCAGGTCTACCTCAATACCCTCGATTCCGGCTGCTGCTCCATTATAGAAGGACAGGTTATCGCCTTTAATCAGGAAAAGGATTTTGTCATCAAGCCGTGGATACAAAATGCGGTCCCCCTGCAAAAAGGGGAGGTCTATGTGGGGGATTATGTGTGGCAGTACCTGGGACTCATTGACACCATTGCCCTTTTTGGCCAGGACATTAAAATGGTTGGTCATCTTGAGGAGACCGGGACCGGTCTTGACCATGGGCTGTTCATGCGGCTGGCAGACCTGGACGATATCACGGACGAGGCCCTGGGCACCTATGAACGCGGCCAGATCTCCATCATCTTTCTGAAAATCAAGGAAGGCCTTGATATTGACCGGGTGGTGGCCAAAATCCGCGACATCAACCCGCGCCTGGGCATCATGACCCGCGGCAATATCGGCGCCGATGTGCGCACCACCCTGAGCGATATCGTCCGGGTTTTCACCATTACCATTTTCATCTCATCCCTGCTGGCCACCCTGCTGGCCTGGTCCACCTTTTCCGCCCTGGCCAACGAGCGGCGGCGTGAGGTGGGCATCCTGCGGGCCCTGGGCGCCCAGAAGAGACATATCGTCACCCTCTTCCTCAGCGAGGCCTTTTTTATCAGCATTATCGGCGCCGGCGTGGGGATCTTTCTCGGCCATTATCTTATCTATCTGTTGGCTGCTGATTTTCATCTCCTTGGCACCCTGAGCGGCCATTCCTGGCTCTCCAGTCAGAACATGGCGGTGAGCGGCATCGGCTGCCTGACAGGTGTTGTGATCTGCCTCACCGGGGCGGCCCTGCCCGTCTTCCGGCTGGCCCGCCTGGAGCCGCTCCTGGCCATCAAGGAAGAATAAGGGCCCGAGGTGACCCGAGGTTTCCTGGCCACCTCAGGGGGTGCTTGACGCCCTCAACGCTGCGCTGTCCCGCCAGGAGAGTTTGCGAAGCGTCCCTATTTGCATTTTGACAATTGCCCCCTCGCATGCTAGGAATGAATCTATTTTCTCCAGGAGGGCAGCAATGCAAGGTTTCGAAGAACTTCTCGATCATTCCACCACCATTCACGGCCATATCTGTGCCGGACAGGTTATCGGCGTCCGCATGGCCATGATCGGTCTCCGGGAAATCAAGATCAGTGACCCCAAGGGCAGTGAGCGCAAAAAATTCTATGTCCTGGTGGAGATTGACCGTTGCGCCACCGATGCCATCCAGTCGGTAACCGGCTGCACCCTGGGCAAACGTTCCCTGAAATGGCTTGATTACGGAATCATGGCAGCCACCTTTGTCCATCTGGAGACAGGCAAGGCCGTCCGCATCACGGCCCGGGAAGAGTCGAGGGAGCTGGCCAAAAAATATGTGCCTGAGGTGGAGGGCAAGTACAAGCAGCAGCTTGAGGCCTACCGGGTCATGCCGGAAGAAGAACTCTTCAAGATCGAAGAAGTGGCGATTACCATCCCACCGGCGGACATGCCGGGCCGCCCTTTAAAAAGGGTGCAATGCCAGGAATGCGGGGATTGGGTGCAGGACTGTCGCGAAGTGGTAAAGGAGGGCAGGCTCCTCTGTAAGAGCTGCGCCCATGGCCGCTATTACCGGGTCCTTTCCTGATGCAGCCTTTCAGGCAGGCGCCCGGCCACAGCGAGCCCTTTTCCACCCTCACTCCTGATGTCATCTTGACGGCGGTGGAACAGGCCGCTGATCTGCGCTGCACCTCCTATTGTCTGCAGCTCAACTCCTATATCAACCGGGTTTACGAACTGGAAACAGAGGAGGGCCGGCGCCTCATTGTCAAGTTTTACCGGCCCGGGCGCTGGACCCGGGCCGCCCTTCAGGAGGAGCATGACTTCATCCGGGAACTGGCTGACCATGACCTGCCGGTTGTTGCCCCCCTCCCCTTCGCCACCGGCCTCACCCTGGCCCGCCATAATGATATCTCTTTTGCCCTCTTTCCCAAGAAAAGCGGCCGTTTTTTTGATGAATTCACTATGGGGCAATGGCAGGAACTGGGCCGGCTCATCGGCAGGATGCATGCCATTGCCAGCAGCAGGCCCTGCAGCCACCGCCTCACCCTCACCCCGGCGCAGGCCACCACCCAGCAGATCGATTTTCTGCTGGCCAGCGGTCTGATCCCGGCCCATCTCCACACCCCCTTTGCCACCACCTGCCGGGAGCTGCTTGATCTCCTCATCCCCCTTTTCAAGACCACAAAACTGATCCGTATCCACGGCGACTGTCATTTCGGCAACATCCTGCATCGGGCCGAGGAATCATTCCTGCTTATTGATTTCGACGACATGGTCATGGGGCCTGCTGTCCAGGATTTCTGGATGCTTCTGCCCGGCTACAAAAATGAGTGCCATCAGGAAATTGAAAACTTTCTGGACGGGTATGCAACTTTTCACACCTTTAACCGGGCCGAATTAGATCTTATCGAACCCTTAAGGGCCATGCGCTACATCCACTTCATGGCCTGGTGTGCCCATCAGGCCCGTGATATAAGAGGGTCGGAGAATCTGGTAGCGGGATGGGGCACTGACCAGTACTGGCAGCAGGAGATCCAGGATCTGCAGGCCCAGATTATCCGGATTAACGCGGCAAAGCCAGACAACATCTCCCAGCAGTATGGCCAATCGCCCTTTCCATAACCGGCCTTTTTCCCTGACCCTTGCGATGAGAAATAATAACCCATCCTGATTCCCCCAGCCCGCCACCCTCTTATGGAAAACAGAGCCCCCACCCAGACCTCCATGGACGCTTTCATCAATAAACAGAATTTCCCCCATGATTCCCCATGGCCCGCCCTTCTCCATTGCCTCTGCAGTCATCAGTTTAATGAAAACCTCACCTACCGGCAGCGCTCGGAGATTGCCGCCCTTCTTGCTGAAGCCCTGATTGCAGAATCCTTTTCAGAAAAGCGGCTCCAGGAGTTTTTCACAAAAAAAGAGGAGATCCTCAACAGTCACTATGTCGCAGAACTGCAGGCCGCCCTGGAAGAAACCGCAGGCCTCTTTACGCAGCTCAAAACCATCTCCAGCCGCCGGGTCGGCGACATCGTCAACCTGGAAAAAACCACTTTGAATACGGTCACATCAGGGAAAAACCCCACCCTTATGGTTGCTGAACTGCGCAAGGCCTTTAGGGAGGTGATCAAGATCATGGAAAAGGACAGGGAAAGACTGGCGGAACTGAGCAATACCGATCAGCTCACCGGCATGGCGAACAGACGCTTTTTTGATGGGTATCTGGAGCAAACCATCATCACAGCAGCAACAAGGCAGGGGGAGCTGCTCCTGCTGATGATCGACATCGATGATTTTAAAAAATTCAACGACCAATATGGACATCTGGTCGGTGATGAAGTCTTACAGATTGTCGCCAAGATCATCATGGACTCCGTGACAGAGAGCAACCTTCTCAGGGGCAAGAACTCCACCTGCAGCCGCTACGGCGGCGAGGAATTCGGCATTATCATGCCGGAAAGCACGGAAGAAGAATGCCTTGAGCTCGCCGAATCCCTCAGAAAACGCATTGCGCATTACCCCATCATTATCCGCAACGCCCAGGGAGATATTCTCCAGAAAGACATCCATATCACGGTGAGTGCCGGCTTCTGCGCCCTGCATCCTCTCTGGCTTCAGGAACAGAAGCCGGCGAGCCACTTCATCGGCGCCACAGACAAGGCCTTATATACAGCCAAAAAAAGAGGTAGAAACATGGTGTGCCAGTGCAAGCCCTATCTTGACCACAATAGGCAGATCACCCTGGCCATCCTCTGAGGGCCTGCTGCAACAGGAGGGGGCGCCTCATCTTGGTAAGGGGCTGGAGGGAGAGGTCAGATAAAATCTTCCAGGTTATAGACCACAATGCGATTTCGTCCTCTATGCTTGGCAAGGCGCATGGCATTTTCCGCAAAACAAAAGAGTTCGTCCTGGGAGGCAGGGGCATGGTCACGGAGGGTGGCGATGCCGATACTGAGCGTCACCTGCCGGCAAAAGAAGTCGTCATAGATATGATGTTCGGCAAGCTTACGGATCTCTTCGGCAAGCTTACGGGCCTCAGCAAGCGTCATGTCGGGCAGCAAAACGGCGAATTGCTCACCCGCTGACCGGGCACAGAGGGCAGAGGCGCCCAGCTTATGATGCAGTTCATGCCCGAATTCCCGCAGGATATAATCGCCGAATTGCTGGCCGCATTCCTGGTTGATGAGTTTAAGCTCGTCAAGCTCCATCACCAGGATCGCCAGATTGGAATGGCGCAAGGTGGTCAGTTCATACTCCCGGGTCAGCATGGTGTTGAAGGTGCGGCGGTTATAAAGGGAGGTAAGACCATCCTTGATCTCCAGATCCCGAAGACGCTCTTCAAGCTCTTTCATCCGGCTGACATCCTTGCATATATGCAGTGATTGCCAGACAAAGCCGTGATCATCCTTGATGGGATGCACGCAGACCTCAAAGCAGCGCCCCCCCACCTGCCACTCCTTGGCGGCCAGGCACTCGGGTTTACCGGAATGAAAGACCCGGCAGCCCGGACATTTATCAATGGGCTGCTGGGCATTATGAAAAATTTCGAAACATTTCTGGCCGAGAACAGGCCGACCGGGAAAGAGCTCCTGGACAGCCTTATTGGCACGGATAATGGCAAAGCGTCGATCAACAATAAAGAGCAGATCAGGGATGGCATCAAAAGTATTCTGCCAGAGGAGGCCCTTGTCGATATGACGGTCAAAACCATCATCAACGGGCGCAGCGACCTGTTCCCTCATATTATCCAGACTGAATTCAAAGATCTTCTCTTGCATCTCCATGATGTGTACCCCCCATGCCCCATCTGTTCGTCACATCTCCAGACAAAGATGATAATGAATACCAGTACCTAAAATAAAAATCAAGACGCTATGGTGTTGACCGTAATGTCCCCAGGGCTCTTTCAACCGAAATCAAGGGCCGTCAATTTCAAGATGAGCTCCCCGCTCGTCTTGCAGTTACATTTTCTTTTAATATTGGATTTATGGACACGAACCGTCTTGGGGCTGATGCACAGTTCCTCACCGATGGCGCTGTCACTGAGACCTTTGCAGACAAGGTGGGCAATGGAATTTTCCCTGGCCGTGAGGAGATTGCCCATGCCGTGGTTCTCGACATTAGTGCCCCCTTGCAGGAGCTTAAAGACATCGTCGGTAAAGGATTTTGACAGATATTTACCACCGGCAGCCACGGTTTCCAGGGCCAGCACAAACTCCTGGTCAGAATCGACCTTGAGCACATACCCAGCACAACCCGCCTGGATGGCCATCTGAAAATAATGTGGTTTCGGATTGCCGGTAAGCATCAAGATCTTTGAGTGGGGGGAAAGATCCTTCATCTCATCAACCACATCAAAGCCGTTCATGCCTTTGCCCAGATCAATATCAAGCACCACCACATCGGGCTGATGCTGGCGGGCCAGCCGGATCCCCTCCCGGCCCGTATCCGCCTCTGCCACGCAGATGAAGCCGTCGAGACGTTCAAGCATTGCCCGCAACCCATACCGCACCAGGAGGTGATCATCCACCAGAAGGACACGTACATTTTGAGTCATCACTTTGCCTCCAGGGCCGGAATACGCACAGTAAAGGTGGACCCCACCCCGGGGGTGGAATGCACCTCAATGGTGCCCTTATGGGTGGTGACGATGCCGTAGCAGATGGACAACCCCAGCCCGGTTCCCCCTGCCTGCTGCTTGGTGGTAAAAAAAGGGGCAAAAACCGCCTGCATATCGGCAGGGGCAATGCCGCAGCCATTATCTGTCACCGTCAAGACGATCTGCTCCTGGGCGACGCTGGTGGCAATAAAAAACCTGCCGCCCCCCTCTGCCATGGCGTCACAGGCATTGAAAATCAGATTAAAAACCACCTGCTTCATCTGGTCCTCAATGGCCTGGACCAGGGGGATTTGCTGCAGATTCTTTTCGATGAGAATATTCTTTTTCTCAAAGGTTTTGGCGCAGAGATGCAGGACATCGCTGATGATCTGATTGAGATCAGTGGGGCCCCTGTGGGAGGAGGTGGGGCGTCCCAAATTATGCAGGGAACGAATGAGCTCCCGTAACCGCTGGCATTCACCGATACACACCGCCAGCATATGCTTTTTATCCGCAGCCGGCTCCTCATCGTGAAAGGTGGTTAAAATCTGCTCCATGCCGAAAAGGGGGCTGGCAAACTCATGGGAGATGGAGGAGCTCAACTTGCCCAGGCTGGATAATTTCTCGGCATGCAGCAGCTGCTCATAGGTACCGTCAAGTTCCTTGCTCTTGGCGGCCAGGAGGCCGGCCAGATTGTCACGGTGTTCCTTGAGCTCCAGGTTGTTGGCGATTCTGGCCCGCAGAATTGCTCCATTGACCGGCTTGGTGATAAAATCGATGGCCCCCACCTGCAGCCCCAGCTCTTCATCATCCTGGTTATTTTTGGCAGTAACAAAGATGACCGGAATTTTCTTGGTCCTGGGGTTTTCCTTAAAGAGCCGACATAATTCATAGCCGTCTATATCGGGCATCATGATATCAAGAAGAATCATGTCCGGCTGGTTCTCTTCGGCAACCGCAAGGGCAGTGTCCCCATCCAGGGCAAAATAGAGCTTATACTCATGCAGATAGCGGGCCAGCAATTTGATATTGGTGACCAGATCATCCACCAGGAGAATGCTCTTGCGTCTCTCCCTGACCCCTTCTTCTTGTAACATATTGATTTTTCCTGCTTAAAATAAGACGGTGGGATAAAATATTTTCAACTCCTTAAATGCAACAAAACCGTTGACATAGCAAGGGATAAAAAGTATTGTCTAAAAAGTGACGCGGGGTGGAGCAGCTCGGTAGCTCGTCGGGCTCATAACCCGAAGGTCGTAGGTTCGAATCCTACCCCCGCTACCATGTATATTCAAGGACTTGAGGATTTTTTCTCAAGTCCTTTTTTTATGCCTTTTTCCTGAAATCTCCCGCCCATCCCGGCCCCTTTTACTCTCTGCCCACATAGGGTGCAAGCCCGGCAAGCACATCAGGGGGCAGCGGCGTCAGGGTACCTTCTTCTTTGCTGATGGAGGCGTGGTGGGTGAATCCTTTGGCCAGCAGGCGGTTATCAGGGCCATTTCTCACCTGACAATGAAAACGGCAGGAAAAACGACTCAAATCGGCCAGGCAGGTCTCAATAAAGAGCAGGTCATCATAACGGGCCGGGGCCTTATAGCGCAGATAACTTTCCACCAGGGGGAGGACAAAACCCCTTTCCTCAAGATGCTTATAGGGCAGGCCGCACTCCCGCATGAATTCCCCCCTGCCCTGTTCCAGATAGCGGAGATAGGTGGCATTATAGACCACGCCGCCGGCATCGGTGTCGCCGTAGAGAACGCGGACCTGACATCTTTTGATGGGCTCCAACATGGCCATGGCCCGTTTCACGCTCATGTCAGCACCGCTTTCATGAATTGGGCGCCGTTCTGATAAAATACCCCGGCTTTACGGCCGTTCTCCTCGGTATAGGCGGAAAAGGCGCCCTCTTCTGGCCGGCTGGAGTCATAGATCACCACCGGCACCGGGTCAATGGTATGCGTCCTCAAGGCAATAGGGGTGAAATGGTCCATGCAGACCACCAGCCGGAAGGGCTTGAACTTTTTGAGGCCGGCCAAGACAGGCTGGACAATGGCCCGGTCAAAATCTTCTATGGCCTGTGTTTTTTCCCGCAAAAGACCCTGATGGCCGGTCTCGTCAGGCGCTTCCACATGGACCAGGACCAGATCGTGGCGCTCCAGGGCGGTGAGAGCCGCATCGACCTTGCCCTGGTAATTGGTGTCCAGATAGCCGGTGGCCCCTTCCACATCCACCACCTCCATGCCGGCATAGACCCCGATCCCTTTCAGCAGATCCACGGCCGAGATCAGGGCCCCGCTTACCCCGTACATCTCCTGCAGGGTCAACATGGCAGGCGCCTTTCCCTCCCCCCAGAGCCAGACAGCGTTGGCCGGCAATTTGCCCTCCGCCATACGCCGCCGGTTGACCGGATGCTCCGCGAGAATCTCCCTTGCCTTGTGGGCAAAATCAGCCAGCAGGGGCACAGAGCCGTAGTTATGCCAGAAGGGGGTGACATCTTTTTGCGGATAATCATGGGGCGGCACGGTCTGTAAACCGGTGGTATCGGCGGTAACCACCAGGAGATGGCGGTAACTGATACCGGGATAGAGGGCCAGACCCTGGGCCGGGAGAGCGGCCTGCAGGGCAGCAATCAAGGCATGGGCTTCAGCCGTGGAAATATGGTCGGCACTGTAATCCACCATGGTCATCTGGCCGTTCTCCTCCGTGACATGCACCAGATTGAGGCGGAAGGCGATTTCTTCGGCCCCCAGTTCAATCCCCATGCTGGCCGCCTCCAGGGGTGAGCGGCCGGTATAAAACTCCTCGGCCCGATAGCCAAGCAGGGAGAGATTGGCAATGTCGCTGCCGGGCAGCATGCCCTCGGGTATGGTCTGCAAGAGGGCCATTTTGCCGTGGCTGGCCAGATGATCCATGCCGGGGGTCCGGGCCGCATCCAGAATTGTCTTACCGCCAAGGGCCGCATGGCCATAATCTCCCATGCCATCGCCCACCAGGATCACTGTTTTCATTGTTCTGCGTCCTCTTCCGCCAATATTCTTATTTTCACTGTTTCCACAACAATGATGGGCAGCCGGTCTATCTCCGCCAGGGCCTCAACCACCGACGCCTCCACCGCTTCGTAGGTTCGCATGACAATGGGCACTGTCTTGCTCTGCTGGATGGTTTTCTGGAGGACAGACTTGATACTGATCTTATATTTCCCCAGGATGCCGGCAATGGTGGCCAGCACCGCCGGCTCATCCACCGTGGTGAAGCGGAAATAATAGGCGCAGCGCAATTCGCTGATGGGAGTGATGCGCCGGGGTTTGATATATTCGGGCAGATAGGAAAGACTGGAAACGCGGTTAATGGCGCCATGGGTAATATTCCGGGCAATATCGACAATATCGGCGGCCACGGCGCTGCCGGTGGCCAGCTTGCCGGCACCGGGGCCATAGAGCAGAATATCACCCACCATATCGCCCTGAATATGGATGGCATTAAAAGGACCGTTAATGGAAGCCAGGAGATGGGAGGCCGGTACCAGAGTGGGATGGACCCTGACCTCGAAATGGCCCTCGTGGTTGCGGCTGATGGCCAGCAGCTTGATGCGGTAGCCAAACTCCCGGGCCAGCTCTATATCAATGGGGGCAATGCGGCTGATACCCTCCACGGCAATATCCGCCAATTTGACCTCAACCCCGTAGGCCATGGTCACTAAAATAGCAAGTTTATGAGCAGTATCAATCCCTTCCACATCATAGGTGGGATCCGCTTCCGCATACCCCTTTTCCTGGGCATCCTGCAAAACCTCGCCAAAGGGCAGGCCATGCTCCGTCATCTGGCTCAGGATATAATTGGCCGTGCCGTTAAGAATGGCCAGGATGGAGAGGATGCGGTTGGCAACCAGCCCTTCCTTCACCGTTTTCACCACAGGAATACCGCCGGCAATACTGCCCTCAAAACCGACCTCCACATTCTTTTTGGCCGCGGCCTTGAAGATCTGCATGCCGCTTTCAGAAAGCAGGGCCTTATTGGCGGTCACCACATGTTTGCCATGCTCTATGGCCTTGAGGATATAGGTGCGGGCAGGCTCCATGCCGCCAATGAGCTCCACAATGATATCGAGATCCGGATCATTGAAGAACTCTTCCGGATCACAGGTGACGGTTACATCAGCGAACTGAGAGGGGAGTGGCCGCGGCGAACGGACCAAAACGGTTTTCAGGCGGATAAGGACGCCCGTGCGGCGGGTAATCCGCTCACACTGCTCAAAAAGGACCTGGGCGGTGCCGCTGCCCACGGTGCCGAAGCCGATCATACCGATATATATTGTCTTCATAGCTGCAAATCTATCGCTTATTTCTGGGGAGAAAGGAGTGTAAAAAGGAATAGTTGAATAAAAAGGTATATCAGTACCATTAAGCTCAAGAAGGTGTCAAAAAAAAGTACCTCTTTCCTCAGGGTCAAAAATTTGACCGGACAAAATAAAAAGGGAACCTTTTCGGCCTATTTTCTTCACTTGAATAAGCAGGTTACCTCTTGCCATCCTGGGCCCCGGAGCGGGTTTCCGCAGGGTGGAACCTGAGAATTTTCTTTATACTCCGTAAAAAAAACGCTATATATCTATAATTCTTTTCTCTTGTGACCGCTTTAGCAGGGGTCACCATCCAAAAATCAATCACCCAGCCAACAGGTTTAATCGTGCAGGAACTCAATATTTTCTCTCTTTTCTGGCATGCCGGTTTCACGGTGAAATTCGTCATGCTTGTCCTTCTCACCTTTTCCGGCTTTTCCTGGTTTATCGTCTTTCAGAAATACAGCCTCTTTAAAGAACTGGCCCAGGATTCCCGGAGCTTTCTGAAGACCTTCTGGAACTGCAAGACCTTGGCCGATGCCTTCCAGGTGTCACAGGAAAGTGGCTGCCCCGAGGCCCGCATCTTCCAGACCGGTTATAGTGAACTGCAGAAAATTGAACGGGTCAGGGAGCGGGGTCAGGAGACCCTGGAAATGAGACTGGCCGGCATGAATAACCTGAAGCGGGTGCTGCAGAAAACAGAGGGCATGGAAAGCAGCAAGATCGGCCGGGCCCTGCCCTTTCTAGCCACCACCGGTGCCTCCACACCCTTTATCGGGCTCTTCGGCACGGTGTGGGGCATCATGGTTTCCTTCAACGAGATCGGCACCCAGGGGTCAGCGTCTCTCACCGTGGTGGCCCCCGGCATCTCAGAAGCCTTGGTGGCCACAGCGGCGGGTCTGGCCGTGGCTATTCCTGCGGTTATTTTCTACAATTTCTTTGCCAATAAACTCACTGATGTGGAAAGCGACATGGCCAATTTCTCAGCAGATCTTCTCAATCTGGTGGAAAGAGATCTTCTTTCCCGGGGTGAAAAATAATGGCCATCATCCAGAACAGGGGCAACAAGAGATTGATGGCCGATATCAATGTCACCCCCCTGGTGGATGTCATGCTGGTGCTGCTCATCATTTTCATGATCACGGCGCCCATGATGACGGAAGGTCTGGAGGTCAATCTCCCTGAAACAACGGCCAAGGCCCTGCACCAGGATGACAAACCCATTGTCATTACCATCAAGGGCAATGGCACCATCGGCATTGACAAGATCAGTGGCGACCGCACCCTTCTGCGCCAGGAATTGAGCAAACTTGCCGACCTGGACAAGGGCAAGACCATTCTGATCAAGGCGGACAAGCAGGTGGAGTATGGCATGGTGGTCCAGGTTATGACGGATATCAAGAAGGCGGGCTTTGACAAACTGGGCATGGTGACCATGCCGGTGTCAAAGTGACCATAAACCTCTAGTGCAGTGTATCACTTAAAGTTTCGTATAGTTATGTAACTCTGCCTTTAACCACAAAGGCATTCTTTTTAATACCCCCC
>JAVLBA010000089.1:0-8119 GCA_031581485.1 Desulfurivibrionaceae bacterium | reverse complement strand
GCAGATCAGGCCCAGGACCCTGACCAGGTCAAGGTGGTATTGGCCGCTGACAACAGGGCCCTCTACTTCTCCAGGGCTCCCATACCCTATGCCGGCGGCGACAAAGAAGGACCCTATCTCGGCCACATAGGACTCTACGGCTTCCGGATGAAGACCCTGGAAGAATTCGTCGGCCTGAAAAAAGGCGCCCTGGAAGAGCGGGAAAAACTCGAACAACTTCGCCTCCTGGAAAACGGCATTGCCATCCAGGTGGTGCAAACCACCCATAAGGGCTACGGCGTCGACCGCCCCGCAGATATTGCTGTTGTTGAAAAAATCATGAAAGCAAAGACATAATGCTCTATTATTTTAAATTGTTATATATTCTCATAATATGAATAAATGGCTGGATAACAAATCCCCTTTGAACAATCCATATTATTTTACCAACAAGGCGCGCGATGAACAGGACACAGGTAATTCAACAAATTATTAATAAAAAAGCAGCTCGATATTACCTGGAGATAGGCGTATATAATGCGAAAATTTTTCCCAAAACAAAAGCCTGGGAAAAACCCTGAGCGCCTTTGCCCAATTCAAAAGACACGTCCTATTTTTCTGCATTCCTAGACACAATCCAAACCGCCCTTGAAAATTTTAGCCAGGAATCACACTTCTCATGTTTCAATCATCACTCTCCCAGTTTACTGATAAAAAAATTTGGGGCATGATGCGTCCCTATATGGGACGCGTGCTGGTAGCCATCCTGTTCAGCCTAGGAGCCTCCGGAGCAAGCGGCGCCATTGCCTGGCTGGTTAAACCGGTCATAGACTCCATTTTTGTTGAGAAAAACTACGGCATGCTTACCTGGCTGCCGCTGGTGATTATCGCCACCTATTTTCTCAGAGGGAGTTTTCAGATGATCTGCTCCTATCTCATGCGCTCCGCCGGCACCAAACTGGTGCGTGACACCCGCATTCGCCTCTACACCCACCTCCTCCACCTTCCCTCTTCGGCCCTCAGTTCTGAGTCTTCCGGCAAAATGATTTCCAGAATTCTGAACGATGCCGCAATGCTGCGTTCCCTGGTCTCCGACACCCTTCTTACCCTTTTCAAAGAAGTGCCCACCATCATTGTCCTCTTGGGCGTCGCACTTTACCGGCGCTGGGATGTGACCCTGCTTGCCCTTGTGGCCGTGCCGGGCATTGTGGCCTGCGCCAGCCGTCTAGGTAAACTTATTAAGAGCAAACGCATCCAGGCCCAGCAGTCCATTGCCACTTTAACCCATCGCATCAGCGAGGCTGCCACTGGCGCCAAGGTCATCAAAGTCTTTGTTTCTGAAGAACTTATGGCCACACAATTTATAACGGAAAGCCAGAACAATTACCGACAAGAGACGAAGCTCATCCGCTTCAAGGAAATCACCAAACTGGCTGTGGATATTTCCACCGGCATCGGCATTGGTCTTGTCATCTATTATGGCGGCAACCTTGTCAGCAAAGGGGTGATCACCAGCGGTGATCTTTTTTCGGCCTTGGGTGCGGTGGCCATGGTTTTTTCCCCGATAAAAAATCTAGGCAACTCCTACTCGGTATTTCAGGAGATTCGAGCCGCTGTTGACCGCCTCTCATGGCTGGATGAGATGGAAGTGGAAAAAAGTGGCGACCAACCTCTGCCCAGTTTCCATGAAGAAATCCGCTTCCAGAACGTCTGTCATCGTTATCAGCCTGAGGGAGAATTGATCTTAAGGGATATCAATCTCACCATTAAAAAAGGCGATGTGCTCGCCATTGTGGGCTCCAGCGGGGCCGGCAAGACATCCCTGATTGATCTGCTTCCCCGTTTTTATGATCCGGAGGAGGGTGCCATCCTGATTGATGGCCACAACATAAAGGATATTCGCCTGGTTGATCTCCGTCGGCAAATAGGCCTGGTAAGCCAGGATGTCATGCTTTTTAACGATACAGTCCGAGCCAATATCAGTTTCGGCAATCCGGCGACTTCAGACGAGGAAATTGAAAAGGCGGCCCGCTTGTCCTTTGCCCATGATTTCATTGCGGGACTCCCTGCCGGTTACGAAACCCTGCTGGGTGAACGGGGCCTTAATCTCTCCGGGGGTCAACGTCAACGGCTGGCCATTGCCCGGGCCATTCTCAAAAACCCTCCTATTCTCATCCTTGACGAAGCCACCTCCGCCCTGGATGCCGTTTCCGAACAGCTCGTCCAAAAGGCCTTGGAGCAGCTGATGCAGGACAGAACAACTATTGTCGTGGCCCATCGCCTCTCCACCATCCGCCATGCCGACCGGATCATTGTCATGGAGCACGGGCGCATCATCTCCCAAGGCAGCCACGAGGAATTGCTGGCTGATTCCGCTGTCTATCAAGAACTCTACCATTCCTACAGCAAGAGTGCAGACTGACAGACCAGGAAATGGAGCGCAACCGTTTCTTTCTCCCCTTGTCCTGCATGACCACGACCAGACAACGATGCAGTCCAGACAAACCTCACCTTTACGGTGGCGCAGAAAGGCGGCAGGGCAACAAAGCCCCAAACGCCTGCTGACCGTCCTTTTTTAAGATTGGCAAAAATGAGCACACCACCCATTGTTACCATTATTATCCCCTCCTACAACCATCAGGATTATGTAGGAGAGGCCATTGAAAGCGTTCTAAACCAGACATGGCCAGCTATTGAGCTGGTTGTCATTGACGACGGTTCCACGGACGCCAGTGTCCGCGTCATTAATGACATCCTGGCCACCCGGGGCGGCTTCCGCTTTCTGCACGGCCACCCCAATCAAGGCCTGATGCATTCCCTCAACATGGGCCTTGAGTTGGCAAGAGGTGATTATTTCTGCGAATTGGCCTCGGATGACTTTTTGCCCCACGACAGCATTGAAAAGAGGGCCCTCTTTTTTAAAAGCCATCCCGACTATGTTGCTGTCTTCACCGATGGTCTTTGCGTCCAGGGCGACGCCCTCACCGACCAAACCATCCTGGATGACAAGAGGCGCCTTCTCTTCTGCCAGGATGACCCGATCCCCTCGCTGCTGCAAGGGACATTGCCGGTCTTTGCCACCGGACTCTTTCGCACCAAGACCATGAGGGACCTTGGTGGCTTTGACCCCCTCTTTCGCTGCTATGAAGATCTGGATATGCCTCTACTCCTCTGCCAGGCCGGCAAGATAGGATTTCTCGACGAGCCCCTTTTTTACCGGCGCGAACATGGCACCAACACCTCCACCACTACTCCCACCATCAAGACCGATAGAATTCTCTGCTATCAGAAACTGCTAAACAATCCCGCTTTCGCGAAATACACCCCCATCCTGCGCCGAGAATTACGCCGGGCCTATCTCAGGCTGGGTCGCCATATCAGCACAACACGGGGGGGAACAAGCTACGAGCGCGAACTTTTCAAAGGAGCATGGCCCCATGCCTATAAAGACATACGCCTACTCTATCATCTTCTGAAATGGCGAGAAAAAGCATAGGGAAACAAACTGGCCACATCTCTTATCGTTTTCTTAATATTCACTTCTGCAAATCCTTTCCTAAAAGATTATTGCCCCTGTCAGGCCCGCATTATTTCATGATAAAGGGTCGCCATGTGGTCAAGCATACCTTGGGCGGCAAATTGGCGGATATGTTCTCTGATGTGGTCAACGGCCTGTCCATGTTCTTCCGGAGACCACGAAACCACTTTCCCCATGGCTTCCCCAAATGCTTTCTCCTTTTGCGCCGTCACCAGAAAGGCGTAACCTTTTTTGTCCAGCTCGGTCAAAATTTCCGGGATACCTCCCACCCGGCTGGCCACCACCGGCAGTTCTGCGGCCAGGGCCTCCAGAACTGCCAAGGGGAAACCTTCATGGAGGGACGGCATGACAAAACCATCCAGGGCCTTGAGAAAGCTCGGCACATCTGAGATATGCCCTAAAAAACTTACCTGGTCGGCAATACCCAACTCATCAGCCAAGGCTGTCAAACTTTCATAAAGATCACCGTCCCCGGCCAAGGCAAGATGGCAACCTAATTTCCCCAGTCCGGCCGCGGCCCAGGCCTTCAGCAGAGTCGCATGACCCTTGACCGGGGCCAAGCGACCCACGGCGCCCCAGAGCCAGGCCTCTTCAGGTAGGGAAAAATGGTTCCTTGCCTCCTTCTTGTCCAGACCAGTGTCTTGGAAGCGCTCGATATTAATGCCGTTATAGACCACCTCCACCCTTTCATCGGGGAACCAGGGATTTTCCTTGAGAATGTCCTTTTTCACCGCCCCGGAAACGGCAATAATCTTCGTCAACCGGGGCCAGAGCAGTCTATTGCAGATCTTGCGCACCACTCCCCGGGAGCGTTCCAGGCCATGCACCGAAGAAACTACCTTGAGCCGGGCATGGCGGCGAGCGGTGAGGGCCGCATAAAAGGTGGCCTTGTGGCGGTGGGCATGAATGATATCAATCTTATTTTCTTCAACAAGTGCCGATAGCTGTTTGACAGCACCAGCGCGGAATCTGCGTAACCCCTTCTTCTTAAAGCCAAGCCAGCGCACGTCATAGCCAGCATCGCGCAGAACCTCCTGGGCCGGCGGCGCACCGGTCATAAAACAGATAATATGGTGATAGCCCTCCTGCAGGCCCATGACCACCTGGTTAAAGAGCTCATAATCACCCTTGAAGCTGCTCCAGAGGTGAAGGATCCTTATTTTTTTTTCCATATTTTTCACATCTCCTACGAATATGCCCAGTCCCTCTTCTCGATTTGCCAGACAGAACAAAGAACACAGTGCGCCCCGCCTCTGGTCAACTCTCACGAAAAGGCGACTCCGAGGGCAGAGGCATCAAAAATCAAGCCAGGCCCGCAGATACTTACGCAGATAGCTCCAGCGGCCAAGATAACGAGGGTGGGCGGCGATGGCCTTAGCGTAGACCTGGCGCGCCTCCCGGAAGCGGCCGGCATAGTAAAGGGCCCGGAAGAGGACCAGATAGCGACTGGCTTGAAACTCGACACGATACGGCAGCATGGGTGCCGGCAGGATGCGGGGATCAAAAAGAAGATCAACGATGCGATCGCAGCTGACCTCAATGGAGGCGATATTATGGCGGCAGCTTGCCTTGCGTTTATGGATGGTCACCACATGGGCATCAAGGGCTCGGCAGGTATAAAGAGCCAGAACCTGGGCAAAGAAAACCACGTCCTCATTATTGCGGATCGTCTCCGGGTAGTGCAAACGACCGAAGATCTCGCGCCGCATCACCCCCTCGCCCTGGGAAAGACTAAAACCACCGCGGATGTAACCAAGAAAATTGTCGAGATTTTCTGCCGAAAAGGGCTGGCGATCATATTTTTTCAGCCGGCCCTCTTCATCTTGGGAGTAATGGCCGGCCCATAAAAAATAGGCCCGGCTGTCTTTTTCAATGGCCCTGGCAAAAAGAGCCAGGGCGTCGGGCAAGAGTTCATCGTCATCGTCGAGAAAAAGCAGGTAGCGACCGCTGCATACCTGCACCCCACGGTTACGGGCCGCGCCCGGCCCCTTGTTTTCCTGGTGCAGGGCATGAACCTTGCCGGCAGCCTGCCCCACCAGCCTCTCGATGATCTGCGAGGTGGAATCCGTGGAGCCGTCATCAACAATGATCACCTCAAAATCAGCAAAGGTCTGAGAAAGCACCGAACGCACAGCGCATTCGAGAAACCGGCTGCCGTTATGGGTGGGAATGATCACGGAAAAAAGCATATCCTACACCGACCAGAGTCCTTGAACATCATAGTCCCGTCTCCCGTGCCTGATCAGGGCCTTTTTTATATGGGGGGTGATTTTTTTCTGCACCAGCTGCCGGTTAAGAACGCGCATATTGCTGTACTCTTTTATAAATTGCTGAATCATGGCCGCCGGCACTCCATGCTCCACCATATCCACCACAAAGCGGCTGACATCTTTTACAATACCCCGCCCCAGGGACGACTTCACCGGCCCGGCGCCATCAAGATCAATAAAGAGGAGGTCCGCACCCTCCGCAGCCACCATGATATTGGCCCATTTGGTGTCGCCGTGACAATAGCCATTATTGTGGAGCCGGGCCAGATAAAAAGCGATACGGAAAAAAACTCCCTGTTCGCTCAGAGTGGCGAAGATATCCGGCTTCTCGGTGGCCAGGGAGTGGAGATCTTGTTTTCCGGCGGCATATTCGCTGAAAAAATAACTCTGCCGTCGCCAGGGGCCGCGTCCGGCCAGGAGATACCCCAAGGGCCGGGCAATGGGAATCTCCAGGGCCATAAAGAGGTGCGACATCCGCCAGAGGCGGGGGGGACGTTCGCGACTGAGCCACACCTTGGGATGGGAGAAGATACCCCGGCCCAGAAACTTCTTGGCCACCACCACACCCGCAGGACACGAAAGCCTTTTGACCTGGATATGTGTATCATCCTTACAAAAAGATCCCTGACCAAACCACTGCTGAAGGTCGCAGCCGCTCTCAATCTGACCACCCAGGATGCTTTGCCGGTGATAGCGGCCTGTTCCCTGCTCCCCCTCCAGCCGGGCGGCCCGGTCAAGCCTCTCTTTGAGATTATAATAAAGAAGCCGCTGCCGGCTCCTGCTGATCACCCGGGCCAAAAGCTGCTGCCGGGCCTTACCGTGAAACCGCGGATAGGCCTGTTGATAGGCGTTAAAGAGACGCAGAAGATCGCTGCGGGTCAGGAGATGACCGGAGCAGATGGAAAACTGCACCAGGTTGGTGATAATTTCTTTCAGCGGCACCTGGCGCCAGCTCCTGTTGCGTTCATTATCCACGAAACAGAAGGCAAATCCCCCCTCCTGTTCCTGGACCAGGAGATTGTTTTGGCGCAGATCGCCATGGCTGATGCCCTGGCAATGCAATCTGCCAATCACGATTCCGGCCTCCTGCAACAGCCTTCTCTTGCGCTGGAGGCGTTCGCCATGCAATGGTCCTGAAAAATGGTCCTGGAGGAAATCAAAGAAGCCGACACCGCTGAAGGCGGCGGTGACAAAAAATTCATTCTTGCGCCCCCGGCCCCAGCCCAGAACAGCGGGGCTTGCCAGGCCGGCCTCCCTCAGGGTATCGGCATGCCGCCGGGCCCGCTGACAGCGGCTGCCGCGCACCAGGTTTTTTATTTTTTCAAAGGGGCTGCGGGGCAGAAACTCCTTATAAAAGATCCGGGGCTCGGCACGGGTAACGGCCACCACCGCCTCTTTTGAACTGGCCACCCATTGCCAGCCCGCCGGCAATTTGCCCTGGAGCAAAAGCGCTATCTCCTGCCTGTATTGCTGCACCTTGGCCCCATGGAGCGAGACAAGAACATCAGGCCTTTTTTCAGCTATACCCATAAAGGTGTGCAGGTAGAATTTGGCAAACAAGAAACCGGGATGGTGGACATTAGAGATGCCTCCCTCAGCGACAAGGGTCCCACCATACCCTTTGCTGACACACCTTTCACCTTTTTTGGCAAAGGACGCCTGCGCAGACAGCTCACTTCAAGGGGTCCAAAAAAAGTTGGCGCCACTGCGCCACTGCGTTCTCCAGGACAACGCCAAGGCTCTTGGCATAGGCCGCAAGCCGTTCCTGGCTGCAATTGAGGCAGCTCGCCTCTCCCCGCAGAATAACGGCATCATACTCATGCCGCAAAAAATTTCCCAGGGCCTGGGCGACCTGGCTTTGGATCAAGGAGATGTCTCTCTTTTCCCGCTCGGCATACAACTGCAACCGCAACCAGTTGGCGGCGCTGCGCTCCACACCGCGATACATGGCCTTGGTTTTGTTTTCCGGATATAAATCACGAAGGACAATGATTCTGTAGCGCTCAACCACCGCCTCTTTCAAAAGGGCGATATCCTGGTCACGCAAATTAAGGGAGGGGCCATCCTCATCCTGGGTCAGATAATAGACGGCGCTGTGAAAAGCAACCTCGGGCATCTCACCGCCCTCGACAAGCATGAATGCTTCATCGGCGATGAGCTCCTGTCGGGAGAATTCCTGGCTCATAAGCCCCCCACTCTTCTGTAATGATGGCGGGGCAGACACCCGGCCACACCGGTTTTTAACCGGTGCCAAGGGCTGCCAGCCCCGCCAAAGGCCTTTACCATCTGCGGCCTGCTCCTGCTCCCTGTTTCCCCGGAAACAGCCGCAGGG
>JAVLBA010000088.1:0-8301 GCA_031581485.1 Desulfurivibrionaceae bacterium | reverse complement strand
CCCGGGCCAGTACCGTCACCTCATCGCCGGCAATACCCTCCTGATAATTACACAGATAATGCATGCGGAGGGCATCGGTGAGGGGAATGCGCATATCCTGGAAATTAGTGGCCAGGCTGGCAAGCTCCGCTTCTATGACTTGCCGATTTTCAGCAACAAAGGCCACGAATTTCTCCTCGGGATTTGGAGTGCCGAAAAGCTCATTCATTACCGCCCCCGCCAGCATACCATGAAAGCGGGGAGGCTTTGCCGGCAGACTCTCGGCGCAATGGGCGCGCATTTTTTTAAAAAAAATCATCCGCACCACATCCACCCCTTCCCGCAGGCTGGGGATAAAGCCCCTCTCTATCTTATTCTCTTGCTCTGCCATTACGTACTCTCCATAACGCTCTTTTATTCTAAAAACGGCCGGACAAATCGGAGTTGCCGCTGCTTTATGAGCGCCGGCCAACTGAGCTCCACGGGCAGATCACCCCACCTCCCCTGCAGAAAAGAGACATGGAGGTGAGGCGGAATCACGCCCCGAGCTGCCGCTACAGAGCCCACCACATCCCCCTGCTGCACTCTCTCTCCCGGGCCAACATGGGGGGAGATATGGGCCAGGACATAGAGACCATCCCGGTCTCCCGGCTGCTCAGGCAGCAGAAAAACCGACTGCCCCAGAAAGTCACCACACAGGGCAACCACTGTGCCGCCACAGGGGGCCGGCACCAGACTTGTATCCAGATTGTGTAGCCTGCCCAGCTGATCTTTATAACAGAAAAAATCAATTCCTTCATGGGGCCGGGGTCGTTTTCCCCGGGGTGACGGCCACCAGAATTGCCAATCGTGATAGCCCATGCCCGGCTCAAACAGCCAGGAGCGGAAAAGATGTTCTTTCCTGTTGTTCAGGGCAGAAAAAAGGCTGCCAAAGCTAGCGAGACTGATCATCTGCGAAAACGCCCTCTCCATTTGAAATGGAACTGCTCTGGAAAAACATCTCTGTCAAGAAACATTTCCGCCGCCATTTTCAAAGATATATTTTGGTCCCCTCTTTTTTTTTGCGTCCGGTCCTGCGCTGGTGGCAGGCACCCTTTTTAGTGATTAACCGGACCACGGAGGAAGATACCCTGACCTCATCTCTTTTGGCGCACCTCCACCCTGGCAATGCTCCTCTCTCTTTATCGACAAAAGAAGCAACCATTGCTATTTCCGCCTTGATCATGTATAATTATATGCTTACATTCTTCAGCATATCGCCTTCCGCACACGGTGACAGGCTGTTTCTGTTATACATAAAAAAAGGCTTTCCATACACCAGACCCTCAAATACCCGGGTCAGCCAAGAGGAGATCATCCATGCTCAGCGCAGACGACTGTTTACGTTACTGTGAAATGGAATTTTATTGCCCCAATTGCCAGACCAGGCTTTCCCCCTGTGAAACGCCGCCCTTCCACATTGGTGACGGCCTGGGCTGGGGCGCCGAGGTGATGTTTGTCTGTCTCAATGATCAATGCCCCCCCTATGTCAAGGGCTGGGATCATATTGAGGCCGCTTACGGACATGTGGGCTCCTATCGTTACATGCGGCTGGCCAATGAGGAAAAAGGCGAGCTGATGATGGTGGGCAACCAAATGGCCTTCACGGGGAGTGTCCTTGACCCTGAGGCGATCATGGCGGCCAACAAACGCTATCATCAGGAATGCGCCTGGGCCAGCCAGCTTGACACCTGTGTTGCCGACAAGGATCTCACCCCGATTATGGGTATCCTTACAGATGAAAAATCGAGCCTCAACAACAGGCTGAAGGCCAGCCGTCTCCTTATTCCCCTCAATGACCTCTCCTGTATCGATGCCCTGCGCAATCTGGAATACAAGGAGGGCACCCTTGAGCATCAGAAGAATCAGGCCATTATTGAGATCCTCAAAAACAATTTCATGAAGGAATGCCCTGACTGTATGGAGATCGTCAAGAACAAGGCCAGCAAGTGTAAACATTGCGGCAAGGAGCTTGTTGGCTAGAACGATTTCTCCTTGCCATAAGCAAACCAATCTATTATACAACAAAGGTTCTTTTCACATGCCTAGGCAGTGAAAATGCATGGTGGGCGTAGCTCAGCTGGTGGTAGCCCCGGATTGTGGCTCCGGAGGTCGTGGGTTCAAGTCCCATCGCTCACCCCATATACATATCAAAAGGGATTCAGGTTTTTCTGAATCCCTTTTTTTTTCACTTCAGCCCTTGGCCGGTGATGACCACTCCCTTCAAAGAGCAGACAACGCCCAGCCTCGACGACTCCCTGCGCTGCCTCTTCTGTGGAGGAGGAAAGGCAACCCTGAAGGGGCGTTGAGCAAAGGCCACGGTTACCTGCAGGTCGTGCGGGATGGAGGCGGACGCCAAGCTCTACCGCGAGCAGATCGAAGAGTGGCAGGATGCCCTCTGTGGTGAATGGGTAAAAAAGCAGGTGCCATAAAAAAAACCCGGTCTGAAAACAGACCGGGTTTTTTTATGGACACAAGAAAAGGCTGGTTCCTTAACCGCAGGAACCACTGCTGCAGGAGCCGCTGCTGCAACCGCCGCCGCCACTGGCCAGGGGTACCTTTGAGGTAATGGAAAAACCGGAACGAGGTCCAGCCTCAACAAAATCAACAAGGATCTCGCCACAGGTACCCAGCAATCCTTTTTCCACCAGAAACTTGAGTCCTTCCTGATCTACAACTTCATCATCATCTTTTGGCTCATCCAGAGCCAATCCCAATGAAGGGCCAGCTCAACCGCCCTGCATCATGGCTATCCGGATGGCAGAATCAATACTGTTCTGCTCCAGATAGGACTTTAAATTCTCAATTGCCTTATCGGTAATTTTTAGCATGAAATCCTCCTATGAATTGCCTTATGGTATGTTCATATTATTTTCGTCGACTGGTACCAGAATGAAAGCTGCATTGCCTAAGCCGTCTATCATACCTGATATATTATACAATAAACCATTGGTCACCAGAAGCAACCCCTCTTTTAACAATTACCTTAAACTTAAGGGGGAACTTAAATAATATCAGCGAGGTGCCTCCGCCTAAAAAGAGTGTCCTTTTTTAAAAAAAAATTTGAGGTTTGTCTGACAAACACCCTTTTTTTATATTATTGTTAAAAAGTGATCCCACTTACCTTTCACCTTATCTCTTTTGTGTACAGCTTCATACCGGGTGCTTCCTATGCGGAAAATTGTGATTTCAACGGGCGGCGGTGACGCCCCGGGGCTTAATGCTGTTATCTATGCGGTGGTCAAGGCCTCCCATGCCCGGGGCTGGGAAGTGTATGGCAGCCGCAGCGGTTATCTTGGCCTGCTCAACCTTGACGAGCTGGTCCGTCTCACCCCCGAGAGGGTGGCGGATATCACCGCCACCGGCGGTACCATTATCGGCTCCACCAATAAAGGCAATCCCTTTGCCATGCCCATAGAAAATCTGGCCGGCGAAACGGAACTCCATGATGTTTCCGATCGAATCATGAAAAACTTCAAACGGATGGGGTTTGTCTGTCATATCGCGGTGGGGGGGGATGGCAGCCTGGAAATCGCCCATCGTTTTGCCACGGAAAAAGGCATGCCCGTCATCGGCGTCCCCAAGACCATTGATAATGACCTGGAGGCCACTCAACTCACCTTTGGCTTTGACACGGCTGTCTCCACCGCCACCGAGGCCATAGACAAGCTGCACTCCACTGCCAAATCCCACGACCGGGTCATGGTGGTGGAGGTGATGGGCCGGGATTCCGGCTGGATAGCCATGAACTCTGGGATTTCCGGCGGTGCCGACATTGTCCTGATTCCCGAGATCCCCTTTGACATTGACGAGGTGTGTAAAAAACTAGACAACAACGAGCTGTACGGCAAGGAATACGCCATTGTGGTGGTGGCCGAAGGGGCCAGGGCCAGGGACCAGGAAGTCATTCATAAAGGCTATGGTGAGATCGGCAGGTCGGAAAAGCTTCTTGGCGGTGTCGGGGAGTGGGTCGCCAACGAGATCCGGATCCGCACCGGCAAGGATACCCGCTCCCTTGTTTTGGGACATCTGCAGCGCGGTGGTTCACCAACCACCTTTGACAGATTGCTGGCCCTGCGCTTCGGGGCCATGGCCGTCCGCCTGGCAGAAGAAGGGAAGTTTGACCAGATGGTGGCCCTGGCCGGTGATACCATGACCTCGGTGCCCCTGGCCGAGGCCATCAAGAAAAGAAAACAGGTGCCGGCAGAAGGCAACCGGGTAAGAACAGCGCGGGAGATCGGCATCTGCATGGGTGAAGCTGGCGAGATGGAGGCCACGGAAAAAAGAATGAAGGGCTGAATCGATCAAGAAATCTCCGGACGGCCCTTACTCTTTCCGGCTCTGACTGTGGATGGTTTCCATATACTCATCCCATTCATAGGGCAGCAGATTCTTCTTTTTATTATTGCACTCTTTGCAGGAGGCAACCAGGTTGCCCTTGTTGCTTGTGCCTCCACGGCCAAGGGGCGTCAGGTGGTCCATGGTCAGCTCTTTGGGCTTGAACTGCCTGCCGCAATAATAACAGATGCCGCTGGCGATCCTCTTCTGCCACCAGCCGCTTTTGCGCAGCTTGCGCGCCTTGTCTCTTTCCTGGCGGATAAGGCCTTCATCCACCCCGTCAAAATAGAAATCCTCACTCATCCGACCAGCTCCCCAAGAAGAGAGCGACGGGCCGCCCCCACCAGATAGAGTGAACCGGCCACCAGGATGAGATCCTCGGCGCCAGCAAGGGTCCGGGCCCTCTCCAGGGCGTCCTCCACGGCAAGCTCCACATGGATCTCGCCCCCAAAAGGGCCCAGGGCGGCCCGCAGTTGCTCCGGGGTGGCAGAACGCTCTGATTCCGGGCGGGTGAAGACCAGGACCTCGCAGAAGGGAGAGATGGTGGCCAGGGAGGTGGCAATATCCTTATCCGCCATGGCGGCCCAGACACATATCAGGCGCTGATAGGCAAAGTCCTGGCCCAGGCTGGCACACAAGCTCTCCATGCCCGCTGGATTATGGGCGCCATCAAGAAGATAGCGCCAGCCCCCGGGCGAAAGATCCCCTTCAGTATGCCTGTGGCCGTTTTGGTCAAGAGAGAAATATTCCAGCCGTCCCGGCCAAGAGACCTTGGCGATCTGATCGCGCCTCACCTGCTCGGCCAGGGGCCAGCCCATATCCTCAAGGAGTTCACAAACAGCAAGGGCCAGGGAGGCGTTATCCCGCTGGTAATCGCCCCGCATGCCACATCTGAGGCCGGACATCCTTCTCCCCACCCCCTGATAGGTCCACTGCCCCTCTCCCTCATTTTCATGTTGAAATTCGCGGCCCAGCAGCCGCAGTTCCGCCCCCAGCTCGGCGCAGCGGGCCACCACCACCTCTTGGCTGACATCGGCACCCACCCCGCTCACCACCGGCACACCCTTCTTGATGATGCCCGCCTTTTCAAAGGCAACCTGGGCCAGGGTGGTGCCCAGATAGGCCTCATGGTCCATGGAGACATTGGTGATCACCGAAACCAGGGGCCGGACAATATTTGTGGCATCAAGGCGGCCTCCCAACCCCACCTCAAGGATGACCAGGTCCACCTGCTGCCTGGCAAACCAGAGGAAGGCCAGGGCCGTGGCAAATTCAAAATAGGTGATCTGCTGGTCGCCCAGAACAGCGGCGATCTGGGTGGCAATGGCGGCGAACTCCTCCTCGGAGATGTAGTCGTCATTAATCCGGAACCTCTCGCGGACCGAACTCAGATGAGGAGAGGTATAGAGACCCACCTTATACCCTCCCCCCTTGAGCAGGGTGAGCAGGTTCATGGCTACCGAGCCCTTGCCGTTGGTGCCGGCCACATGGACACAGGAGAGGGTGTCCTGGGGGTCCCCCACTTGACCCAGAAAACCGGCCAGGGAATCGAGGCCCAGCTTGATCTTGAAAAACTGGAGATTGTCCAGATAGGCCCAGGCCTCCTGATAATTCATCAGAAACAGACCTCGCCACCACGGAGGGCATCATTGCGCCACATAGGCATTCCTGTTCTGCTCATTTCTTTTGGCAATAAGGGAGGGGAAAAGGGCATCTCTTTACTTCTTCAGAAAGCCTTCGCGAATGGACTCCAGCCGGTTTACGGGCTGGCGAGCATTATCGGTCTGCTTTGGTTGGGGCTGCATAAAAAGGGCACTGAGCACATAGGCCAGCACAAGACAAAATACCACCGCCAGGATGATCAGGACATGCTTCTGCTCTTCCTTCATCTCTTGACCTCTGGTTGAAAAATAGGAATCATGAACGGTTTTACCTTATAAAACTTCCAGCTTGGCATAATCAAGATGTAATTTCTTGAGGCCATGGCGGGGAAAGAAGACCTCCACGGTCTTGGGAAGAGTCACCTTGATCACCTTGCCCTCACCAAAAAAGCTATGGCGCACAGGCCTGCCTGTTGTGCATTCAGCAATGTCTGCCGATGCAGAGGATGGTTTCCCGGCCGTGGAGGCGGTAAAGGCCGGAGACTCCGGCCAGGGGGGCAATGGTTGTCGCCTGGCCGGCCCGGCCAGGAGTTCAGGGGCCAGGGCAGAGATAAATTCGCTGACCATGGCCGTCTGGGGCATCCGGTCCGGGCCGGCGGTGAGTCGGGGGGCGATGAAAAAGAGATGTTCCCGGGCCCGGGTGGCTGCCACATAGAGAAGACGGCGCTCTTCTTCCCTCTCTTCCGGGAGCTGGGCCTGGCCGGAGGGGAATTTCCCCTCCACCAGATTAAGGACAAAGACCTTGTTCCACTCCAGACCCTTGGCGGAGTGGACGGTGGAGAGGATCAGCCGATCAGCGTCGGGATTTTGCAATGCTGCCTCCTGGGGAGGATCCAGGGCCGTATCATCAATAAAATCCTGGAGGTTGTCATAGCCGGCCAAGAGCTCGCCAAGCTGATCAAGATCGCGGCTGCGACTGGGGTAATCGTCCTGATAGATGCGCTCAAAAATCGGCCGGTAATAGTCAAGGACCTGCTCAAGCTGGGCCCCGGGCCTCTCCAGCCGAGCCAGGCCGTGCAGGGCCTTCACCAGACGATCCAGGCCGGGCTGCCAGACCTTGCCGCCCTTATAGCCGTCCAGGGCCTGCAGGGGGGTCTCCGCCCCCCGGATAGCGGCCAGCATCTTCTCAGCGGTTTTGGGCCCCACTTTATCAATCTGCAGCAGGATCCTGTTCCAGGAAAGATGATCCGCCGGATTGCTGATAATCCGCAAATAGCAAATGACATCCTTGACATGGGCCGACTCGGTGAGCTTCATGCCGCCCCGTTTCTCAAAGGGGATCTGGTGGTTGGCCAGCGCCAGCTCCAGCTTGTAGGAGTGAAAACCGGAGCGGAAAAGAACGGCCATCTCGGCAAGGGGTACCCCTTCCCTCTGGAATGTCTCGATCTTGTCGACAACATAGCGGGCCTGCTCCTGCTCGTCCCGGGCCCGGAACAGATAGGGCTTATCCGCCCCCGGGATATTGGAAAAGAGGGTCTTGGCATATTTCTCGGCCGCCTGGGAGATAATGGCATTGGTGGCCTCCAGGATGGGCTGAGCGGAACGGTAATTTTCCTCAAGCCGCACAACCCGGGTGCCGGGAAAAAGGTCCGGAAAATCCATGATGTTCTTGAAATCAGCACCGCGGAAACTGTAGATGGACTGGGCATCGTCACCCACCACCATGACGTTTTTATGACTGCTGCTGATCAGGGCGACGATTTCGGCCTGAATACGGTTGGTATCCTGGTATTCGTCCACCATCACATAATGGAAACGGTCGGAGATCTCGGTGCGCGCCTCAGGATGGTCGCGCAGCAGATCGCGGAAATTGACCAGCAGGTCATCATAATCCATGAGCGCATGGTCGCGCTTAAAATTGGCGTAATGCTCACGGATGCTGTTTATGTCGGCGCTGAACTCCACCAGATGAAAATAGCGCTCTTCAAGGTAGTCGCTGAAATCGATATTCTTATTGACCGCGCCACTGATCATATTGATGATCACCCGTTTGGAGGGGAAGCGCCGCCCGCCGCCGCTGAGTCCCAGGGAGGATTTAAGGAGATTGATAATGCCTTCGGAATCAGAGCGGTCAAGGATGGTAAAATTGGCGGGATAACCGGTGTAGCGGCCGAAACGGCGCAAAAGGAGATTGGCCATGCCATGAAAGGTGCCGCCCATCACCCCCCCACAGGAACCATCCATGAGCAGAGCAGCTCGGCTCAGCATCTCCTGGGCCGCCTTGCGGGTAAAGGTGAGGAGCAGGATGGAGTCGGGCACCACACCCTGTTCCACCAGATAGGCC
>JAVLBA010000087.1:0-8563 GCA_031581485.1 Desulfurivibrionaceae bacterium | reverse complement strand
ATTTTACGCCGAGATTGTCGACGCCTATGAGCTCATCATGCAGCTCCGCCTGGTCCACCAGCTTCATCAGACCGAAAACAACGAGAAACCGGATAACTATATCAATCCGGCCCGGCTCTCCGACCTGGAGAAACAGACCTTGAAAGAGGCCTTTGAGGTCATCCGCCGCATGCAGAGCTATATCAAGCAGGAATTCAGGTTGGGAGAAGGGTGAATTCAGAATAAGAGAAGTTAAAGAAGGTAGAGAAATAAAGAATGGGAGCCGATAGGCAGATTGCAGGTTGCGGGACATGAAATGGATGCGTTCGGGAATATCTTTCTTTACCTCCTTTACCTCCTTTAACTTCTCTAACTTCTTTTACTTCTTTGGCCATTTCTTTGGCCAAAATCAACGTACGCTCTTGCTGACGATCTCGGCGTCAAAATAGTTGAGCCCCATGCCGGCATCCACCACCAGGCATTGACCGGTCATGCCTGAGGAGCGTTCAGAAAGGAGAAAGGCGGCCACATCCGCGGCCTCCTGGGTCTTCAGGGCCCTTTTGCGGGGAATAACCTTTTCCGCAAAGAGATAGCTGTCAATATAACCGGGAATGCCGGCCGAGGCCGAGGTTTTTAACAGACCGGGACAGACGGCGTTAAAGCGCACCTCGGAAAAGGCGGAAAAACTCTTGGTGAGAAAAGAGAGGGATGCTTCCAGGGCGGCCTTCACCGGGGCCATATAACCGTAATTCTCGGCAGCCATGCGGGTGGAGGAGATGGAGATGGTCACCATGGCCCCCTTCTTGGCAAGCAGGTCCTTGAAATGATTGGCAATGGCGATAAAGGAAAAACAGGAGACATCCATGGCCTGCAGAAAATCCTTTTTCACAGTGGCATGAAAGGGCTGCATCCCTTCGGAATAATTGGCAAAAGCGATGGAGTGGACAATGCCTTCCACCGGTCCCGCAAGGGTGGCCCCTATCTCATCCCGGACCCGGATAATATTGGCCTCATCCTCCACATCGCAGATAAAAACCGGGCTCTCCGGAAAGAGCTTCCGCGCGGTCTCGGCCCGCTCCTGGCTGCGCACCACATGGATCACCTCAGCCCCCTCTTCCACCAGCACCCTGCCAATGGCACAGGCCACTGATTTCTTGTTGGCCAGCCCGAAGATAATTATTTTTTTGTCCTGCAACCCAAGAAAAGTCATGTAACAGCAGGAAGTACAGAATGTAGAGAATGTACAGAATGTAAAGAAGAAGGAAAAACACCCTTCTTTACCATCCATACCTCCTCCTCTACCTTCTCTCTACCTCCTTTACCTCCTATACCTTCTCTAACTCCTTTACCTTCTTTACCTTCTTTACCTTCTATACCTTCTCGCCTTTCAAGGTACAGGCAAATTCCACCTTCAGGGCCACCTTGCCCCCCACCTTTACGGAACCCTTCATAAACCAGGCAGGCCCCACCTTTTCAGAGAGCGCTGCGGTGAGGGTGATGATATCCCCCGGCCGCACCTCCCGCTTGAACTTGGCCCCCAGGATACGGGTGAGGACAGGTACCCCTGCCGGCACCCCGGCCGTCTCTTTGGCCTTGTTGAGATTTTCAGCTATCAACAGAGCACCGGCCTGAAACACCGCCTCGCAGAGCAGCACCCCGGGCATGATGGGATAATCCGGATAATGGCCCGTAAAGACCTCCAGATCGGCCGAGATCTCTTTTTCAGCCACAATCTCCGTATCCGTAAGCGCAATAACGGCATCCAGCCAGAGAAAAGGCGGCCGGTGGGGGATACGAGAGGTGATAAAATCAGGATGATTAAAGTCCATGCCGTTCTACTTATTTCCCAACTTCTTATTTCTCAATTTCTCCAACATCACAATCCCCCCGTGACCTCCAAAACAGCGCCATTCACATAGGATGCCTGGGCCCCGGCCAGAAAGAGCACCGCATGGGCAACTTCCTCGGGCCTGCCGAAGCGGCGGGCCGGCACCATCTTCTTGTAGGCCTTTACCTGCTCCGGCTCCAGGTCATCAAGAAGCTCGGTGGCGATAAAACCAGGCGACACGCAGTTCACCGTGATCTTGCGCTTGGCTGTCTCCTTGGCCAGGGACTTCATCATGCCGATCTGGCCGGCCTTGGAGGCGGCATAGTTGGCCTGGCCGGCAAAACCCAGATGGGCCATGGGCGAGGTGATGAAAATAATGCGGCCATACTTCTTCTTCAGCATGAGCTGCACGGCAAACTTGCTCATGATATAGCCGCCGGTGAGATTGATATCAATAACCCGCCGCCACTCCTCCTCCTTCATCAGGGCAAGAACGGCATCCCGGCGAATCCCGGCATTATTGACCAAGACGTCAATGGTATCAAAGCGGGCCTCGATTTCAGCATACAGGGCCTCAACCGCGGCATAGTCGCTGACATCACAGCTAAAGAGATGCAGACGCTCGGCCGCATCGCCGCATTCAGCCCGAAAAGCCTCGGCCGCCGCCTCGTTGCCGGCGTAGAGCCCGATGACAATGGCCCCCTGCTCAAGAAAGGCGGCGGCAATAGCCGCGCCAATCCCCCGGGTCGCCCCGGTCACCACAATCTTCTGGTCTTTAAAATCCGTCATACGCACTTTTGATAATTATTTGTTAACCACAGAGGCACAGAGACACAGAGAACTCAATTAACAACTCTCCGGACACCATGCCTCATTGCTGGAACATTAAAATTAAGCAGAAGCCCAAGCCAAAGATCTAACTGCTTGAGATAGGTCAAAAGTTGGGCTTCAAAAACTGGCTCAAACTGCTTAACGGCTTTTAGTTCAACAACTATCTTGTTTTCAACCAATAAGTCAAGACGATACCCACAGGATAAATTCACACCCTTATAAGCCACAGGAACTGATTTCTGGCGTTCATAGGAAACTCCTCGCAAAGTAAGTTCATGGCAGAGGGCTTCTTCATAGGCAGATTCTAAAAGTCCTGGCCCCAGGATCTTATGAACCTCTACTGCAGCGCCTAATATTCGACCAGACAAATCATTAAGTTCACCCTCTTCTTTCCCATTTAGAACCAAAACAAAACCTCTGTGCCTTTGTACCCCTCAAGGGGGTATTGAAAAGAATGCCTCTGTGGTGAGAAAAAAACCTTAAGCAAAGCCATTAACTCCGCAGATAGGCATCGGCATCATTGGCGACGGAAACTGATTTCTGTCGCTCAAAGGCAACACCTCGTAAACTTAGTTCGTGACACAAGGCTTCTTCATAGGCCGATTCCAAGAGTCCTGGTCCCAAAACCTTGTGAACTTCCATAGCAGCTCCTAATATCCGACCCGACAAGTCATTCAGTTCATTCTCATGATTTCCATTCAGAACCAAAACAAAACCTCTGTGTCTCTGTGCCTCTGTGGTGAGAAATAAAAATTAGGAATACCTTAACTCCGCAAATAGGCATCAGCGTCATTGGCGACGATGACACCGTAGTTGATGGCCCCCAGCCAGCCGCTCATGATGATCCCCACGGAGCCCACATGGAAGAGGCCGGGCAGGGCCTTGAAAAGATTGCGGGAGACATCGAGCCCTTCGAACTTGGTGCCGAAGGAGGTCCCCTTGGTGTGGAGGGTGTAGCGGTTAAAGGTGCGGGGGGTGGCGGCCTCCACCCAGTCGCACTTCTCCCGGATGGCGGGGATATAGCGCTCCAGATCGACAAAACAGCGCTCGATCATCTCCTCCTTGGCCTTGGCATACTCCGCGGCAGAGAGGTGGGCCCAATCATCATAATTGCCGTTCATGGAGGCCACCACCGTGTAGTCTTCTTTGCCGTCCGGCCGGGTCTTGGGGTAATAAACCGAGAAGGTGCGGCTCCTGGTGTCCATCTTCAGCATCTCCTGGGAAGAGAACTCAGGCGCGGTGGAGGTAAAGAGCAGATCGCCGATATCAGGGATGGTTTCGCCGGGCCGCAGACCAAAATAGACCTGACAGCTGGAGTTATTCACCTTGACCTTGTCAATCCGGCCCAGAAACTCGGCAGGGAAGGCGTCGCGACCGGCAAGATTATAGATGGTATTGGTGATACCGCTGTTGGAGACCACACAAGGGGCATGGATAATCCGCTCCCCCACTGCCACTCCGGTGACCTTACCCTTTTCGGTGATAACCCTGTCCACCTTGGCCGTGGTGCAGATGGTGACGCCGTTTTTCTGCAGTTCATCCCCCATCATGCCGATCAGTTTGTCCGTGCCCCCCTTGAAGGTGTAGACCCCCTTGTTCATGAAGTTGGAGAAGACAATGCCGTAGGTGATGGCCGGCTCATCAAAGGTGGAGCCGTTGGCATAGGTGATGGGCTCCATGAGGAAGCGGTGGACATCGGTGCGGCCGGGAAAGAATTGTTCAAAGAGCTCCCTGGTGGTCATGGCCAGATCGTCATAAAAATTCATGCTGTTGACGGTCTCAAAGAAGGTATCCACCACGGACCGGGCGATCTTGAAGCGCTTCACCAGAATATCGCTGAAATTCGTTTTTTCAAAGGTGGTCTTCAGGGAGAACTGGGGATTGTCAAAGACAATATCCTTGAGCTGGACAATGGAATCGCGGATCTCCTTGGTCCAGTATTTCTTGCAGGTCTTCACCATGCCGTAGGGAAAACCGTGCAGCGACACGTCAAAGACATGGGATTTGCGCTTAAACCAGGTGGCCAGACCGCCCAGCTTGAAATGATACTCAAGCAGCAGCACGTCATGCCCGGCCCGGGCCAGCCGGTTAGCGCAGGTCAAACCGCCAAGCCCGGAGCCGATGACAATAACGTCGTACTTATCTTTTGCTTGGTTTAAGGGTGTGAAGGACATTGTTTTTTTTAAGAATGTATAGAAGTTAAAGAAATAAAGGAGGTAAAGAAATACGGCTACCTACTCTTTATTATCATTGGAAACTATTTTGCGGGCATAGGCATTGAGAAGACGGCTCGTATCTTCAAGCACATCTTGTAATGTATCAATCTGGGTATAGTGAAGATCATTAATGAGGATCAAGTAGTAACGACACTCTTCCAAGGATCCCTGAGCAATATTATAGAATCGTAATTTATCCTTGAGACCTTTCTTGCGGAAACCTTCGACAATATTTGCGGGTATCGAAACTGCCGCACGCCGGAACTGAGAAGTCAATCCAAACAGTTCATGAGAAGGAAAATCAGAAGTAACCTGATAGGTTAAAAGGACAAATTCATGGGCTTTCTGCCAGACTTTAAGATCTTTAAAGGTCTTCGCGTGTGCTACCATATTGCAAGCCACTCCCATTCTTTTCCTTCTCTAACTCCTCTTTACCTTCTCTAACTCCTCTACCTTCTCTAACTCCTGTATTTCTCTAACTCCTCTAACTTCTCATAAGGATTCTCTGATTCACAATAGTCACCCCACTCAACATGGCGCCGACAATGCCCAGAAAGCCCTGGTCGGTGCCGGCCATAAAGAGATTGCGGTAGGGGGTCAGGCCGTCCTTTATCTTGATGGGGCTGCCATAGACGGCCCCCTGGGCCTTGGCGGTATAGCGTTCGATGGTCAGGGGGGTAAAACTGTCGTGATATACCCTATTCTGCTGGTAATTCCCAATTATTTCCGAGACCCGGGCAAAGGTCCGGGCCTCGGAATCGGCCTTTAGGCGCTGATATTCTTTGGGATCGGCCTGCTTCCAGATGGCGTAATTCGCCGGATTGGTGATGCGGACCTGGAAGAAATCCTGCTCCGGCAGATCCTGGAAATTCTCAGGGAAGCAGATGACGCCCCAGTCGGGATTCATGGCGATGGGCGGCCGCTTATAGCTCAGGGTCTGCTGGCTGTTATAAAAGATGATGGTGTGGTCGGCAGCAAGGACGGCTCTCTGGGCGGCCGGCAATACGGAGATGGATTCCACGAAACTCATCTGCCCCTCATACTTGGGGGCATCCGCAGGCCAGCCCACCAGGGCGGCCGTCCCAGGCGCCCCCACCGTGGAGAGCAGGGTGTCGCAGCTGACATACTCGCCGCCCGCAAGCTCCACACCCTCCACCCTGTCACCCTGACGCCGCACCCCTGCCACCTTGGATCTGTACCGCAGCTCGCCGCCAAAGCCCTTGTACTGCTCGACAAGCATGGTCAGGAAATCCTTCATGGTGCCGTGGGGACGGAAAAAGCCCTCCACAAAGAGGGCCTGAAACATGATGACGAACTGGCCCAGATCCATATCATGTTCCTCGCTGTTGCCATAGACCATGAGGGGCAGCAGGAGCATGTCCACCAGCAGGGGATCAGGGATCAAGGCGGCCAGGAAGCGGCGGGCAGAGCGCCAGGGGGCCGGGCTGAAAGGGTCATACTCCCTGACTGCGGCCACCAGTTTCTGAAAAGGAGCTCGGCAATGGGGGAATTGCTGCTCGACCTCAGCCTCGAGGAGGGCCAGATCATTGGAAAAGCGGAGGGAGACCTCAGGGAAACGGATCAGGGAGGAGAGTTGCTGGTGGGTGGCAAATTTCTTTCGGGACAGTTTCAACTGCCGGAAGAGACGGTTTAACGGGGCGTGCCTGTCACCAACCTCGGCAAAGTTGGTCATGGCGTGGAGACCGGTTTCCAGCAGGAAACCGTGGCGGTAATAATAGGAGTTGAGGCCGCCCGGCAGGGAGTGCTGCTCAACAATAAGGGTCTTGAGACCGAACCGGGCCGCCCGGATGCCGGAGGCGAGGCCGGAAAGGCCGGCGCCGATTATGACGAGCTGGTAATCAGCCACACCCTATTGATCTTTCAGCTTTGGTTCAAGGTAGTTGACGCAGCTGTTGAGGGTGGCAAGCTCAGGATACTCTTCCTCGGGGATCTGCAATTTATGACGCTTGCGAAGCTCCATGACGATGTCGAGAAAATCCATGGAATCCAAGTCAAGCTGATCGCGAAGGGGTTTGTCGGAATCAAGACCAGCGAATTCCGCGTCTTCGTCAATATCAGCTATGATATCCAGGATTAAATCTTTAATGTCATCACGAGTCATGCAGAACCTCTAAATTTTGAAAAATCAGGAGTTAGAGAAATAAAAGAGTTAGAGAAGGTAAAGAATCACCACTTCTTTATCTTCTCTAACTCCTCTAACTTCTCTATTTCTATCTTTTATATTTTTTAACAATAACCACAGAGTTGATGCCAACCATGCCGAATGAGTTATTCAAAATTGCTTCAACATTGTCAAGTTGTTTTGCCTGATTGGCGACAATATTAGGCAGAGCACAGTCAGGATCGAGGTTGTCGAGATTAATGGTGGGATGGACCATGTTATCCGTAAAGGAGGGCAGATTGCCGGCCAGTTCCAGGACACCGGCCGCACCCATGGCATGGCCGATATGGCTCTTGGTGTTGTTGATATGGGTGTGGGGACAATCCGCAAAAACCCGGCGCAGGGCCTTGCACTCCTCCACATCGCCCTGCCGGGTGCCGGTGGCATGGGTGTTGATGATGGTGATATCCCGGGGCTGCATCCCTGCCCTTTTCAGGGCAAGTTCCATGCATTCCGCCTGTCTTTCCCAGAAGGGCAGGACAAAGTCACGGGCATCGGAATTGATGGCATAGCCGGCGATCTCTCCGTAAATCTTGGCGCCGCGCTCTTTGGCCTTATCAAGGCGCTCCAGGGTGTACATGCAGCCGCCCTCGGAGATGACAATGCCGTTTCTGTCGCGGTCAAAGGGCCGGCTGGCCTTGGTGGGATCCTCATGCTCGGCCAGGGCGCCCTGGGCCTTGAAGCTGGCAAAAATGCCGAAGGAGCCGACACACTCGGAGATGCCGCCGCACAGGGCCAGATCAACCTCATCCAGGCGCAGCATCTGCACACCCTGGATCAGGGCGGCATTGCCGGCGGCACAGGCGGCGCCCACCGCATAATGGGGCCCGGTGATGCCCAGACTCATGGTCACCTCGCCGGCCGGGTTGTTCAAGACCGTCCGGGGGTTGTGATGATGGGTCCAGTAGTCGACATCATAATCAAACTTACTGATATTATAGACCTCGTTCTCGGTCTCCACAGTGCCGTGCTCGGTAAGCCCCACATAGACACCGGTCCTGTCTTTGCCATACTCGCTGAAATCAATTCCGGCATCCAGGATGGCCTCATGGGCGCAATAGACGCTGAGACAACCGGCCCGGGTGCCCCGTTTATTTTCCTTTTTCTTTCTATATTTTGTCTCGTCAAAGGTACAGACACCGGCCGGGGCCTCGCCCATATAGCGAAGATCAATGGCGGTAATCTCGCTCTTGCCGGCCAGCAGCTTCTGCCGATAGTCGTGCAGATTTGAGGCATTGGGGGCCGCCAGGCCCACACCGGTAATGACGATACGCTGATTTTCTGGTAGGTTTGCCATATATATGTACAGAGTCCAAGTCCTGAAACCGCTTTCCTGGCCAGGCAAAAAGCAATGGGAAACAAAGCGTTATTTCTTTAAGGCGTGTTACTATAGCCCAAAAGAACCGGCCCTGCAAGACAAGCAGGGGCCAGAGACCAGAAAAGTCCCCAACCCATCAACCCTACCCTTAAATGGCGCAGAAGAGGACACTATGGCAGACCCCATAGAGAAAAAAATAGAACAGAGAC
>JAVLBA010000086.1:0-8882 GCA_031581485.1 Desulfurivibrionaceae bacterium | reverse complement strand
TTGTTTTTATGTTTTTCTTAGTGCCTTCGTGTCTTTGTGGTTCGTATGCAATAACGAAATTCTACACGTACATTTAAATTTTACGGAGTACTAGTCGAGACTTTCGATATCCTCTGTGGGAATGAGTTCCTGGTTGTTGCCGAGATCGTCCCGGGTGAAAAGATAGAAGAGCTGGATGTCAATGTCATCTGCCAGGCTGTCAGCGAGTAAAATCAAGGCCAGATCCTGGTTGCTCTGGGTGCGGACCGCATCCCCGGCAACCCTGAAGGCCTGTCGTTTGATATATCTGTTGTTCTGCAAGAGAACCTTGCCGCTGCCGGCCTCCCTGAGCCGGTAGCCAAGTTTCACCTCGGCCCGCACCTCTACGGCGCGATCAAAAAGGCCATAGGAAAGACCGGGGACCTCCACGGAGTAGATGGTGCCGTCCAGGATATAATCAGCACTCGCCCTGTTCTGGGTCAGATAAAAGCGGTTTGTCTTTGTCAGCACCTGGATAAGGCTCTGCTGAACCTGGGCCTGGAAGCCGAGAAGATTCGTCTGGTTGGCCCACATATCCAGAAAAATTCTGATCCTGCCGTCGCCATCCTGATCAAAATCAGCGGTCCTGGTGTGGGGATTGCTGTAGCCACAGCCGCCCATGCACAACAGGAGCTGTCCTCCCATGAGGAGGGCGAAAAGGAGGGTGAAGAGCTGTTTTGTCAAGGTCATGGTGCGGCCTATATCACAATGCTGATCAGCTTGTTTTTAACAACAATGATTTTGCGGATATCCTTACCGGCTATGAATTTCGCAATCCGCTCATCAGCCAGGGCCATTTCCTTGAGCCTTTCTTCGGGGATGCCGGCCGCCACGGTCAGGCGGCTGCGCACCTTGCCATTTATTTGCACGACCATGGTGATTTCATCCTCCTTGGCCGCTTCTTTATCAAAAAAGGGCCAGGCCCTCTGGGTGAGCTCCTCCTGGTGGCCAAGGAGCTGCCATAACTCTTCCGTGAAATGAGGCACCATGGGGGCCAGGAGTTGCAGGATGGCGTCAACCGCCTCCTTGATGACCCCTTCTTCCGGGGGGGCGCTTCTGTCGCCACTGGTGAGGGCGCTTAGGGTGTTGTTGAGTTCCATGATGGCGGAAATAGCGGTGTTGAAATGGAACTTGGCATTGATATCCTGGCTGACTTTGGCAATGGTCTGGTGGGTCTTGCGATGCAGGAGCTGGCCTGATTGGGACAGTTCCGGGGGCAGGGGAGGGTTTTTCTGCAAGAGATCCAGGTGGCTGGTGACAAAACGGTATACCCGGTTCAGGAAGCGGTAGGCGCCGTCCACCCCTTGGTCGTTCCATTCCAGATCTTTTTCCGGCGGTGCCGCAAAGAGGGAAAAGAGACGAACCGTGTCCGCCCCGTACTGGGCAATGAGGTCTGCCGGGTCCACGACATTGCCCTTGGATTTACTCATCTTGGAGCCGTCCTTGATCACCATGCCCTGGGTGAGCAGATGGGTGAAGGGCTCATCAATGGTGAGATAGCCGAGGTCGCGCAGGATCTTGGTGAAAAAGCGGGAATAGAGAAGGTGAAGGATGGCATGCTCCACACCGCCGATATATTGATCCACCGGCAGCCAGTAATCAACCGCCTCTTTTTTGAGGGGGCCGTCCGTGAAGTCGGGGCAGGTGTAACGGGCAAAATACCAGGAGGATTCCACAAAGGTGTCCATGGTGTCTGTCTCCCGGCGCGCCTCGCCACCGCAGCCGGGACACTTTACCTGGTAATAGCTTTCCAGGGTGTGGAGGGGTGACTTGCCCGAGGAGTCAATGGTCACATCCCGGGGCAGGGTGACGGGGAGATCCGCCCTGGGCACGGGCTGTACGCCGCATCGGGGGCAATGGATCATGGGAATGGGGGTGCCCCAGTAGCGTTGCCTGGAAATTCCCCAGTCGCGGAGCCGGTAGGTGATCTGCTGCTTGCCGAACCCCTCTTTCTCTGCCTTGGCGATAATGGCCTTTTTCGCCTCTGTCGAGGTCAGGCCGCTGAATTCGGCCGACTCTACCAGGCTCCCCTCGCCTTCAAAGGCCTCCTGCATGGTGGCGCCGCTGATTTTCTCTCCCTCTGGCTGGACAACGACCTTGATGGGGATCTGGTATTTCCGGGCGAACTCAAAATCCCGCTGGTCATGGGCCGGCACTGCCATCACCGCCCCGGTGCCATATTCCATGAGGACAAAATTTGCCGTATAGATGGGTACTCTGTCGCCGCTATATGGGTTGATGGCATAGGCGCCGGTGAAGACCCCTTCCTTGGCAAGTTCATCACCCGGCTTCTGGCGCTGCTTGGCAAGGGTGGTGCGTCTGACAAAGTCGGCCACCGCGGCCTCGTGTTCACTCCCTTTGGTCAATGCTGCCACCAGGGGATGTTCCGGGGCAATGGACATGAAGGTGGCGCCATAGATGGTGTCGGGCCGGGTGGTGAAAATGGTCAGGAGCTCATCACGTCCCTCAATGGCAAAATCGAGCTGGGCCCCGGTGGACTTGCCGATCCAGTTGCGTTGCATGGTCAGGACCTTTTCCGGCCAGCCCGTGAGATTGTCGCATTCAGCCAGCAGTTCTTCGGCGTAATCGGTGATCTTGAAAAACCAGCCGTTCATCTCCCGGGGCACAACCCCCTGGTCGCAACGCCAACAGCAGCCGTCAATGACCTGCTCGCGGGCGAGCACGGTCTGGCAGGTCTCGCACCAATTAACGATGGTCACCTTCTGGTAAATCAGTCCTTTTTCGTAGAGCTCGATAAAAAAGAGCTGTTCCCAGCGATAATAATCCTCGTTACAGGTGGCAAGCTCCCTGTCCCAGTCGTAGCTGAGCCCCAGCTGCTGCAGCTGACCGCGCATGTAGTCGATATTCTCATAGGTCCATTTTGCCGGGTGGGTGGCATTTTTGATGGCGGCATTTTCTGCGGGCAGGCCAAAGGCATCCCAGCCCATGGGGTGGAGGACGTTATAGCCCTGCATCCGCTTGAAGCGGGCCACTACATCGCCGATGGTGTAATTGCGGACATGGCCCATGTGGATGCGGCCGGAGGGATAAGGAAACATCTCCAGGAGATAATATTTCTGCCGCTTGAGGTCCTCAGTGACCGCAAAGGTTTTTTCCTCGAGCCATTTCTGCTGCCATTTACTCTCAATGGCGGCAAAATCGTAATGAAGGGTGGGGGCGCTGGCCATGATACTGTCCTTGAAAAAAGTTGGAAGGGCTGGAGTAACCGGGGGCCTGGGAGACAAGGGAGAGGTGCTGCAGCGTAGTCCCCTGATTTGCGAACTATTTTTACCATATCAGCAGCGAAGTGCAACTGCTTGGCCCTTTTGGGGGCCGATAAAAAATCAACCCACGGGTATGGGTTGCCCTGTATGCTGGAAGGCAAGGTTCTCAAAGGTGGTATAGCGGCCGATAAAGGCGAGCTCCACGGTGCCGGTGGCGCCGTTGCGCTGTTTGCCGATGATCAGTTCGGCCAGCCCTTTTTTGGGGTTATCTTCCGCCGTGTTATAGACCTCGTCACGGTAGATGAAACAGATAACGTCGGCGTCCTGTTCAATGGCCCCTGATTCCCGCAGGTCAGAGAGTTGGGGACGTTTGTTGGGCCGGCTCTCCAGGCTACGGTTTAACTGGGAAAGGCCGATGACCGGGATTTCAAGCTCCTTGGCCATGGCCTTCAGGGAGCGGGAAATTTCACTGATCTCCTGCTCCCGGCTGTCGCCGCGGCCCTTCATGAGCTGGAGATAATCCACAACAACCAGGCCGATATTGTGCTCAATCTTCAGGCGCCGGGCCTTGGCCCGCATCTCCAGGACGGAGATGGCGGCCGTGTCATCGATAAAGATGGGGGCCTTGCTCAGCTCGCCGGTGGCCCTGGTGAGTTTGGGCCAGTCCGTATCCCTGATGCGGCCGGTACGGACCTCATTGGAGTCCACCCGGCTCACTGAGCAGAGAAGACGCATGGCCAGCTGGTGTTTGGACATCTCCAGGCTGAAAACCGCCACCGGGACATTAAACTGCATGGCGGCATTCTGGACTATATTCATGGCCAGGGCTGTTTTGCCCATACTGGGGCGGCCGGCCAGGATGATCAGGTCGGACGGCTGCAGGCCGGCGGTCATCTGGTCAAAAAGATTATAGCCGGTGGGTACACCGGTAATAAGCTCCTTGCGTTCAGCGAGCTGGGTCACCTTGTCAAAGGTGCCTTTCATGATGAAGTTCAGGGATTCGAACTTGGAGCCGCTCTTGCTGCTGGATATTTCAAACACCGTGGTTTCAACATCATCCAGCAGACGGTCGATCTCATCCTGTTCGTCGTAGCAGCGGGAGGCGATGGAGGTGGTGGTGGTGATCAATTGCCGGAGAATTGATTTTTCACGGACAATATTGGCGTAATGGACGATGTTTGAGGCCAGGGGCACGCTGTCGGTGAGGGTGGCGACATAGGCCGCCCCACCCGCGCCTTCCAGGAAATTGGTGCTGGTGAGATGGTTGATCACGGTGACCATGTCCTGGGGCTGATTACGCTCAAAGAGGGCGACCATGGCCTTGAAAATGGCTTTATGATTGTCGAAATAGAAGTCGTCGGAGCTGATCAGGTCGACGGTCTTGGCCATCATGCCGTTCTGCTGGAGAATGGCGCCGAGAACACATTGTTCTGCCTCCTTGTTCTGGGGAGGCAGGCGGTGGCCGTAAGAGGTGGTAGGGGGTTGTTCCATGGGATGGCAATGAGGTCAGAGAAATCTTGGCAACGGATGTTGCATATTATCTGTTGCGGATTCTTATGCAAGTCCTGCAAGAAAAAAAGCGGCCCTTTTCCTTTTAGGTGAAAAGAGCCGCTGGAAAGAAGACGTTATGCCGGAGGGTGATTATTCTTCGGTACCGGCCTCTTCAGGGGCGGCCGGTTCGGGTGCCGTTGGCGCCGGAGTTTGTTCCTGGGCTTGCAGCGAGGTGACAAGGACCTTGAATTCACCAAGAACCTGATAACCCGCCTTGTAGGAAAGGGTAAATTCGCCAAGGCTCTTTAAGGGTTCATCAAGGATGATCTTGCGTTTATCAACTTTGATGCCGATTTCAGCAAGTTTTTCAGCGATGTCAGCACTGGTTACGGATCCGTAGAGTTTGCTGTCCTCACCGGAACGCATGGTAATGGTAAGCGTGGTGCCCAGCAGTTTTTTGGCCACACCTTCGGCATCCTGGCGCTCGCTATCCAGGCGGGCCTTGATGGCCGCCATGTTACGTTCACGTGCCGCCATGGCAGCCTTGGTTGCCTGCACTGCCTTGCCTTGAGGGATCAAGTAATTGCGGCCATAACCAGGTTTTACGTTGACCACGGCACCCTCTTGACCAAGGGTATCAATTGTTTGTGTAAGAATCACTTCCATAATGTTCACCTCAGGTAGATAAACCTGTTGTCTATTGCATCCCGGTTTCGGGATATATTTTTTCAAACAAAGAGGAGGGGAGCAGCCTACGGCGTCTCTTCTTCCTTGTAAATGTTGCCTAAATCCTTCCAGACATCCACAATCCCGAGAACGGCAAGCAGAACAATGGAGTAGGTCTGGATAAAGATAAATATATATATAAAAATCCTGATGGCCTTTGGGGCATTCCATCTTGCCATCATGGCAAAAAGGACAGCCACTCCCTGGAAAAAATAAATATTTCCCATAAGGAGAAGGCCATTCAGGCCCACTGCCTTAACACCTGCCAGCGGCACTATGGTGCATACTCCTGCCAGAATCACCAGCCAGACCAGATTGTCGGGCAATCTCCAGAAACGGTAGGGCGGCCATATGGTCCGTTCCGGAGCGAAACGCTCAAGGAGATGATTTCCCAGGACCATGTTGAGCCAGCTGACCACAATGGCAGAGATGATGAGCAAGGCCGGGAAGATCTGGGGCAGTTTCTGGCGGGCCTGATCAAAACCCTGCTCTATCTCTTTTGTCACCTCCGGCGAGAAATCTCCGGAGGTGGTGTACATCTCCGCCATGGCCGCCATGGTTTGATCCATGGCCGCCAATCCCTGGCTGTAGGGATTAAGACCGGTGGACTGCCAAAACAGCAGGCCCGCTGCCAGCCATCCCAGCAGGACAACACCTGTTGCCGCGACTCCTGCCCAGGCAACTGTTTTCCTTTTCTCCATTGCCCATGCCAGAAGAAAACCCACCGGAAAGAGAATCAGGGGGAAAAGGGCATTGCCTATATTGCCGGCAAGTAGAGAAAAAAGGCCGGCAATGATAAAGGCAAAAAGGCACACCTGATGCCCTGTTTTCCGGCCCAGGGTGACACTGAAATAAAAGGGGGCCAGAGGGATCAGGATGTGGAGAAAATCAAAAACAGGACTGAGGGCCGGAAGTCCGCACAGCAGTGATGTCAGGAGAACCGCGCGCCACTGTTTCTGCGGTTCCGGACCTGTGGGGGGCATCACATCCGGCACGAAGTCTTAAGCCTGCGGGTTGCCGGCATAAGGCAACAGGGCGATCTGACGAGCTCTTTTAATGGCCTCAGTCATTTGGCGCTGGTGTTTGGCGCAGTTTCCGTAAATCCGGCGGGGAATGATCTTGCCGCGCTCGCTCAGATAATTGCGCAGGACTTTAACTTCTTTATAGTCAATGGTCAGTTCCTTGTCCGCACAAAAGCGGCATACCCTGCGACGCTGGAAAATCTTTTTCTTGTGTCTGCTACCTGTAGGTTTCATGAGCCTATCCTTAATATATTAGATTGAACTGGATCTGGTAAGTCTGGGAGGGCTTGGGGCCTCTGTTACTCATCTTCCTCATTGAAAGAATCGTCAGTGCCTTCGGCCTGGTTTGCATAGGATTTGTCACTCAGAACAAAGTTTTTGTCCAGTTTGATGGTCATGTATTTTAAGACATTGTCATCAATTTTGAAGATCCTCTCCATCTCATCAACCCCGGCGCCATTACCGGAGAAAACGGTATAAACATAGTAGCCATGGGGTTCTTTTTTGATGGGATAGGCCAGTTGCCTGAGCCCCCATTTGTCTATCTTGAGGATTTCACCGCCTGCTTTGGCGATGATGTCTGCGGTTTTGTCGCTGATGGCCGTGATGATCTCTTCGGTAGCATTTGGCCTGATGATGGATATGGTTTCGTACTTTTCCATAGGTCCTCCTTATGGACGTAAGGCCCCTTGATAGGGCAAGAAGGTGATGGGTCAACAGTATCGCCTCACCAAGAGCCGATAGATGATCCTTTTATCAAAATATAAAGCTAGTCTAGTTACCATGCCCTCGTTCCTGGTGTCAAACGCTTTTTTAGTCTCTCATGGCCTATCTCTCCAAAATGTAAGGGCAAATCTATTTTCTTGGAGAGAGGCTGAAAAAAAGTTAAGGAACTACTCTCTTTGTTGTATAGTGTTTTTGTGACCTACACGCTGTTGTGTGGTTCATGTTCATAATTTGTTTGACATTTCTCCCTGAATTGGAGTATTTAGGTTCTCTTTCTCTGCCATATATATTGATATATGCGTCTCAGAGTCTTCTGCCGGGCAATTCAAAGAACGTATCGAATATTTTTTGTAAATGTTTCTTCGGTCCTGATAGCCCCCTGTTTTAAAATATAAACCATTAAATCAAATTCGATAAATATGAGTAAATCATCCTCCTCACGTTATGCAGAAGCCGGTGTTGATATTGACAAGGCAAATGATTTTATAGATGAGATTAAGCCTCTTGTCTCCTCAACCTACAGGCGGGGGGTCTTGACCGATATCGGCGGCTTCGGAGGCCTTTTTGCCCTGGGCGGTGATCGCTACAAGGATCCCGTTCTGGTCTCCTCCACAGATGGCGTCGGCACCAAGCTCATGGTGGCCAACCTCTGTAACAAACATGACACCATCGGCATTGATCTTGTGGCCATGTGTGTCAATGATATCGTGGTTTGTGGGGCCCAGCCCCTTTTTTTCCTCGATTATTTCTCGGTGGGCAAGCTTGAGACCGCAGTGGCGGTTGATGTTGTCAGGGGGATCGCCAAGGGTTGCGAGATCTCCAAATGCTCTCTCATCGGCGGGGAAACAGCGGAGATGCCCGGTCTCTATTCTGCCGGTGACTATGACCTAGCCGGTTTTGTGGTGGGCATCGCCGAACGTGACAAGCTCATTGACGGCTCTGAAATCAAGGTGGGGGACAAGATTATCGGTCTTTCTTCCAGCGGCATTCATTCCAACGGCTATTCCCTTGTGCGTAAAATTTGTTTTGATGAGCTTGGCCTCAAGGTGGATGATTATGTGGATGAGCTTGGCTGCACCTTGGGTGAAGAGCTGATCCGGCCCACCCGGATTTATACCGAGTCCATGCTCAACCTTTTTAAGAACTTTAAGATTCGCGGTCTGGTCCATATCACCGGCGGCGGTTTTGATGATAATATCCCCCGTGTTCTGCCCAAGGGCAGTAAGGCGGTGATTAAAGAAGGCAGCTGGCCCATCCAGCCCATTTTTCAATTCCTCCAGGAAAAGGGCAATGTGCCGGTGGCTGAGATGAGACGGACCTTCAACTACGGTATCGGCATGGCGGTGGTTGTTGATGAAAGAGTGGTGGATGATGTTGTTCAGCAGCTCACCGCCCTGGGTGAATCGCCTTATATTATTGGCGAGGTTGCTGCCCGTGCGGTTGGTGAAGAGTCCGTTATCTTTGTCTGAAGAGAATCGCCTGTTGGGAATAAAAAAAAGGACCGTGAGGATCAAATCCTCACGGTCCTTTTTTTTATGTTTTTTGGTGGAGGGCCTTTTTGCTATGGCCTCTAGTACTCCGTAAAACTTAAATGTACATGTAGAATTTCGTTATTACATACGAACCACAAAGACACGAAGGCACAAAGAAAAACATAAAAACAAGAAGCTCTTCG
>JAVLBA010000085.1:0-9019 GCA_031581485.1 Desulfurivibrionaceae bacterium | reverse complement strand
TAAAAACAAGAAGCTCTTCGTGTTTTTGTACCCCTCAAGGGGGTATTAAAAAGAATGCCTTTGTGGTTAAAAACATAGTTGCATAAATATACGAAACTTTAAGTGATATACGGCACTAGCCCTTGAGTAAAAAAGAAAAACCGGGTGCAGGGCTGCCAAAAGTGAGGCACTCCACTTCTCCTCCACCGCCCTTGCGGAGGCCACAGAAAACAGGTATTATCTCATGGTTTTTGTTGAGGAACGGTTCATTCGACCACTCTCTTTTTTTTAGCAAAAGCGCGCAACTAATCTTGAAATTTTCTCTCAAATCGCCTCTGAAGGGCTCTTCCCGCCGGCATGGGACAGAAAATTTCCGCACAAATGGGAGACCCATTATGTCTAAAAAGTTTTTTTTCCTGTCGTTTCTTCTTTTTTGTCTGGCTTCTCCGCTCCAGGCGGAAATTATCACCGTTACCCAGGAACCTGCCGCGTTAAAAAATCTGCGCGCCACCTACAAAGAGCAGATGACCAACGCCTCCACGCCGGAAAAACTCAAGCAACTCCAAAACGAATTTGAGGCGGCCAAAGAAAAAAGCCTGCAAGCCCCTGCCCTTAAGCAAAAGATCACCTCTCTGAAAAAAAGCCGCGATATTGAGGTCAAAAAAACCCAGACCCTTTATAATGACCGTATCGAGGCCCTCACCAAGGAGGCCATGGAGTCCGTAGAGCGGAAATACCAGGTTGTTTTTGACAGCTTCAAAAACAAGTCGGTCAAGAATGTCAAAAACCAGTACATCCTTGACCTCAAACGCCTTGAGGACAAGCTGATCCGCCAGAACAACCTGGCCGGCGCCCTGGTCGTCCAGACCGAGAGAAACAAGGCCATGGGCATTTCAGCCGCTTCCGTCTCCGTGACACCGGCCAGTAAGGCAGTGGAACCGCCAGCTCAACCTGCAATGCCAAAAAGAGCGGCCAAAAAACCTGCACAGCCTGCCCCTGAAGCAGCTCAAGCCCAGGCCACTGCTGCTCCTGCGCCCAAGATGAGCGCTGCCCATCCGCAGATTTATGCCAGCCAGACCCGGGGCCTGGCCGGCTCCGGGTCCAATACAGCCAATAACGTCTATGCCTTTGATATCCCTGTTTTCGGCAATCAGACCTGGCTCTCTTTCAACGGCTACGGCCGCGACACCAACCACACCTCAGGCGAGGTCTACCTGATTACCCCTGCCGGTAAGCGCCATCAGGTGGCCAGTTGGTCCCCTGACCAACTGAAGGCCAACAATTATTACGGGGTGAAAGGCGCCAAAGATGTCCAGCCAATCAGGTCTGACATCTCCCAGCTCATGACCTCCACCGGCACCTACCAGGTGGAATTCATCTACCGGGACGGCAATGAGCCTCTGACCATCTATCAGGTGGAAATCAAGACCTGGTAACACCGCTCCCTATTCAAGGGACCATAAAAAATGCCGGCTGGAGATCTCTCCAGCCGGCATTTTTTATGCGGTGTCATGAAGGCCGCCTCCCCCACCAATGGTGGGGGAGGCGGCCTTACTCCACTCTTTGCTTCCTGAGGAGACCTACAACATCTCCTTAAAGGCCTTGCTGATGCCGGCGCTGTCAAGACCCTGGGCGGCATAGAGATCAGCAGGCTTGCCGGAGGCGCCGTAGCGGGTGACGCCCAGCCGCTTAAAGGTGGCGGCCAGGCCGGTATCGGCAATAACGGTGGCCACAATGGCACCAAGGCCGGTATCCACATGGTGATCCTCCACAGTGAGCACCGGCCCCCTGTTGACCGCCTCAATAATGGCAGCTCTATCCACCGGCACCACAGAGGCCATCAGCAGTACCCCCACCTCAATGCCCTCATCCCGCAAACCCTGCCAGGCCTCCATGACATTAGGGGTCACGGCGCCATAGGCAATAAGGGTGCCGGCCTTTCCGGTCCTGACCCAGTCCCCCCGGCCCGGGGTAAAGCAGTAATCACCGCCGAAGAAAGGAGTGCCGTCTTCGGCTAGGACCATATCCATCTTGGAGCGGCCCATGCCCACAAAGACATTGCCGGGCTGTACGGCGGCGGTGCGGATAACCCGGTCGGTCTGGTTGGGATCCGCAGGCAGATAGACGTTAAAGCGGAAATAATTACGCATCAGACCGATATAATCGATGCCCTGATGGGTGGGACCATCTTCCCCCACATCCAGGCCGCAATGGGTAGCCACCACCTTGAAATTGGTCTCGTTGATGTCGGAGATGCGGTTCTGGTTATAGACCTCGGAGACGGCAAAGACGCCAAAGGTGGAGAAAAAGCAGACCACCTCTTCCCGGCTGATGGCACCCCCCATGGAGGCGGCGTGATGCTCCTGGATACCGGCCTCAAAATAGGCGGTAGGGCTGTGCTTATGAAAAGCTCCCATCTTCACGGACCCTTCCAGATCACAGGAGATACCGACAACCTTCATGTCCCCCCCGACATTATTGGCCTGGGCCAGACTGTGCAGGGCATTGCCGTAGGCGGAACGGCAGTCGGTCTTGTGGTCGTAGGTGATCGGTTCGCCGGCCATGACGGCTGGATAGCGGACCACGTTTTTGACTTTGGTGCTGGTGTCCACCGGGGCCTTGCGCAGCTCAGCCCATTTCTCAAAATCATTTTCCAGACCAACCTCCTTGAGGGCGGCGGTCAGCTGCTCCTGGTTCAAGGGGGAACCATGATATTTGCAGAGATTTTCCATAAAGGTGACACCCTTGCCCATAACGGTATGGGCCTCGATCATGGTGGGCTTGTCGCTCTTTTCAACCTGGCCCAGATAGGCCTTGCGGAAGGTCTGGAAGAACTTGTTGGTATCATGACCGTCCTCAAGCTGCAGGACGTTCCAGCCCGACACCTCAAAGAGGCCGGCCACATCGATTTCCATGATCTCCTCGGTGGTGCCGCAGATCTGGACATGGTTGCGGTCAACAATGACGATGAGATTGTTAAGTTTATATTTGTTGGCATAGCGCATGGCCTCGGCAATCTGGCCCTTCTGCTGCTCGCCGTCCCCCATATAGCAGATGACCTTCTGCTCCAGCCCTTTCATTTTAAAGGCCTGGGCCATACCCACGGCCGTGGAAAGGCCCTGGCCCAGGTTGCCGGTATCCCATTCCACACCGGGAACGATACGCTCCACATGACCGGGAAAGCCGGAACCGGCCCGCCGGAAACCGGTGAGAAAATCCTTTTCCGTAAAATAGCCGTTTTCAGCAAGCACGGAGTAGACCCCGGGAGAGACATGGCCGATACTCATCACCACCCGATCCCGGCCCTGCCACTGGCTGTCCTGGGGATTATGGCTGATGCAGCCATAGGTCACCAGGAGCATATCCAGGGTGGAAAGGGAGCCGCCGGGATGACCGGAGGAGGCCAGGGAGGTGGCCAGCAGAATGCGGCGGGTGCAGACCTTGCGCATCTCTGCCAGTTGTGCAATTTCATCGCTGGTGAGCTCGGTATTTTGCAGGTTCAGGGCCAGTGCCATTATTTCTTCTCCATTTTTTATGGTCTCCAGTGATAATACCGCTGAAAATCAGGGATTCTCACCTTTATATGTTCCAAAAAGATCTGTTGTGGTTTAAAAACCAGGACCGAACCGGTGGTTTCCTGGAAAATGGCCGCCATCTTACCCTTAATCACTGGAAGTCGCGAGTGAAAATATGCAGCCATCCCCCTTTCGTATTGGCCCGCTCACCATTGACCAGCCCTTTGCCCTCGCCCCCCTGGCCGGCTACACCGACCTCCCCTTTCGCCTGCTCTGCCGCGAGTTCGGGGCAGGGCTGGTCTATTCGGAGATGATCTCCTGCCACGGCCTGGTCTATGACCAGAACAAGACAAAAGAGATGATTGCCTCCGTACCCGAAGAACAGCCCCTGGCCCTGCAGCTCTTCGGCAGCGAACCGGAGATCATGGCCCAGGCCGCCACCCTCATTGACAAAGAGCCGGTGGCCATCATTGACATCAATATGGGCTGCCCGGTGCGCAAGGTGATCAAGAAAGGGGCAGGCAGCGCCCTGATGCAGTCGCCCCACCTGGCCGAAGAGATCATCCGGCAGGTAGTGGCGTCCACCAGCAAACCGGTGACCGTCAAGATCCGCACCGGCTGGAACCACCACTCCATCAATGGCCCGGAATTCGCCCGGATGGCCGAGGAAGCCGGGGCAGCGGCCGTGGCCATCCATGCCCGCACCTGGAGCGACGGCTTTTCCGGCCCGGTGGATTATGGCGTGATTGCCAGGGTCAAGGAGGCGGTCACCATCCCGGTGCTGGGCAACGGCGATATCCACAGCTACGACCAGGGCTTAAAGCTCATGCAGGAGACCGGCTGCGACGGGGTGATGATCGGCCGCGCCGCCCTGGGCGCGCCCTGGATCTTCTCACCAAAGATCAATATCGAGCCATCACGCAAATTACGGCTCAAGGCCCTGAGCCGCCACCTGCAGCTCATCGAGCAATACCTGCCCGCTGAACGACTGCTGGGCAAGATCAAGAACCACGCCGCCAAATACATTAAGGGGATTCCGGGCAGCAGTGGCTTCCGTCAAAGAATCTTCGATCAATCTTCTTTCAAGGAACTTTTCACCTATGTCCAGCGACTTAGCAGGCAATAGCAAGCTTGTTAAGTTTCCTTCTTTTCCCATAACTTTACAGGCGATGGATTATGAAAAAGCCCTGTTGTTGACTTGCCTGAACCCTCTCAGTATACTGGCTGCAACCGTTGTCCAACCCATCAGGCCTTCTCGGCCCCGGCAAATACTCGGACAACAAAAAAGGAATGATCCCAGTGCTTGAAACTCGTCTGTCACAAATGAGTTCTCAGAAACCATCAATCAGTGCCAATCCTGTAAAAATATGGGGAGTGTCCCTGTTTTTCCTCTACTACCGGGAACGGCTGGGCATCGCGCCATGAAATTACGCCTTTTGAACAAAGGGAAACCGTGGTCTGTCCCCGGTTTCAGTCCCGGTTTCACCGCCATTGGCGTGCTGTTTGTGTTGCTGAGTCTGTGCGTGTGGCCTGCCAACGTTCAGGCTGACTGCTCAGATGCCTATGGCAAAGCCTTCATCAACGAATTTAATACCAAGAGCGGCGATGTTGAGGTTTACTTTAAACAGGAAGCCCCAGAAGGCGATTACATAGTCGAGGTGTGTAATGAAAATGAAGATGATTGCGAGAAACAAACCTTTTCCTTCGATGGCACTCCCTTCTTGTGGGTTTATGATTCATTTGAAAATATAGATAATAAGGACAATTTTGACATCACCCTTTATGACTCCGATGGTGATGTGGTCGATTATATCAATGTACATATATCTCAGGATGAGCGAATTTTTTACAATATTGATTATGAAGAGTGTGACTCTATACGAGACAGTATTGAGGATGATGAGGATTCACCCCACCTGATTGAACGCGATAACAAGGGCCAGCGTCAATTCTACCGAACTACAGATGGTGGAGAGAATTGGGAAGAAACAACCCACACACAAAACAATACCTACGGCACAAGTAACCAAGGAACTGAGCCGCCTTCTCTGCATCATGTCCGTCTTGAACACGACGGCACGGGCATCACCTGCATGGCCGAGAGGGTTACCATCCTGGCCTGTGCCGACGCCGACTGCACTGTGACCTACAACGGCGAAGTGACCGTTGATCTGACTTCCCCGGTCTCGGGCTGGAGTTCGGATCCAGTCACCTTCAGCGGCGGCTCCATCACCACCATTGAGCTGCGCCACACCACGGCGGAAATGGTTACCCTTGCTGCCGAGGCCACCTCGCCCACGGCGGTCAACCCCACGGTATGTGTCAACAGTGGGGTTGTCGCTGCTTGTGAGCTGTTTTTTGCCGAGGCGGGGGTGCTCATCGATGGCGACCACAACGATGACGCTCCCGAGAGTGCCATTGTTGCCCAGATTGCCGGCAAACCGTCCAACAAGGCCCCGCCGAGCCCCGCGCTGCAGCAGTGCGTCCGAATAGTGCGCACCGATGATCAGACCGGGGCCTGTGTCGCCGGGGTCAGCACCGAGACCCTCGAGGCCATCTTCCAGTATCTGGTGCCGATAGCAGACGAAGGGCTGGATGACAACACTATCACCATCGCCGGCAACACCAGTGCGGATCTGACCAACGCCGGCAGCGGCGCCACCGTGGAGCTGGCCTTTGACGACAACGGCACCGCCCCGTTCTACTTTACTGCGGCGGATGCCGGTCGGTACAGTCTGCAGGTCGACCTGGAAATCCCGGTCACCGACGCCAATGGGGTGCCCACCGGCGAGACCATCCCGGCCACCGACACCAGTAACGATTTCGTCGTCCGCCCCCTGGCCCTTTTTGCCGATGCCGCCGGCAATCCCAGTGCCCAGGATGCCGACGGTGACGTCTACCAGCCGGCCGGCGCAGCCTTTTCCCAGACCTTCACAAGCCTGCGCTGGACAGCGGGGCGGGATGGCGACAACGACGGGCTGTGGGACGATTGCGGCAGCTCGACCCTGGACGACCCCGGCACCCCCTTGGCCCGAGTGCCAGCCTGGAACATCGGCCAGCCCGCCGCCGCCCTGGTACTGCCCGCCGCCGGCAATGACCCCGGCTTGAGCTATGGGGACGGCAACGTAACCTTGGCCGCTGCCGCTGACAGTGTCACCGCCGATAATGTCGCTTACCCCGAGGTGGGCATTATCCAGTTTCAGGGCAGCGTGAGCGGCGGCTTCCTGAATGAGCCGGTGGGGATTTGTTCGCCCTATATCGGCCGGTTTTATCCGGACCATTTCATAACCAGCATTTCTTCAAACGGCTCTTTTTTGAATAGCGGCACTGGTTTCACCTATACCGGCCAACCTTTTACCTATAATACAGCGCCGGTTATCACCATAACCGCCCAAAATGTAGACAATGGAAATACGCTCAACTACCGTGACACCTTCCGATTATTGACGGTTAATGACGTTAAATTAAACTACCCGACCAGCGACACCGCCACAGATGGCAAGGACGGGGCTACAAAAATGGCATTATCAGCGACCCCTGCTGCTGCAACCCTGTCCACAACCAATCCCATGTCATTCACCCTGGGGCCGGATTGGTTCACATATACTCGCACCCTGCCCTACGATACAGACAATGCCCGTATTGGTCCATTCACATCCGATTTAGATATTTTATTAACAGCAGTAACAGACAGTGACGGTGTAACCGCAAATGACCTTGGGGCCCCACGAACAATCTCCCCTACTGGCATAGAACTTCGCTATGGCAGAGGTGTGGCGACAAATGGTTTTGGCCCAGAAACGCTGCCAATCACTCTCAACGTCGCTGCGGAGTTCTATGATGCAACCGGCAACTGGGTTGTCAACCCCATCGACAACTCCACCAGTGTGCCATACGCAAAGACTGAGAATGCCGCGGAGTTCACCGTGACAGAGAACATCGCTTCTCCGCTCACAATGACAGCCGGTCAAGAATTCCTCGTACTCACTCCGGCAACGGACCTTGATGTAGCAACAGATCCGGGCGGTATTATTATAATTGATTATAACTATCCTGCATGGCTAGAGCCGGATCAGCAGGCCACAGCCACCTTCGGCATCTACCGCGGCAATGACCGGATCATCAACTGGCAGGAGATTATCCAATGAGGCGTTACCCTCAAGGCGGCCAGCAGGGCTTTACCCTCATTGAACTGATCTCCATCATTCTGCTGATCGGCGTTATCTCTGTGGTGGCCACGACCAAATGGCCGGGAGACATGAAGGAAGAGGCAGCGGCAAAGGAGTTCAAACGGGCCATCCGTTATGCCCAGCATCAGGCCATGACCAGGGAGTACATCACCACCAGCAATGACGCCTGGGGTCTGGAAATCAATGGCAACGCCTATAGCATCAAACGGCAGGTCAGTGCTGAAAATGTCCCCGACTTCACCAACCGTTTCCTTCTCGACAACAGCAGCATCACTATCACGATCTCTCCAGAAATTACTGGCTTGTGGTTTAACGGCCTCGGCGAACCTATTGATAAAGACGGCGCTCCTCTTGCCGCTGCCATCATCTATACCATTGCCGGCAGTGAGCATCTCACTGTCTGCCCCCAGACCGGCTATGTCAGGGAGGGTGCTACATGCTCCTGATCCTTGAGTCTCGCCATCAGAAAAAAAACGGTTTCACCCTGATTGAGCTTATCATCACCATTATCATCATGGGCTTTGCCGCCGTTATCATCATCCCCTACCTGACCGCCGTCACCCACAGCCCTGACCCGGTTTTAAGAGAAAAGGCCATTGGCCTGGGCCAGGCCATGATGGATGAGATTCTGGCCAAGCGCTGGGACGAGAATGCACCAAACGGCGGCGGGCCCATCTGCACCAATGAAAGCGGCACGGGACGGGGCAACAGCACCTATATTCTTGACTGTACCACAGAAACAACCAAGATAGCGTCCGCCATTGGCCGTGACCTAGGAGAAGATCCAGGGGCAAACCAGCGGGCCCAATGGGATGATGTCGATGATTATAATGGCCTGACCGAACCGCTTGGCGGGCCTTTTTATGATCAGACAGGCGCCTTGCCAATACCAGGTACCTGGACAGGTTTTCAGCGCAGTGTTGCTGTGGATTATATAGCCAGCGGTACTGGAAACATAGACACCTCTGGCGGCATTTCAGCAGGGAGTCTCGCTACTAATGCAACCGACACCAAGCGTATCATTGTCACTGTCACCTCCCCCCTTGGCGAAACCTTTGAACTGGTCGCGGTCTCATGCAATTTCTAACTGTTTTCAAAAAGACAAAGACAGGGGACAACACGGAAAAGGGGTTCACCCTCATCGAGATCATCACCGTTATTGTTTTGCTGGGCATTATCGGGGTGATGGGGAGTGAAGTTATTACCACCAGCTTCAAGGGCTTTTCAGAGACCGATGCCCGGATGGAGCTCTTTGAGGAGGGCAAGCTGGCCCTGATGAGGATGGAGCGGGAGATCCATCACATGGTGCCCAATGCGGTCACCGTCACCACCACT
>JAVLBA010000084.1:0-9204 GCA_031581485.1 Desulfurivibrionaceae bacterium | reverse complement strand
GCCCGTGCCCCGGCCGGTGACAAAGACCAGGGGGCTGGTCCGCTTCTTGAGAAGGAGGGGCCGGCACATTTTGAGATAGGCGGCGAGGCTCTCCCTGGCCTCTTTGCCAAAGGGGACGAGGCGCTCCTTGTCGCCCTTGCCCAGCACCCGCAGAAAGCCGGCCTGCATATTGAGGGCGGCCAAGGGCAGAAAGACAAGCTCAGAGACGCGGAGACCCGTGGCGTAGAGGAGGTGGAGCATGGCCTGGTCCCGCTGGCCCACAAGGGAGGGGGAGGGGTTCTGCAGGAGCTGATCCACCTCAATGACGGAGAGGACCTGGGGCAGGGAACGGCCTAATTTGGGGGAATCAAGATGGCTGGTGGGATCGGTGGTAATGATCTTTTCGCTGGCCAGAAAACGAAAAAAGGCGCGAAAACAGGAAAGCTTACGGCTGAGGGAACGGCTGCTCACCCGGTCATTGTGGAGCGTAACGAAAAAGGCCCGCAGATGATGGGGGGTGACGTCGGTGAGAACCACTTTGCCTTTGTGGAGAAAGGCAAAAAGAACCTGCAGGTCGGCATGGTAGGCCGACAGGGTATTGTGGGCCAGGCGCCGTTCGGCAGCCAGGTAATGGAGAAACATATCCCCGCAGGCAATCATCTCGGCGGGCAGCTGGGCCGGCCGCTTTCTTAAGAGGCCGCGGCTGGGCGGAGATGTTTTCTGGGGCGGGTCAATGGTCATCCAGAGTCCGGAAAGGAGCGATCCATCTGGCCACCCTGTTCCCGGTCTCTCCTTTTAGAAAGGCAGGAGGAGAAACTAGTCACGGGGGGCGCGGGCAACCTTGCGCAGTTTGCGCTTGGCCTCGGCCTGCTTGCGGCGTCGTGCTACGCTTGGTTTCTCATAGGCCTCGCGGCGTTTGAGTTCTTTTTTCATGCCGTCAAGCTGCAGCTTTTTCTTCAGTTGGCGAATGGCGTATTCGATATCGCCACGTACTTCAACTTCAATCATGATAACTCCGTATAGAGACGTTGGCACCGCGCATCTAAGGCAGTGCAGATATATATCTGACCTGGTCAGTTCATTTCGGGATGCATAAAAGCAAAAACAAACAGACTCTATAAAGGATGAGGCGCGGCCTTGTCAATGGATTTCCTGGCAGCCGTCCACAATTTTTCAACTCGTGGGCCTGATAAGATGGACCACAATATCGACCACCTCGGTCGCTTCCGGGCCTTTGACAATCACCTCATCGGCGCCGGCGGCCAGGGCCTCCTTCTTGGCCTGGGCCAGGTGGTCGCTGGTGAAGACGATGAGTTTGATGGGATAGGTGAGGATCTTGCGCACCTTTTTGACCACCTCCGGGCCGGAGAGTTCCGGCAGCATAAAGTCGATGATGGCGGCATCCGGCTTCTCCTCCAGGATGAGTTCCAGCCCCTTGTGGCTGTCGGTGGCGGTGAGCGGAATAAAACCGGCCTTTTGAAAGAGCCGGGCATAAAGATTCGCGATCACTGGATTGTCATCAATAATGACAATCTTCTTGGCGATCGCCTCGATGGCCTCTTCTTCCTGTTCCCCCACCTCCAGGATGAGAATCTTGTCACCCGCGGCCAGGATGGTGGCCGGATCCGGGTGGATGAAGTCGGCGCCCTGGCGTCGGAGGCCGATGATCTGTCGGTCCATCTTGGCGGCCAGATCATCAATGGTCTGCTCCGCCATGCTGGAGCCTTCCTTGATTTCCACCCATTGCGGCTGGATGGTGACCCGTTGGCCGATGATTTCCGGCAGATGGCCGGTGGCGCAGAGGATGCTCTCGGCAACATGCTTGCCGGCACTGGCATGGGGAGAGACCACGCTGTCGGCCCCGGCCTTGATGATTTTCTGTTCAGCCGAAGATTCGGCGGAGCGGGTAATGATGCGCAGAATCGGGTTCAACTCCCGGGCCGTCAGGGTGGTGAAAAGATTGAGGGGATCGGAGTGGAGGAGGGCGAGAAGACCGTTGGCCCGTTTAATCCCGGCCTGGAGCAGGTTTGCGTCGGCGGTGGCGTCACCTTCAATATAGTTGCGTCCCTCTTCCTTGATTTTTTCACAGGTGGCTGCCGAAGATTCAATGATGACAAAGGGGATCTTGTGTTCAGAAAAATATTGACCTGCCGCCCGACCCACCCGGCCATAGCCGCAGATAATATAATGATTGTGAAGTTTGTTGATGCGTGCCTGCATTTTTTTTCTCTCCGTCTGTTTGCTCCATACCTGTTCCATGAGGGATTCGGCGATACCGCGACTTGCATAGGCCAGGCCGGCCAGACCGAAAATAATCAGGAAAACGGTAAAGAGACGGCCCGGCCCTGAAAGGGGCTTGACCTCGGCAAAGCCAACCGTGGTGATGGTGATCACCGTCATGTAGAGGGCATCAAGCACATTATACTGTTCCAGCAGCATATAGCCTGTTATGCCAAAGATAAGGACGGCCAGGCACAAGAGAAGGGCTATGGCCAGGCGTTTTGACTCCATGGGGTTTTCTGCTCCTTGGGTAGGAAGAGGGATCAACGCCCCTTCTTCCTTGATTCTAAGCCATAAGGCAGCTGTAATGCAAAAAAAGAGGTAACCAGTTACGGTTCCATAATTTCGACTCTGTCCGGATCCGGGTTGCGACCTGAATAGTTACAAAAAAGAGCGCATTTCTTGCCCTTGGGGCGTTTTTCAGGCCCCATTCTAAAAGATCTTGCCCGGATTAATGATATCTTGAGGATCAAAGAGCTTCTTGAGCCGGCGCTGGATATCCAGGCTGGTTGCCGAGAGTTCCAGGTCCAGAAAGGGCGCCTTGGTAAGACCCACGCCATGTTCGCCGGAGAGGGAGCCCCTGAGCCGTACCACCTCCTGGAACAGGGCCTTCTGGGCCTCTCTGCCCCGGCTGACCTCCTCCTGGTCTGCCTTGTCCAGCATGATGTTGACATGGATATTGCCGTCGCCGGCATGGCCGAAGGTGAAAATAGGCAGGCGGAAGCGGTGGCCAAGCTCCTCAGTACAGGCCACCAGGGCCGCAATAGCGCTGCGGGGCACCACCACATCCTCGCTGATCTTGTGGGGCCTCAAGGTAAAGGCGGCCGGCGACACGCTGCGGCGGGCCTGCCACAGGGCGGCCACTTCCTCAGGGTTCTGGGCCTGCTGGCGGTGGAGAATCTCCGGGCGGCTGTCCAGAAAATCGTTGAGCCGGGCGGTTTGTACCTCCACGGAGTCAGGGTCGCCATCCAGTTCCACCAGGAGCATGGCCCTGGTGCCCGCCGGCAGGGGAAAGGGGAGTTTGTCCGCCACCAGATTCAGGGCCGTGTTGTCCAGATATTCCAGGGTGGAGGGGGTCTGTTCTTTGAGCAGGGCCGCCACCAGGGCCACGGCCTGGTGCATGTCGGTGAAGAGAAGCAGCAGGGTCTTGCTGGCCGTGGGGCGGGCGATCAGCCGCAGGATGATCTTGGTGATAATGGCCAGGGTGCCCTCGGAACCGATAAAGAGCCGGGTGAGATCGTACCCCACCACGCCTTTACGGGTGCGCACCCCGGTTTCAAGGATGCGGCCGTCAGCCAGCACCACTTCAAGTCCGAGGACATAATCGCGGGTAACCCCATACTTGACGGCGCTGGGGCCGCCGGCGCCTTCCGCCACATTGCCTCCCAGGGTGCAGAATTTGAGGCTGGCCGGGTCAGGGGGGTAGAAGAGGCCCAAGGGGGCCAGGGCAGCGCCCAGATCGCCGGTGATCACCCCTGGTTCCACAACCGCCAGCTGGTTGGCCTCATCTATCTCCAGGATGCGATTCATGCGGCCCAGGGCCAGCACCAGGCCGCCGGCTACCGGCAGGGAGCCGCCGCTCATGCCGCTGCCGGCGCCGCGGGGCACCACGGCAAAGCCGCTGGCGCTGGCCAGGGCCATGATCCGGCTTATCTGTTTGGTGGTGTCCGGGAAGGCCACGGCCTCGGGAATATACTCCTGGCCGGTGCCATCATAGGAATAGCATTGTCTCTCCTCAAGGGCCGTCTCCAGCCGATCCGCGCCGACAATATCTTTCAGGGCTTCTATTATATGGCTATCCATTGACAAGGGTGCTCCTCAGTTGCTAATTGTGGGAAGTCTTGTCTGCTGGTTTACCATGAAGAAGACAAAGTACGAAGATTTTGTTGCACTCCGTGAGCGGCGCTGAAAGAGGGGACCCTTTTTCGCCGGCCCCATGGCACTCATCCCGTCACCAAGGAGATCATTATGGCAGGAAAAATAAGGCTGGCCCTCATTGCCGGCGGCAAGTCGGGGGAGAGAGAGGTCTCCCTGGCCGGGGCCCGCGGCGTGCTCGCCTCCCTGGACACCAGTAAATACCAGGTGCGTCAGTATGACCCGGTCACGGACCTGGCCCGGCTGGTGGCCGATGCCGACAGCCTGGATGTCGCCTTCATCCTGCTCCATGGGCCCCTGGGTGAGGATGGCTCCATGCAGGGCACCCTGGATCTCCTGGGCATTCCTTATCAGGGTGCCGGGGTCTTGGGGAGCGCCCTGGCCATGGATAAGGATCTGGCCAAGAAGCTGTATCAGCAGGCGGGGCTGAAGGTGGCCGCCTGGCAGATGGCCACCCCGGAGGATATCGCTGATCCCGCCCCCCTGGCCGCCCGCTTGCACCTGCCGGTGGTGGTGAAGCCCATCTGCCAAGGCTCCAGCCTGGGCATGTCCCTTGCCCATGACGAGCAGGAGCTTGCCGTGGCCCTGGCCCTGGCCTTTAAGTATGATGACCAGGTGATGGTGGAGGAGTTTGTCCAGGGCCGGGAGATCACCTGCGGTGTGCTGGGGAATAAGGAGCTGCAGGCCCTGCCCCTGGTGGAGATCATTCCCGGTGCGGAGTATCCCTTCTTTGATTACCAGGCCAAGTATCAGCCCGGGGCCAGCAAAGAGGTGTGTCCGGCCGAGTTTGATGCCGAGACCACCCGCCGGGCCCAGGAATATGGCCTCAGGGCCCACCAGGCCCTCAAACTTAAAGGTTACAGCCGTACGGATATGATTGTTGTGGAGGGCGGCGACATCTATGTCATTGAGACCAACACCATCCCCGGCATGACCCAGACCAGCCTGCTGCCCCAGGCCGCCAAGGCCTTTGGTCTTGATTTCGGGCAGCTGGTGGATCGCCTTATCGAGCTGGCCCTGGAGGAGTGATGACATAAAAAAGAGGGATTCCAGAGCATCATCTGGAATCCCTCTTTTTTTATGCCTTACGGCGTCTTGCAGCGGGACCCTAGTACAACGTTCTCAAAATAACGTTATGCTAAGCTGTGGCGATTTCATCCATTTTGTATTGCCACCTAAATACCACAGGGTCTTGGTTAATTTCCGCAATTCCCTGATATATGCGCTCAATGAGTTCTGCTTTTGTGCCAACCCTAATGTGACGAAGAAAAGACCTGGTCATTTTGCTGAAAACCGATTCGATAAGATTCAACCAGGAGCCGTGTTTTGGGGTGAATACAAAATGAAATCGATTCGGTTTTGTTTTTAAAAAGGCGCGTGTTTCTTTAGATATATGGGAGGAATGATTGTCTAGCACCATCCGGATGATCCAATCTTTCGGGTACTTTTCGTCAATGACTTTGAGGAATTCGATAAACTCCCTGCTCCGGTGCCGGTCGCGAACCAAAGCATGTATTTCACCCGTATGGAGATCCACGCCCCCCAGGAGAGAAACTGTTCCCAAGCGTTTATATTCATAATCTCTTGCGATCATGGAATGTTCCCCTGGCACTGGTTGCAATTGGGCCGCGATATTTTTTATCGCTTGGATTCCAGGTTTCTCGTCATAGGAGACAGTGGTGCTTTCTCGTTTGTCTGATGACATATTGATCATTTCCACATCTTTGTAGACATGGAGGATATCGGTCATTTTCTCCTCAAATTTAGGATCTCGACGTTCGAGATAGTAGCGAATTTTATGAGGCTTAATTTCGCTTTCATTCAAGATGTCGTGTAATTTGCTCCTGCTGATTTTTTGCAAACAATGGTGGCCATTTTCCGCTGCATATTTTTGTATATGTTTAACAAGTTGGCTGTACGTCCAAGTTTCGGCCGCATAGCCTAAATCTGCAGGCTTCTGGCAGGCTATGGACAGCAACCATTTTTTAGCGTTGTCATCAATTATCCTTGAACGACCGGAACGCTTCAGGTCGCTCAAGGATTGCAAGGCTCCGAACTCTAATGCCTTGTCTATAGCCCGATAGACAAGAGGGCGCGTTGTGTTGAGATGTTGCGTTATTCGAGTTATTTTTTCGCCGCCGGCATACATGATTAAGATCTTGGCGCGCTGGACTTTGCTTGCAGGCTCTGTGCGACTTCGGGCGATTGCCTCAAGCTGTTGTTGATCTTTTTCCGGTATCACGAGTTTCGGCTTTGGTTTCATCGTGCTGTCCTCCTGGTAAGGGTTTATGGAGAACAGTATAACAAATTTATCAAACAAATGTAACGTTAATTTAAGAATGAAATACTAGTGCCTGCAGACAGGCCTCTACGGACAAGGCACCGCTGGTGAGCTGGTTGTAGTAGTGGACAAATGACGGAAACCTGATCAGGGTCCGAAAGGTCTCGGAGAAAAACAGCCCGGCCACGATGGCGCCGGCCAGCCCCAGCAGACAGAAAAGCAGGTTTTTTTTGTTCTCAACCCTGGTCCAGAGCAGCAGCACAGAGCATACCCCACAGAGCAGCAAGGCGCTGAGCACCCCTTCCACACGAACCAGCGGCAGCAAAAGCGCCACAAGCACGGTGCCTCCAAAGGAGAGCAGGGATTTATCTTCTAAAAACCGCAGGGCATAGTGGAGAGAGCAGAGACTCAAAAAGAGATAGAGCGGGTCGCGCAGAACTGCATAGCCCCGGGCATTAAGCTCCGGGGCAAAAATAAAGAACAGGGCCCCCACCACCAACGGCCAGCCCGTCACAAATCTCCTGGCAATGGCGATAAAGGGCAGCAGGGCCAGAGAGGATGCCGCCAGGGAGACAAGGCGACCGGCCCACAGCCAGTCAACACCCAATTTATTTACCAGCATGATCAAATACGGGTAAAAAAGCATGGGATAGGCGGCAAAGGCCCCCTGGACATCCCCAGCGGCCAGGGCCTGGGCGGACCACAGGTAGACCGGGGCATCGGGATGAATCATAATGCCGCGAAAGACCGGCACCAGTTTAACCAGAAGATTCAGCACAAAAAGCCCGGTTATGAGCTGGGCCGCCCTATTGTGCCGCAGAGAATGAAAAAAATGAGAAAGCAAAGCTGCTGTTACCCGAATTCCCCAAAAGGGGTTATAGAATGTTAAGGCAACTGCTCCTGCCCTGAAAAAATAACAATCTATACAACCGCCCCTGGCACGTCAAGATAATAGGGGAACAAGATGCAAGGTTCAAGGCTCAAGGTTCAAGGGAAAGACGGCGCAGATGGTGGGGCTGTGGCAGCCTACCGTGCCGGCGCATCTTTTCGCAACGACGCCCACCCCGCATTTTGATACGGGCAGGGCATCACAGGACCACCCCCTTGAACCTTGCCTTGCCCCTTGAGCCTTCCCCGTCACTGCGAGGAGGCCTGACTGTCCTTGGCCTTCTTCAAAAACTCGGCAAAGAAGGCCGCAAAAACACCCAACATGGCGCCGAGTATCAGGCCTAAGGCCATAATCATCTTTTTTTTGGGTTCGCGAGGTTTGTTTGGGGTGACTTGTGTGCCAAGCACACGACTGGGCAAGGTGTTTGGCGCGCTCAGCAATGTTTGCAGACTGACCAACTTTTCCTCAATCTCCACAATCATCCGGGATAGACCTGTTTTTTCGGTCAGCAAGAGGGCGGCCAGGGTCGGCTCGCTCTGCTTCAGGCGCTCAATCAGGGTGGTGAGATCATCCCTTTGTTTGATGAAATCATGCAATTGCCCTGCCAGTGACTGCTGTTGCCCCTGCAGCGGCCCCGCAATCTTGTCATAAATTGCCCTGTGACCAAGCAGCAATTTCTCAACAATATCATTCAGTTGTTTGCCGGCAACATCCTTATCGCCCTGGCGCACAGTGAGGGTAAAGACATTCTGTGCCCCCTTGCGCGGAGCCTCCACAGCAGCAAGGGCGGCATGCTCGGCCAACAGGCGCTGCTTAAACACATCGAGATCTTCGACATAACTCACCTTAGGCTCCACCTCGTCCACCTCGTCCACCTGCCCCACCTGCCCCACCTGAACAACCACCCTGCTTTCGTAAACAGGTTGAGCCAGGACCAGGTAGACAACGCTACCCAAGAGAGTGATAAGAAAGACAACCACGATCAACCCTTTGCGACGCATCAAGATAGACCACAGATCCACAAGGTTGATTTCGTCTCCATAAGAAGCAGGGCCATATTTCTGGTCCATTTCCGCCATGCAACGCTCCTCCCTGCAAAAAAAATTAACGTCGCCCTAAAAAGGCCCCGGTTATTTTTCCTACCTTTATCAGTTTAAAATCTTCTTCAGAATGGTTACTTCCGTGGTGTCAAATGCCTTATCCCTGCCGGCATCGAAGTTGACAGAAAGTAACAGATGATGGGTTTGCCGTAAACGGGCGATGCCTTCTATCTGCCATCGGGGCCGGGTGCATGCTTGAATAGCCTTACCTTCCAAGGGATGAATTAAACACAAAATGTGTTTAATAAGCAATTGTATTTATTTATATTTTTTTTAAGAGCAAGAGGGGGCATTACGAAGGGGAGTGAGGCGTGAAGGGTGAGGCGGGAGGAGTGAGGCGGGAGGGGGTATGGGTCATTTTTTGTCTGCCTCTTTTCTCAGAGAATTTATTAGACCGCCAAGAAGCCCGAAAACTTTATCCACCCTTTCAAGAAGACCCTTTTTCACCGAAAGATATCCCAGTTTGTCGCTTATCAAAATTTGTGTTTCTAACTCACTTAAAGATCCACGGGCAATTGAGAGAAATTGCAGGAATTCTTTTTTCCCGGTGCGAGCAGCACCTTCAGCAATATTACTCGGTACAGAAACAGCTGCTCTTCGCATTTGATTTGTCAATGCATAGACTTCTTCTTTTGGAAAAAGGGCCGTAACATTATAAATATCTTGAACCAACGCCATAGCTTCTTGCCATACCAAAAGGCTGTGATGCTTTCTTTTCAACACCTCCCCTCTCTCTCAAAAATCGCCTCACGCCTCACGCCTGTCTTTCCCGCCCATAGGGATCTTCAAAGCGGACGATG
>JAVLBA010000083.1:0-9415 GCA_031581485.1 Desulfurivibrionaceae bacterium | reverse complement strand
TCTTTGTGCCTTCGTGTCTTTGTGGTTCGAAGGCAATAACGAAATTCTACACGTACATTTAAGTTTTACGGAGTACTACTCCTGTTTTTTGTTTACCAATTCAGACTGGATATCAAGGCTGAACCCCTTGACCTCCCAGAGATTCTCTTCGACCTGCGCCAGGATCTCGTCCAGATCCTGGGCGGAAAGACCCAGGGTGTCCCAGGCGAATTTACTTAAAGGCGGGACCCAGATATCGGTGCCGTGACCATAACCGAGGCCCCGGATCAGGACATCACTGAAATGGAGAATGGCGCTGGCAAGGGGCTCTTCCCTGGAGGCTTTGGGCACATGGTGGCAGGATATCGGCTCCACCAGCTTGCGGGGCAGGAACCAGCTCTTGGCCAGCCAGCCACCCACCTCGGCATGATCAAGGCCCAGAACCAGCCGTTCCGCCTCAAGCATGGAGACCTTTTTCATCTCCACAATATTGAGAATTTCATCATACTGCTCCGGCAACTCCATCTTCACCGCCACCTTGCCGATATCATGGATAAGACCGGCGGTGCTTACCTCTTCCGGATCCTTTATCCCCAGCCGTTTGGCCAGAATGCTGGCCACAACCGCCGTGCCCAGAGAATGTTCCCATAGTTCCACATCAGAACTCTCCATGAGCTCAAAGATGGAGGCACTAATGATCAAACTTTTAATGACATTAAAACCAAGAAGAATGATGGCGCTGGACAGCGAGCTTATCTTTTGTGGAAAACCATAAAATGCCGAATTAACGAGCTTTAACAACTTGGCAGCCAGGATGTGGTCCTTGCTGATCACCCTGCCCATCTGCTCCGTTGTGGTGTCAGGGTCTTCTGCCATCCGGGTCAGTTTGGCCACAATGCCGGGCAGGGTGGGCAGATTCTTCACCTCCAGCAGGGCTCTGCGGAATTCCGCCTTACGATCCTTTTCCATCAGCTCCCCTGCTCCTGGCGCGCAGCCACCGTTCTTGCCATGATCCTTTTTTTCAGAAACATCAGAGGGGGAACATGTTTAACCCTGGAGAATCTTTTTTCAATATCCACCAGCTCCTCCTGTAAGGTTTTTTCCCCTGCCACCTCAACAGGATGGCCCTCCACGGCAATATAGCTGATATCCATCTTCACAAAACGGGCAATAATGGCCTCAGTGAGGAGAGTACCCTTGCCACAGAGGATGCGGCCTTCCGGAGTCTCGACATCCTTGGCCAGCACCATACCTTCCGCAGCCTGTTGACAGAGAATTTTTTGCACGATTTTGCCTCTCTTTTGATTTGATGACCCGCCCAGATCTTGCTTGTCAACAAAAGGCAGCTCATGAAGATCATCAGCCCATACTCCTTTTAAGAGATCTTCTCCATAACAAAAGCCGCCCCTGCCGTTTTCCGCTGAACAGCGGCTAAACCAGGCAGATGAACGCCTCGAAGAGGAAGAAAATGACTGGTCCCTGCAAGGAGAGCCTTCATGAGGAGACAGCTTTCCTCCGGCGGCAAGGGGCATGGAGACGCTGTGGAGCCCTTTTTTTTTATTGGCCAGCATTGACAAATAATCACACCAACATTATCATTACGTACCACTAAGCAAGGCAAAAAACATCTGTAAAATTCACTCACAACTCTACAGCAGTTCAGCCGGAGGTTGGACCAATGCCCATATATGAATATGAATGTGAAGCATGCCATAAAATTGTTGAGATGTGGCAATCCATGTCTGAGGCCCCCCTTGCCACCTGCCCGGAGTGTGCCGGTTCGGTGAAAAAAATCATCTCCCAGAGCGCCTTTCACCTCAAGGGCGGCGGCTGGTATGCCGATGGCTACAACAGCCCCAAGGAGAAGGTGGCTGCCACCACCGAAAAAGCCGGCAGCAGCGACAAGAAAGCATCCTGCCCCCAGGCGGCCACCTGCCCCTGCGCCTCATAAGGCCTTTTCCCCCACCTGCCCTGCAAAGCCGCCAGCCCCTTGATCCGGCCGGCGGCTTTTTTTATGGCAGCGCTCCAGCCTCCCCCCTTTGCCGAACCTCCTCTGCTGTCACCCCAAGCCTTTCACCGGGCAAGGGCGCTGTTTAGACAGTGACAATGGCCATGGCATCACCATAACTGAAGAAGCGGTATCTCTGTGCAATGGCATGCCGGTAACAACGGAGGAGCTCGTCCCGGCCCATCAGGGCACTGATCAGAAAGAGCAGTGACGACTGGGGCAGGTGGAAATTAGTAATGACATTGTCAACTATTTTGAAGCAATAACCGGGATAGATATAGAGTGCACACGCCCCCTCCCTGGCATGCAGGCGCCCCTGGTCATCAGCGGCAAACTCCAGGGCCCTGATACTGGTGGTGCCCACCGCCCATACCCTGCCGCCGGCCTCCTTTGCCCTGTTGACAAGGGTTGCTGTCTCCTCTGAGACCACCAGATACTCCGAATGAATGAGGTGGTGGCGGATATCAGCCACCCGCACCGGAGCAAAGGTGCCGTAGCCCACATGGAGGGTGACCGGGGCAACGACCACCCCCTTGGCCCTGATGGCCTCCAGCAGGGCCTCGGTGAAATGGAGCCCGGCAGTAGGCGCCGCCACTGCCCCGGCATGGGCGGCATAAACGGTCTGGTAGCGCTGCCTGTCCTCCTCGGACTGCCCATCAGGGTCCCGGTTGATATAGGGCGGCAGGGGGAGCTGGCCGCATTTTTCAAGCTGAGCAGGCAGGGTCCCTGAAAAATAAAGGAGCACCACCACCTTGCCATCCGCCAGGATCTCCTTGACCTCGGCCCTGAGCCCCTCACCAAAGATGAGCAGCGCCCCCTGCCGGGGCCGCTTGGAACTCTTTACCAGCCCCACCCCTTCCACCTGGCGCCAGCCGGGCTGGCCGGGAACAGGCAGGGGGTCCACGGCGGGAAAGGAGAGCAATAAAAGCTCCACCCTCCCTCCTGTCTCTTTTCTGCCGAGCAGCCGAGCCGGGAAGACCTTGGTATTATTGACCACCAGCACATCACCCGGGGAGAAGAGATCCACCACGGACCGAAAGGGCAGATCCGCAATGGTCCTGTTTTTGGTCTGATAGGAGAGAAGCCTTGAGGCATCACGGCTGACCGCCGGATGCTGGGCTATCAGCTCAGGGGGCAGAGGAAAATCATAGGACTCTAAGTCAAAAAGATCTGAAGGCATGTGTATATATAAATAAAGGGCTAAGAAAACCAGGAGGTGCGCTGGGCCAGATAGCAGAGAAGGAGACCGGCGGCCAGGGCAATGAAACCGAAAATGCGGAGGATGGATGATTCCATCTCCGAAAGCTCTTTGAGCCATTGGCGCATGGAATCAGGAAAGGCGATATAGGGCAGGGACTCAAGAATCAGGACCAGGCCGACAAGGGAGATGAGCAGTTTCATGGCGGCATGATAGCAAGAGGCGGCCTCAATTTCAACAGCTTGCTTGCCGGGCCCTTGATAAATAATGCTGGAAAGGCCTTTTTCAGTTATAGTTGTGTGCTTCTTATTTTTCAGCAGACAGGCCCTTTTATGATTACCAGAAAAAAAACACGTCAGATAACGGTGGGCACGGTGAAGATTGGTGGCGATGCCCCCATTGCCGTGCAGTCCATGACCAATACAGACACCCGGGATGTGGCCGGTACCGTGGCCCAGATCCACGCCCTGGCCGATGCCGGCTGTGAGATCATCAGGGTGGCGGTTCTCGACCTGGAGGCCGCAGCCGCCCTCAAAAAAATCAGGGAGCAGATCACCCTGCCCCTTATTGCCGATATCCATTTTGACCATCGCCTGGCCGTGGCCAGCATGGAGCAGGGGGCCCAGGGCATCCGGATCAATCCCGGCAATATCGGCGATAGAGAAAAACTGCAGAAGGTGGTGGATGCCGCCAAGAGCCACCATGTCCCCATCCGGGTGGGGGTCAATTCCGGCTCCGTGGAAAAAGAGATCCTCAAAAAGCATGGCCACCCCACCCCGGCCGCCCTGGTGGAGAGCGCCCTGCGCAATGTCGCCCTTCTGGAAGGGCTGGGTTTCCGGGAGATAAAAATATCCATCAAGTCCTCCGATGTCCTGACCACCCTGGCCGCCTATCGGCAGCTTGCCCGGGCCACGGACTACCCCCTGCACCTGGGGGTCACTGAGGCCGGCGGACTCATCGCCGGCACAGTAAAGTCAAGTGTTGCCCTCGGCATGCTCCTTTACGAAGGCATCGGCGACACCTTGCGCATCTCCCTGACCCGCGATCCCGTGGAAGAGATCCGCGTCTGCTACGAACTGCTGCGCTGCCTGAAAATAAGAGAGCGCGGCCCTGAGCTCATCAGCTGTCCCACCTGCGGACGCTGCCAGATCAACCTCTTCGGCCTGGCCGAAAAGGTGGAGGCCTACATCCAGACCATGAAGACGCCGCTTAAGATCGCGGTGATGGGCTGTGTGGTCAACGGCCCGGGCGAGGCCAAAGAGGCCGACATCGGCCTGGCCGGCGGCAACGGCTTCGGCATTATCTTCAAAAAGGGGCAGCTCTACAAAAAGGTGCCGGAGGCGGATCTCTTTGAAGTCTTCATCAAAGAACTCGATGCCATGAACACAGAAAAATAAGAACACCTTCATGAATTGGTCACGCAACCCTCAAAACAGCCGGCACTCGAAAAAGATTTTTTGAAAGAGTGTCCCACCTGGACTTCCCTGACCTCAATAACAACTCAATAACACCCTCATATACTCAGGATTCACCATGCGATTCTCCCAGCTTCTCATCCCCACCTTGAAGGAAGACCCTTCTGAGGCCGAGGTCATCAGTCATAAGCTCCTGCTGCGGGCCGGCTACATCCGTAAACTGAGCAGCGGTTCCTATACCTACCTGCCCCTGGGCCTTGCCGCCATCCGCAAGGTCGAAAAGATTGTCCGCGAAGAGATGAATGCCGCCGGTGCCCAGGAACTGCTCATGCCCATGGTCCAACCAGCCGACCTCTGGCAGGAGTCGGGAAGATGGCAGGTCTATGGCAAGGAGCTCCTCCGTGTCAAGGACCGCCATAACCGCGATTTCTGCCTGGGCCCCACCCACGAGGAGGTCATCACTGATCTGGCCAGGAAAAACATCCATTCCTACAAGCAGCTGCCCCTGAACCTCTACCAGATCCAGACCAAATATCGTGACGAGGCCCGCCCCCGCTTCGGCCTCATGCGGGGCAGGGAGTTCATCATGAAGGATGGCTACAGCTTTGACGCCTCAGATCAGGGGGCTGAAGAGACCTATGAAAAGATGAAATATGCCTACCACCGGATCTTCAGCCGCTGCGGCCTGCGTTTCCGCGCCGTGGATGCCGATTCCGGCGCCATCGGGGGCAGCTTTTCCCACGAATTCATGGTCCTGGCCGACACCGGCGAGGACACCATTGTCATCTGCAAGTCATGCTCCTATGCCGCCAATATGGAAAAAGCGGCCTGCCAGCAGAGCCGCCCCTCCGAGGATATCAGCCTGGAGGAGGTCAAGAAGATTGAGACCCCGGGCAAGCGCAAGGTGCAGGTGGTTTGTGATTTTCTGCAGATCACCCCCGCCCAACTGGTGAAGACCCTGGTCTACATCGTTAAAGGGGAAGCCATTGCCGTCCTCCTGCGCGGCGACCATGAGGTGGAGGAGGTGAAACTGGCCAATATTCTTGGGGTGAGCGATGAGGAGCTGCGCCTGGCCGACGACAAGGAGATCTTTGACGCCACCGGCACCCCCTCCGGCTATCTGGGCCCCATCGGCCTGCAGATCAGGACCGTGGCTGACCAGGAAATCGCTGCCCTGCGCAATTTTACGGTGGGGGCCAATGACAAAAATTTTCACCTGCAGGGCGTCAACATGGGCCGCGACTTCAGCCCCACCCTGATGGGCGACATCCGCAAGGTGACCGACAGAGACCGTTGCCTCCTGTGCGGTGGCGAACTGGAGCTCACCAGGGGCATTGAGGTTGGCCATATCTTCAAGCTCGGCACCAAATACTCCCTGGCTATGAAGGCCACCTTTCTTGACGATCAGGGAGCCGAGACCCCCTTTGTCATGGGCTGCTATGGCATCGGGGTGAGCCGGGTGGTGGCTGCCGCCATTGAACAGCATCACGACAAAGACGGCATCAAACTGCCGGCCGCCATTGCCCCGGTCCAGGCCCTGCTCCTCAACCTCTCGCCCCAGGATGCAGAGATCACCCAAGCGGCCGAAGATATCTACCAGGAGCTGCGCACCCGGAATATCGAGGTCATTCTTGATGACCGCGATGAGCGGCCCGGCAGCAAATTCAAGGATGCCGACCTTATCGGCATGCCGCTACGGATCACGGTGGGTAAGAGTTTCAGCCGGCAAGGGCTGATCGAGATACGGCAGCGGGCCGATGGCCAGACCCGCACCATTCCCCTGCAGGAGACGGTTGCCACGGTAATGGAACTTATCGCCAAGACAGAGACCTAACCGTTCTTTGAAAAAAAGCGCCAAGGAAAGATCCGGACCATGGATATAGACAGAGACCAGATGGGACACGCGGAACACCATATCACCATTGACGACCTCCTGAATCGGGCCAAGGGCTATCTGCCGGCCCGGCAGCTGCCGGTCATTAGGGAGGCGTACGCCTTTGCCGCCAAGGCCCATGAGGGACATACCCGGCCCAATGGGGATCCCTACATCACCCATGCCCTCTCTGTCGCCCAGATTTTAGCGGCCATGCGCCTGGATGCGGACACCATCATCTCCGGTCTCTTCCACGGCATCCTCAAGGAGCCTCATAGCGGGGTTGACGAGGCCCTGATCCGCAAGAAATTCGGCAAGGATGTGGCCCATATCGTCAGCGGCGCCACCAAAATATCCGATGTGCAGTACAACTCAAAGATAGCTTATCAGGCCGAGAATATCCGCAAGATGCTGCTGGCCATGTCTGCGGATATCCGGGTCTTGCTGGTCAAGCTCGCCGACCGTCTCAATGATATGCAGATCCTCGACTTTCCCCCTGATCAGCAGAAGGAATTTGCCCAGGAGACCCTTGACCTCTATGCCCCCCTGGCCAGCCGGCTGGGCATTGACTGGATGAAACGGGAGCTTGAGGATCGGGCCTTCTCGGTTCTTCACCCCCAGGAGTACAAGGAGCTTGAAAGCAGGGTCAATTCCTCCCTGGGAGACCGGGAAAAATATGTTGCCGACATCAAGAAACTCCTCACAAAAAAGCTCAAGGAACAAGGCATCAGCTCATTTAAGATTCTGGGCCGCCCCAAACATCTCCTTTCCATTTACCAGAAGCTCCTTGTCCAGAAAATCACCTTGGACAAGGTCTATGACAAGGTTGCCTTTCGCATTATCCTCGGCACGGTACGCGAATGCTATCAGGCCCTGGGCCTGGTCCACTCCCTCTGGACCCCCATTGATCACCGGATCAAGGATTATATCTCCCAGCCCAAGTCCAACAGGTACCAGTCCCTCCACACCTCGGTGATCGGACCTGCCGGGGAATTCATGGAGATCCAGATCCGCACCGCAGAGATGGACAAAATCGCCAAAGAGGGAATCGCCGCCCATTGGGCCTATAAAGAAGGCGCCGCGATTTCAGAAGCGGACGCCTCCACCTTCCAGTGGCTCAAACAGCTGGTCAACTGGCTGCAGGAGCTCAAGGACCCCAAGGAGTTTCTGGACACCGTCAAAAACGAACTTGCCCAGGCCAAAAAGATTTATGTGCTGACCCCAAATGGTGAGGTGAAAGAATTACCGGCCGGTGCCACCCCCCTTGACTTTGCCTATGCAATCCACACCGAGGTGGGCAACCGCTGCACCGGCGCCAGAATCAACGGCACCATGGTTTCGCTGAAAACCGAACTCAAAAACGGCAACGCCGTGGAGATCATCACCAGCCAGAAGCAGCACCCCCACCAGGGCTGGCTCAATCTGGTGAAAACCGGGCGGGCCAAAAGCCGTATCCGCCACTGGCTGCGCCAGGATGAGCAGGCGAAATCCCTGCGCATTGGCGAGGAAATCTGCGAAAGAGAGCTCAAGAAGCATGCCCTCTCCCTGAAAAAACTGGTCAAAAGCGGTGATCTCAAATCGATCCTCAAGAAAGTGCACTGCAATTCCCTACAGGAACTCTTGATCCGGGTAGGCTCCGGAAAGGTGACCACCAGACAGCTGGCCACCATCCTCTTTCCAGAGCAAACAGAGGCGGAGAAGGAGACGCCACAGGGGCAGGAAATCCCCCTGCCGCGCACTTCTGCCGGCACGGATTCTGACGATGCCATCACCATTGACGGGATCCCTGACATGATGATCCGCATCAGCCAATGCTGCATGCCCATGCCGGGCGAAGAGATCATGGGTTTTATCACCGCCGGCCGGGGCATCTCCGTCCACAAGGAAAGCTGCCCGAATCTCCTTAACACCGACCCGCAGCGCTGGCTCAAGGTGCGCTGGAATGAGACCAAGACCAGTCATCGAACCCAGATCCACGTCATTGCCCAAGACCACAAGGGTCTTCTCGCCGAACTCTGTAACGCCTTAAGCGATGGCAATGCCAATATCCTCAATATTGATGCCCATTCTTCCAAGGACAGGGTGGCGCATCTCAACCTTATTATCGAGGTCAGCAGTCTTGATCATCTCTCCTCCACCCTGCAGCGCCTCCGCCAGGTGGCTGGTGTGATGGAGGCAAAACGGCAGTAGAAGGAGCAATGATGAACAAACCATGCGAGGCCTGTGACGGCTCAGGTCAGAGCACTTTTTTCCAGGGGGCAAGCAGATTTCTCATGTCTTGGGAAGAATGCCCCGTGTGCGGCGGTCTAGGCTGCATTCCTGAGCAGAACGAGGAAAAAAAGAGGGAAGAAGAAGAAGAAGAAGATCCCCGATGAGACGAGTACATAAAAAAAAGCCCGCCGGTTTAAACCGGCGGGCTTTTTTTATGTACAGAGATGCAGGGGAGTCTAGACGTTTTTTACGGCCGGCTTGACCACCGCACCAGAACGGAGACAGCGGGTACAGACCCGGATCTTCTTGGCATTGCCACTGGGGGTAGCCATTCGTACACTCTGCAGATTGGGCAGCCAGCGGCGGCGATTTTTATTATGGGCATGACTTACATTGTTGCCGGTAATGGGCTTCTTTCCGCACATTTCACATTCACGAGCCATAACATTATCTCCTTACAAGGAAAAATCAGCAGCCCGGGGAGGACCAGCCGATCAATTATTGATTAATCATTAAGCCAAAAAACATCTCCATCCGGCTATCGGCAAAGAGAAGGCAATTATATACCCCCTCCCACGCCTCTTGGCAAGATTTTTATCCCTTTTTTACCGATATCCTTCCCTGAAAGGAATTTCTTTTCCCCACGGGAACTTTCCCTGATCAGAATGTTCACCATAATTACTCACCTTTATCGCCCAGAGCCACAAATATTCGAGAAGGTCAACCCTTCT
>JAVLBA010000082.1:0-9520 GCA_031581485.1 Desulfurivibrionaceae bacterium | reverse complement strand
CAGGGCGATACCCTGCCCTGGGTAAGGTTGCAATAATGCAACTCTGCCCCCGGCCTACAGTTGCGGATATGCAACCATAAGGGCGCCTTCTCGGGGCGCTGGTTATCACATAACATTCTGATTTCACATTATTTTTCCGAAAAAATAAAGACCTGGCACACAAGCTGCTAATGCAGCCTTATAAGGGTTTTTTGACGGCAAAGGGCTGGGGGATACCTAGAAAATATTTAAGGAGCGCATGAATAAAATGAAAAAATTCAAAAGAAGAACAAGGTCCATGGGCATCGCTTTTCTTTTCGCCTTTTGGCTGTGGCCGGCCCTGGGACTGGCCATGGATAATGGCGATTGTCTGGATTGTCATGATGACGAAGGGCTGACCAGAGAGCAGGGCAGGGGCTCCCTCTTTGTTGATGCGGCACAGTTTTACGATTCAGCCCATCACGGCCAGGGCATTATGTGCATCGACTGCCATGCCGACATTGAGGAGCTCAATTATGATAACGATGTTCCCCATGCCAAAAATCTGGCCCCAGTGGCCTGCTCCTCCTGTCATGAAGAAGAGCAGGACGCCTTTGCCAACAGTGTGCATACCCAGATCAGCAGCAAGGGCATCACCATGACCTGCTACGCCTGCCATGATTATCACTATGCCACCCCTTTGGCCGCGGCATCCGTTGCCCAGCGGGATAATAATTTCTGCGCCAAATGCCATAATCCCTACCAGAGCCATGACTGGTTGCCCAAGAAAGAGGAACATTTCGCCTTTGTGGAATGTACGGTGTGCCATGTCCCCGAGGTCCAGCGCCACATCCACCTGAAGTTTTTCGATCTGGTCACCAACCAGTTTTATAAGGGCGAGGATATCCTGGCCATCCTGGGTATCGGCTCTGACCAGTTCATGCCCATGATCGACACCGACCACGATGGCACCATAAGCAGGCCTGAGTTTGAGGCCCTGGAGCTCATGCTCCGCCAGAAAAACGTCCATGCCATCTTCCATGCCGAGCTGGTGGCGGAGATGGCACCGGTGGCCCACCAGGTCAAAAGAGGGGTGGCGGAAAGGAACTGCGAGAAATGTCACACCGCTGAATCCCCCTATTTCGAGGCCGTATCCATTGTCCTCACCAGAGAGGATGGCGGTGTCGACCATCATCAGGTGGACCGGGCCGTTCTCAAGAGCTACAGCCTCAGCCATTTTTACCTCTATGCCGGCACCCGGGTGAAGCTCCTGGATATGATCGGCATACTCCTTATCGGCGGAGCGGGCTGCGGTGTGCTGGGGCATCTGGCCCTCCGGATTGTCACCATCCGCGGCCGCCGTCAGAAAAAGGAGAAATCGTAACCAGCCGCAGCAGGGCTGATGGGCGGGATCCAGCGCCCTGGAACCGATAAAGAGACGGAAATCTGCCAACCTGCCTGGTTGCCATTAAATGGAAGAGAGTAGAGGAGGAACTGTGATGAGCAAGAAACTGATATACATCCACCCGGCCCCGGTCCGGGTCTGGCACTGGATCCAGGCAGCCGGCATTGTCCTGCTGGTCCTGACCGGCTTTCAAATCCGCTATGCCGAGATGGTGGGCATCATGGCCCTCAAAAATGCCATTACCCTCCATAATTATGTGGGTTTTGTGGTGATAGCCAACTATTTCCTCTGGCTCGTCTATTATCTGGGCACCGGCAAGATCAAGATCTATTTCCCTGATCTGCGCACCTTTGTGCCCGATGCCTTCCGGCAGGCGAAGTATTATGGCTTCGGCATCTTCAAGGGGGACCCCAATCCCCATGTGATGACCCCTGACAACAAATTCAATGCCCTTCAGCAAAAGGCCTATCTGGGCTTGATGTTCCTGCTCTTGCCGGCCCAGATGATCTCCGGGGTCTTTCTGTGGCGGGTCAAGGGATATGCCGACTATGTCCATTACCTGGGGGGCATCAAGATCATTGACACCATCCATGTCCTTCTCTTTTTCTTCTTCGCCGCCTTCCTCATTGCCCACTGCTACCTGGCCACCCTGGGCCATACGCCCCTGGCCCACTTCAAGGCCATGTTCACCGGGTATGAGGAGGAGCATTAGGCAGAGAGCCGGAAAAGGCGACGAGGTATAATAAAAAAGAGGTGTTGACTTCCGGTCTGAAGTCAACGCCTCTTTTTTATGATAACAGCACGTTCCGGCCGGCGGTTATCTCTTTTTGGCCACCGGAAAGTCGATCTGGTACTTCTTCATCTTCCGCCACAGGGTGGTCTTTTCGATGCCCAGGTGGGCTGCGGTCTTGCCCCTGTTGCCGGCAAATTTCTGCAGGGCGGCCAGGATGGTGCCGGCCTCGGCATTGGAGAGGGGGGTGGCTGTTTCCGCGGCCATGACCGGCAGGGGCTCCTCCTGCAGGGATTGGCTGAACCCCTCCGGCAGGCACTCCGCCTCGATGACGCCGGCATGGCAGAGGACAAAACAATATTCGATGATGTTTTCAAGTTCCCGGATATTGCCGGGGAAATCATGGCGCATGAGAATGCTCACCACCTCCGGGGAGGCGGAATCGATGTTCTTCTGCTTCAGATTGTTGAATTTACAAATAAAATGATCGACAAGGAGGGGAATATCCTCCCTCCTTTCCGCCAGGGGCGGCAGCTTGATCTTGATGACATTGAGCCGGAAGAAGAGGTCTTCGCGGAAGATGCCCTGCGCAACAAGTTCCTGCAGGTTCTTATTGGTGGCGGCCAGGACCCGGACATCCGACTTCACCGTGGTGGTGCCCCCCAGCGGTTCATACTCCTTCTCCTGGAGAACGCGGAGAAGCTTGAGCTGCAGGGCCGGGGAAATGTCGCCGATCTCATCCAGGAAAAGGGTGCCTCCTTTGGCCAGGGCAAAGCGTCCCGGTTTGTCGGCCTTGGCCCCGGTAAAGGCCCCCTTCTTGTAGCCGAAGAGCTCCGATTCCAGCAGGGTGTCGGGCAGGGCCGCGCAATTTAAGGCCACATACCTGCCCGCTCTTTCCGAGAGGGTATGGATGGCCTTGGCAAAAAGCTCCTTGCCGGAACCGCTGGGGCCCTCGATGAGCACGGTGCTGTCGCTTTTGGCGATATTGGGCAGGATGGCAAAGATATTCCGGATCTTGTGATTCTTGCTGATGATGTCCTGGAAGCTGTATTTGTCGTTGATCTCCTTGCGCAGCTCTTCAAGGGCGGAGCAGTCGCGAAAGGTCTCAACGCCGCCCAGGGCAAGACCATCCTCGTCGCGCAGGGCAGAGGTGGTGACATTAATGGGAATCAGCCGGCCCTCCTTGTTGGTGATGGTGACCTTGAGGTTGGTCACTTCATCACCGCTCTCCATGGATTTCTTCAGGGCGCAGGTATCTTTGCAGATGTTGGCCTTGAAAATATCATAGCATTTCTGGCCGATGGCCTCCCGCCTGGTGAAGCCGGTGATCTGTTCGGCAGCCAGATTAAAGGAGGTGATGTGCCACTGCTTGTCCACGGTAAAGGCGCCGTCTCCGATGGAGTTGAGGATGCAGTCGCTCAGGGAGAGATCCTTGCGTAACCCCTCAAGGGTGGACGTGTCCCGGAAGATCTCCACCCCGCCCCTGATCGCCCCCTCCTCATTGCGCAGCACACAGGTGCTGACTCGAATGGGCACCTGGTCGCCCTCGATATCCTCGATGGTGACCTTGACGTCATGGACATCCAGGCCGGTTTCCATGGACTTTTTCAGGGCGCAGGATGATTTGCAGATATCGGCTTGAAAGACATCATAGCATTTCATGCCAATGGCCTTGGAGCGGTGGATGCCGGTGATGTTTTCCGCTGATTTGTTAAAGGAGGTGATGCGCCACTCATGGTCCACGGAAAAGGCGCCGTCAGCAATGGAGTCAAGGACAATGTCGCTGAGAGAAATATCGCGCCGCAGTTTTTCCAGGGTCGAGATGTCGCGGAAGGTTTCCACCCCGCCGATCACCTCGAATTTTTCGTTACGCAATACCGAGGTGGTGACCATGATGGGGACCTTGTCCCCCTCGATATCCTGAATGGTGACCTTGAGATTGGTAACATCGCGGCCGGTGGCAATGGATTGCTTCAGGGCGCACTCCGACATGCAGATATCGGCCTTGAAGACCTGGTAGCATTTCTGGCCGATGGCGTCGCTGCGGTGGATGCCGGTTATCTCCTCTGCCGCCTTGTTAAAGGAGGTGATGCGCCAGTCATGGTCCACGGAAAAGGCGCCATCAGCGATGGATTCGAGAATACTGTTGCTCAGGTTATTCTGGTCCTGCGCAGGAGTGGTTTCGGCGGTGGTCCGGAAGGTTTCCACGCCGCCGGCAAATCCCCCTTCAGGGTCAAAGAGGGCGGTGGTGTAGGCAATCACGGGCAGCTCCAGGCCCAGACCATTCTGTAAGGCGATATTGTGGCTCACCAGCTTTTCGCCAAGTTTTCGGGACTGCTTGAGGGCGCAGGAGGATTGGCAGATGCTGGTCTGGAAGATGTCATAACATTTTTTGCCCACTACATCCCAGCGCTTGCAGCCGGTCATGCTTTCCGCCGCCCGGTTAAAGGAAGTAATGTTAAATGCTTGATCCACGGTAAAGGCGGGATCCGTAATGGAGTTGAGGGATGTGCTGTTGAAGATGGTCTCGCTATTCTGGGGGACGGAGGGGGTATGCATGGGCACTATCCAGGCCAGGGGAGAGGAAGGGGCGGCTGTGACTATTACATCAATTAATTAAACACCGGGGCCGGAGAGGAAGCAAGGAAAAGCTGGCCCGTTGCTTTGTTTGTTTGCGGTTCTGCAATGCAAGTGTGAAGCGGCAATTGCAGATGCGCAAGCTTACGCCGCCATGATGGCGGTCAAAAGGAGGGCCAGACCAGCGGCTCTGCTCGAGCAGTTGACAGCTGCGCCGCCCATTCCCTATAGTTTAAATATCACTGCCCCCATGGGGGCCATCAAGGGAATTGGAGCGTTAATGATGACTGTGTATTCCACCATTCTTTTCGATTTCGGCGGGGTGCTCTCTGCCGAGGGTTTTCGTCACGGGCTTGAGGCCATCGGCCGCGAGCAGGGGCTTGATCCCGCCGAGACCGTCCGCCTGGGGAAGGAAATCGTCTTCAGCAGCGGCTATGTGGTGGGGACGGCCGAGGAGACCTCTTTCTGGGAGGCATTCCGGCGCCGCACCGGCATTACCGCTGCCGACCAGGAGCTGCGCCGCCAGATTCTCAACCGCTTCCAGCTTTATCCCGAAATGGTGGCCGCCGTAAAGCGCCTGCGGGCGCTGGGCTTCACGGTGGCCATTGTCAGCGATCAGACCAATTGGCTGGACGAACTGGAGGAGCGCCACCACTTCTTTGCCCTTTTCCACCGGGTGTTCAACAGCTACCATCACGGCCGCAACAAGCGCGATCCCCGCTTTTTTACCGAGGTGCTGGACCAACTGGGCTGTAAGCCTGCGGAGGCCCTTTTTCTCGATGATGATCCGGGCAATGTGGAGTGCGCCCAGAGCCAAGGCATCCAGGGCATCCGGGTAACCGCTCCCGACCAGGCGCTCAGGGAGCTGGAGCAGTTGCTGGCAGTGGACCTGCTGCTGCAAAAGGGGGAAGTATGAATAAGAATCAAATCATTGAACTGCCGGATCTCCATGATCGGGTGGGGGTTTTTGCCCACCGGGCCGAGGCCGGGGAGGTGCTGGCCGGCATGCTCAAGGGTTTTGCCTCCCAGCGGCCGCTGGTGCTGGCCATTCCCGCCGGCGGGGTGCCGGTGGCCGCCCCGGTGGCCGTGGGCCTGGGCTGTCCCCTTGACGTGGCGGTGGTGAGCAAGATCACCCTGCCCTGGAACAGTGAGGCGGGCTACGGGGCAGTGGCCTTTGACAATACGGTGCGGGTCAACCAGGAACTGGCGAGGCGTCTGGCCCTGACCCCCGAAGAGATCGAGGCGGGAATCCGGACCACCCGGGAAAAGGTCCAGCGCCGGGTGCAACTTTTCCGGGGCGATCGCCCCTGGCCGGAGATGGCCGGCCGGCCGGTCATTGTGGTGGATGACGGCCTGGCCTCCGGCTACACCCTGCTCACCGCGGTGGAGGCCCTGCGCCACAAGGGAGCGGACAACCTGGTGGTGGCGGTGCCCACCGGCCATGATCATGCCCTGTCCCTGGTGGCGCCGCTGGTGGAAGGGCTCTACTGCGCCAACGTCCGGGGCGGCATGAGCTTTGCCGTGGCCGAGGCCTACCGGCAGTGGTCTGATGTGGATGAAGAGGAGGTCCGGCACCTGCTCTAGGCGGGCCCGGGGAATCTTCTGGAAAAGGAAAAAATCAATAAACGGCGTTATCTAATTTTGTTCTGACTCCATTAACACTTTGGTAACGGGTAAAGTGTTACCGTGCTGTAATGATGTTACAGCTTGGCGTTTTTGCCAAAGAACAACTGGGTACTGTTGAGCAATAGGGACAGAAATGCGACCGGCAGCAGGAAATAGGTTGTCAGGATGTTTTATGCTCAGTGGCTTGCAGGATTATATACTCCGGTCATACCACCAACTTCGCCTTGCAACTCGCTTTTTGACGGCAAAAAGGGCCCTCTAAGACCCAAAAACGCCTATTCCTGGAACATATAGTAGATAAATTCAAGCTGTTAGCTTGGTCCGACCCCCAGCCTTTTTCCCAGCCTTTATAACGTTATTGCACCCCCCTTAGCAGCCTACCTCACCAATTCCACCCGCTACGTCGAGGAGCCCATTTTTTCAATTTTATCAAGCGCGTAGGTTGTGTCTTTTCGCAAATCAATATGCTGGGGCTCAACAGTGATTTCCGAGCCGGCTATGCTCGTGAACGCGTCAAAGGTATTGCCTGCCAGATCAAAATGTTTTCGGGTGAGAATGGCAAAATCATTCCAGTAGGCCCTGAACAGCAGGGCTTTAGGGTAATGGGCCTGCAGTTCGATGGCAAATTCCTGGATGAGGAGATTCCCTTGTTCCCACCCATGCTGCTTACTGTATTCCAGAACATCGGTCAGGCGGAGGATGTGCAGGCAGGTATATTCGCAGAGACTCTCGTTGTTCTGCAGGAAAACCCTCAGGTACTCTTCATTGAACAGCCCGGTCAGTTTGTCATTAAAGTAATAAGAAAATCGTTTTCTCTCAATATCCGTGGTCGGTGCCTGGGTGACGACTACAGGGGTCGTTGTCCCTTTGAGCGCCTTGAGGGCTGCGGTGGCAACGTCAGGGTGAAACTGGCTGCCGCTGAGAGATGCAAGCTCGGCCAGGGCCTCCTTGATCGTTTTTCGTGGTTTATAGATACGGTTGGTGGTCATGGCGTCGAAGGCATCGGCCACGATCAGGATGCGGGAGAGAAAGGGGATCGCGTCGCCACGCAGTCCGTCAGGATACCCCTCTCCATCATGACGTTCGTGGTGGTGGAGAATAATATCGGCCAGATCTTTGTATATGTCGATATTGGAGAGTATCTCATAACCGGCTGTGGCATGGAGCTTGATCAGCTCATAGTCCATAGTGCTGAGCATCCCTGGTTTGAGCAAAACGGAATCCGGTGTGGCTATTTTCCCGATATCATGGAGGATGGCAGCCTTGTAGAGTTTCGCCGTCTCCTGATCGGCCAGTCCCATGGCCCCGGCTATCTTCTGGCAATATATGGCCACGCGCTCGGTATGGCCGGCGGTATAGGTATCCCGTTGCTCAATTATGTTCACAAAGGCGAAGATGGTTTCTTCATAGTTGGCCGCTCGCTCGCGCATCAGTCTCGCTATTTCCTCCCTGTGGCGGAAGGAGTCAATGGCGAAGCCAAGATCCCCGGCAAGTTCTTTCAGCATGGTGATTTCTTCCTGCTCAAATCCCTCTCGCAGCCAGGTATAGATGGTGAGTGTGCCCAGTGGTTTGCTCGATTCTCTGGCCCGCAAGGGGAGGGCGATGGCTGACTGAAATCCTTTTATCTCGGCCTGATCCCGCCAGGGGGTAAGGTCCTGACCATGGTTGCGGGCGCTGATCACGATGGAGTCTTCCCGGATGCATCTGGCTGTCGGGCTTCCATAAAAGGGGCGTTCCTGGTCATTGACGGCATACGGGGGAGGGGCCAGGGTTTTTTCAAAATCATCAGGGCAGTATATCTTATAAATTTCCTCTTGTTCCAGTAGGCCAATCCAGGAAAAACCATAGTGTCCATGCTGGACGAAGAGTTCACATGACTGTCTGAGCAGGATCTCCAGATCGGGAGAGGTGATTATTAATTTATTGATATTGGTCATGGTCTGCAGGATACCCTTGAGATAGATCTGTTGGTCGAGAAGGGTCGTGATCTCTTTTGTCCGCTCGGCTACCTTGCTTTCCAAGGTGACGTTCAGTCTGTCTACTTCCAGCTTTTTCTTGTGCAGGATGCGGTTCAGGAGAAGAACGTACCAGGAGGCAGAGATAACCAGGAGGACAGCCAGGCCCAGAATGCTAAGCTGTCGCCAGTAGCGGGAAAGAACATCCGCAAGGGAAAACGTGCCATAGTCTTTATAGGGGCCGATCTTCAGGTCAAAAAGACACTCATGCACGGCTTGATAATTAAGGGGGATGGTCCAGCCTGCTGATTGACTGGCCAGGGCTGCCGGATGGTTGCTCTCCATGGTCATCAGGGCGCCGGCAACAAGACGGGAAAGCCTGTCTGGCGTGGTCTTGATGGCGGCCATGGGCCATTCCGGGTAGAGCGCGGTGCTGAGCAGAAAAGGAAAATCGCTTGCCGGCTGCTGATTGAGAATTTGCAACTGATCCAGTTGGATAGCCCCGTTATCGGCCATGCGTTCAAGGGTGTCGGTGCGTGCTGTCCCGGCGTCAACCGTGCCGGCAAGAACGGCCTGGACAACACCCTCATGGGTGCCCGCGTAGCTCAGAGATTTAAAGTCGGTTAACGGGTCAATCCCTTGTTTATGAAACTCCCGCCAGGCCACGATCCAGCCGCCGAAAGAAAACGGGTCCGCCGCCATGAAGGACTTTCCTTTGAGGTCGGGGAGGGTATTGATCTCATGGCGGTCAGCTTTGGTGAAAATCACACCGCCAAAAATAGTGGTCTGTTGGCCGGAGAGATTCTGGTTGATCAGGGTGGCAATCCGGCGGACCCCGTAGCGTTTCTCCAGTTCCACGTAAAAAGCGGAGTTGGCCAGCATAAAATCAACCCTGCGCTGGTCTACCGCTTCATGAATTTCTTTAAATCCCAGGGGGACTATGGTGAAATGGTAGTCGGGGAGTTTGGTGGAAAGATAGTCAGCTGTGGCCGACCATTTCTCCACGGCAACCCCTTCTCCGCTTTTGGCGAGGACCCCTATGGATATGGTCTGGGGAGTGGCCCACAGCAGGTGCGGTTGGCACAGGAGCAACAAAAGCAAGCAGATCGTCCGGATAGTAACGGTCATAATATGCCAGAAAAAGGTGAGAAGCCGAGCAACAAATGGGGCGCCATCCTTGGATTGAGTACCATGCTGATATCATTGTCATAACACAGCCAATGGGCGAGCCGCAAGGTTCTGTCCCGGCGGTTGTCCAATACGATGGAC
>JAVLBA010000081.1:0-9599 GCA_031581485.1 Desulfurivibrionaceae bacterium | reverse complement strand
TGAGAAATTTCCGGGAAAATGAAGGGGGAGGAGGGAGGAGAGAGGAGAGAGGAGAGAGGAGAGAGGAGAGAGGAGAGAGGAGAGAGGAGAGAGGAGAGAGGAGAGAGGAGAGGAGGCCGGCGCCAAGAAGAGGGTAGGGAATAAAAGGGAAAGAGAAGCTGGCCGGGGCATCCAGGGCCCTGGACGCGAGTCCACCAGGTTGGTGTGAAACGTGATCCTTCAGCCCGGGGCCCAGCAGGTCGTGGTCAGGGAAAAAAGGAAGGAGATGCTCCTGCAGACAATCTTGCCGTGGAGCAAGGAGAGGGGGGAAGAGCTCAGGGAATAAAGGTATCCGCCACCACAAAAGGGGTGCAGCGCACACCGATGCTCTTTTTCTTTACCCAGAGCCGCATCATGGGCAGGGCCTCGCCATCCATATTGACGGTGGTGCCCATTTCTTCCACAAAGGAGATATCCTTGGTGAGAAATTCATAATAAAAGGTGTTGGAGGAAAAGAGATCTGAGACCAAAATAACCTTGTCCGGGTCATAATAATGCTTCTGGGGCGTGCCGGTGAAGGCCACATGGGTTTCACGCAACTGGTTTCTATCCTTGGGTCGTACATAGGTTTGAAGGGCAAAGACCTTCACGCCTTGTGGAAAATTTCTAAGCGGCATGTTTGTTCCCCTTTGCTGTTGATTAACGGCAGAACAGTCCATACCCCTATGTTGCCTTGCTCCTTTGGCAAGAGTCAAAGGAAAAATTGTTTCAGGCTTTTGCCGGCCACTCTTTTCAAACAGGGTCCCTGTTGCCTCAGGTGTTGAAGAGCGCATCCGTTTTGGCCGCCATGATAAAATCATTTTTATGTAAGCCCTTTATCTTATGGGACCACCAGGAGACCTCGACACTGCCCCACTCGGTGAGCAGGGCAGGATGGTGGCCGGCTTCTTCCGCGATTTCAGCCACCCTGTTGGTAAAGGCCAGGGCCTGGAGGAAATTTTTAAAGGTGTAACGGCGGACCAGACGCTCCTCGCCGGCCACCTCGACAATGCGCCACTCCGGAATCTGGGGAAGAAACTCCTCCTTCTCTTTTTCGGTGACCAGAGGCGCCCCGATTTTACACGCCTCACAGCTTGCCTGTTTTAAAAATTGCATGGCAGACCTCCTTATTTCTGTAAAATTTCCGGGCAAAACCTCCCGCAATCCTTCTTTGCTTCTTTTGATAGTTAAAATACTATGCATCTCCCCAGACATTACCACAAAAAAGGCGGCAGCCCTTTACCAGGGGCTGCCGCCTAAAAGAAATTACCCTGAGGGAAATGGGGACCCTCAGTTTCTCGTCGCGGTGGTTTTATTGATCAGCCAGTTGCTTCTTGGCCTTTTACTGGGCCGTGTCATTATCCAGATCCACATCCCGGTCCCGGTCCCTATCCAGCGCCCGCTCCCGGTCCAAGTCCCCGTCCAGAAGCCTATCGCGATCACGATCACGATCACGATATTGGTCTCCCGACTGCGTGCCCTTCTTCTGGTACTCATGCTGGTGCTCATAACGCTGTTGTTCTTGGCTTTGGCTCATGCCGGGGGCACTTCCAGGAACAGAGCCGCCACCGAAGCTGCCGCCCTGGCTCCCTCCTTGACCGCCCCCACTCCCGCCGCCGCGGGCCATGGCCGAGGTGGCAGGCAGAGTAAGGGCACAAAACACGATCACGGCCAATATCTTTTTTCTTTTCATAACAGTTCTCCTTGGATTGTTATTTTTCCCGCGCCACGCAGGCTCCGTGGCCTCATTCCTCACCACTTTTTTTGCCGGAACTACTTTTTCTTTATTTATTAAACACGATCAACCATCATAAAAGGTTCCCTGTCCCTTTATTTTTTTAAGGGGTGGCCAGCACAAAGAAAAAAACTCCTCTTTTTATTGATTGGCATGGAACCATTTCATGGATGTGGCCGTTATGAAGAGACCTTTTATGGAAAAAGTAATCAGCCTCATAACTTATTTCAGCAAGACCGCTGACTTTGAGTCGACAATAAGGCCCCACATGCTGCGGCTCTATCGCCTGGCCTATCGTCTCACGGGCAGCGGGCCTGACGCCGAAGATCTGGTTCAAGACGTGCTGGTCAAGCTCTATCCAAAGCGCCGCCAGTTGTTTGCCGTGGAAAAGCCGGGGCCGTGGCTGGCCAAGATCCTCTATCGAACCTTTCTGGACCAGCAGCGCCGCAACAAGCGCTCCCCTCTGCACCTGGTGGCTGCACCCCACGACAGCAGCCTGGAGATGCTGGATATCATGGCCAGCCAGGAACCAGGGCCTGAGGAGGGTACGGAAATGAAGGAAAGCAGCAGACGCGTGCAGGCCGCCATCAACTCCCTGAACGAGGCGCAGCGCCATCTCTGCCTGCTTTATTATGTTGAGGGCTATACCCTGGCAGAGCTTACGGAAATCCTCGACACCCCCATGGGAACCCTGAAATCAAGGCTCCACCGATCTCGCGACAACTTACGGAATTTCATGACCAAGGGAACCATTGTTCATGATGAGCCGTTATAGTTTTAGAGGTAAAAAAGAATGAATTGCCAAGAAGCACGCCCAAAGATACATGGCCTTGCAGACAATACCCTGAACCGCCGGGAGACAAGAGAGCTCCAGGCTCATCTGGACGGCTGTGGCCGCTGTGGTCAAGAATATGCCCAGGAAAAAAGGATGCTTGCTGCCCTGCGCAACCTGCCGGTGCCGCCGCCAAGCAAGGACTTTGTCCGCCGTTCTTTTGCCCGGGCCCGGGCCAGACATGAAGAAAAGAAACGGCGCAGGTCCACCATCTCCCTGTGGGGTGGCGCCGTGGCAGCCGGAGTCGCCCTGTGGCTCATGGTGGCCGGTGCCCCCGGCCCTATAACTCCTGAACATGAACAGCCAGGCCTGCAAGCCATCAGTCTCAAGATCAACGAGCAGCGCCTTGTGCAGGTGGTGGTTGATGCCCCGCGGGATATGCTGCAGGCCGATCTGCTTATTGAGCTGCCGTCCCAATTAGAGGTGGCCGGCTTTCCGGGCCGCCGAGAAATAGAGTGGACCGCTGATCTCCGGAAAGGCCGAAACCTGCTCAACCTGCCCCTCATCGCCAAGAGCGGCGGCATGGCCGAGCTTATCACCCATATCCATCATGAAAATAAGAGTAAAATGCTCTCCCTGGTCATGCACGTTTTCCATGACGAGTTAACCAAAAGAGGACAGGGCAGCCCCGATATGGCCTAGGCCATGGCAGACTGTTTTGTCAAGAGAGGTATCAGATGAAATTCCTTGTCTATCTTTTCCCAGCCCTGCTTTTTATCCTTGGCGGCACCACCACCATGGCGGCAGATGTTACCGCCCCTGCTCCTGTTATGGTGATGGCCAGCAATGGCGTTGAGCTGGATGTCACCATGGAGATGCTTGGCGAGGATGCCCAATCTTCAGCAGACATTGTCCACGTCATTGAGCTGCCGGCGCAGGAGATGCACCCGGAACAGATCCGCAATCAGCGCCGCATACGCCAACAGAGCAGCGCCCTGCCACTCCGCCAGGAAGAGGGGTCCCCAAACGCCGTCCAGAATGAGATCCCCCAGCCGATCCATGAGTTCCAGCGCAATGCCGAGGGAGATATGGGTTCGAAAAAGGGGCGCTAACAGCCGGGCCGTTCTTTCCTTTCTGAAAAGCCATGGAGCCATACCCTGCCAAGGGAGGGCCCATGGCTTTTTTTGTTGCCCAGCCCCTGTAACCATTGCCAAAGACGCCGCAACCTGCAACAATCTGATGTATCACAAGAAAGTTCTTCAGCGAAATTCTGCACTTGGAAACAACTATCTTGCCCCTTATTTTGGTCCCAGCCCACGCCTTGCAGCGCCCTGCTCTTCTCATGGCCCTGGCCCTGCTCCTCATGGTGGGCCTCACCCCCAACCAGGGGCGCAGTGCAGAACATCTTACCGCCTCCTTCTCCTTCCAGGCGGGCCAGAAAGCCTTTGAGGCCGGGAAATACCAAGAGGCCTTGACCCTTTTCAAAGAGGCCAGGGCAGCGGGCCTTGATAAACCGGCCCTCTACCATAATATCGGGGTCTGTGCCTATAAGCTGGGCCGCTATGAAGAGGCACGCCAGGCCTTCCTGGAGGCGACAACCTTTGCGCAGATGGCGCCCCTGGCCTTTTATAATCTGGCCTTGGTGGCGGACAAACAGGGATATCCAGAGGCAGCCATGGCCTGGCTCCAAAAATCCCTGGCCGCGGCCGACGAAAAGGACAGGAAGCTCGTCCTCCTGGCCCAAACCGCTCTCAGCAGAATCGAAAGCCGCCAGGACAAGAGGGGGCCGTGGACGGGTTTTGCCTCCCTGGGCCTGGGCTATGACGACAATGTCACCATGGTGGAGAATAATGACCTGCAATCAGCCAGTGAGGAAGGCGACAGCTTTACGGACCTCTTCGCCTTTGCCCGCACGCCTTTTTGGGGAGATTCCGCCGGCCAGGGCCCCTACCTGCAAGGAAGCCTCTCCATTCGCGACTATACCGCTCTCCATGAGTATGACACCGGGGCACTGCAGCTGGAGGGCCGCTACCGCCATAACAGCGCCGCCTTCCAGCTGGAAGGCGGCGCGGCATACAACTATGTGTACTGGGATCATGGGGGCTACTCCCAAAGCCCTTTGTTCATCCTGCAGGCCAGACGCTTCATCAGCGACAGCTCCTTCTTTCGCCTCGCCTACCAATACGCCTATCTTGATATGCTCCATCCGGATTATGATTACCTGCAAGGCGGCCAACAGCGGGCCACAGCGGAATTTTCCACCGCCACTGGCCCCTCCCGCCTCCTACTGGGATACAGTCTGGAGGAAAACCACCGCCGCGACAAAGAATTCTCACCGCGCCGCCATCTCTTCCGCGTCACCCTTGAGCTGCCCTCCCTGGCCCGCGTCACGGCAATGGTGGCTGCCAGTTACCGGCACAGCACCTATGATCTGGCCGGCAGCCATGAGCGTAATGATGATCGCTACGAGACCTCCCTGCGCCTGGGCTATGCCCTGACACAAAAATGGGAGGCCAGCGCCCTTGTCCGCCATACCAACAACAACTCCACCGAACCCCTTTATGATTACAGCAGAACAGTGGCCAGCTTCAGCCTGGGTTATTCCTTCTGATAAGGGAGAAAACCAAAAGAGCGGCCCCTCTTTCTTTGCATCTTGCCGCCAAATACTCTATACATTCTAAAGAAATTCAGGCGCCCGTAGCTCAGCTGGATAGAGCATCGGCCTTCGAAGCCGAGAGTCGCTGGTTCGAATCCAGCCGGGCGCACCATGGTAATTTCAAGCAGTTAGCTTCGCCTCCCCCTCTCTTTTTTTCTTCCCTAAATCTGGCTTGTGCCCACATTGTGCCATATCTGTGCCTGGCGCAACTGCCCCCATCCATCCACTAAAAGAAACCCGCTTCGAAATTGACTCTTAGCCTGGTGCCATTATGCAAAGCCTCCTCGCTTTGACCTGGTAGGGTGATAGCAGTTGTGATGTTTCTTGAGTCATTTTGCTTGACGCCCGATGAGCCATATGATTTATTTACTATAACAGTCCGAATAAAGGCTGTTGATTGTATTTATTGCCAACAAAAGACCTTTTTAAGGATATTATGGACTTCTACTCGATGACGGATAAGGCGGTTGGTGCGGAGCTCGGGGCCCGTATCAAGGCCCTGCGCCTGCGCAGGAACCTGACCCAGCAGCAGGTGGCAGAGGCGGCGGCAGTGTCGCTCAATGTGATCAAGGCCCTAGAGGCCGGCAGGGGCAAGCTCTCCTCCCTGGTCGCAGTCCTGCGCGAGCTTGAAGCCCTTGATGGTCTGGATCAATTCATCCCGGCGGCGCAGGTCAGCCCGTTACAGCTGGCTAAGCAGCAGGGCAGGAAGCGGCAAAGGGCCACTGGAACCCGTGGCGATAAAGAACCCGGGGAGACTTCTGAATGGTAGAGAAAGTTAATACGGCCATGGTCAGACTCTGGGGTGAAGATGTCGGCGCCGTTTCCTGGCTCGAGGAACAGGGTTACGCTGTCTTTGAATATGACCCCGGCTTTCTGAAAAAGGGCCTGGATATCTCCCCCATTCATATGGGATTGGCCGCGGCCAGGCAGGGCGATTCTATCTTTTCCTTTCCTGCCTTGAACCGGGAAACCTTCCGTGGCCTGCCCGGTCTGCTGGCCGATGCCTTACCCGACAAATTCGGCAACGCCATTATTGATGCCTGGCTGGCACGCAATGGCCGCGACAGCGCCGGTTTCAACCCGGTGGAACGTCTCTGCTACGCAGGGAGCAGAGGCATGGGTGCCCTGGAATTCCGCCCAACAGTAAACCGAAGCCTTGAAAATACCGTGCCGATTGAGATTGCTGAACTTGCCCGCCTGGCCCAGGAGATCACAGACCAACGCTTTGCCCTGGATGCCACCCTTGGTGGCAACAGCAAGATGACGAATGAGGCCGTCATGGATATCCTCAGGGTCGGCACCTCGGCTGGCGGGGCCAGACCCAAGGCCGTTATTGCCATGGATGACAAGGGCCATGTCATATCTGGCCAGGCAGAGGCCCCGCCTGCATATGATTACTGGATTCTCAAGTTTGACGGAGTCAGCGACCTTGAGCTTGGCGAACCACGTGTGTCAATGCCGAAAGGTTATGGCCGTGTCGAGTATGCCTACTACCTGATGGCCAAGACTGCAGGCATTGAGATGACCGAATGCCGTCTCCTTGAAGAGCACGACCGCGCCCACTTTCTCACCAGGCGGTTTGACAGGGAGGATGGGGAAAAGATCCACATGCAGTCCCTATGTGGCCTGGCCCATTATGATTTCAACATGCCCGGTGCCTATGGCTATGAGCAGGCCTTTGCCGTGATGCGCAAGCTGCGGATCAGCAAGGCCGATGCCATTCAGCAATACCGGCGCATGGTTTTTAATGTCATAGCCCGCAATCAGGATGACCACACCAAGAACATCGCCTTCCTCATGGACAAGAATGGCAAATGGCGTCTCTCCCCTGCCTTTGACGTGACCTATTCCCATAACCCGGGGGGAAGATGGACCAACCAGCACCAGATGACCATCAACGGCAAACGGGATCATTTTCAGCTGGCCGATCTCATCGCCGTGGGCGAGAGCATAAGTGTGCCGAGGCCCAATGAAATTATTGAAGAAATTGCAGATGTTGTACTAAGGTGGCCAGAGTTTGCCAGGCAGGCCGGTCTGGGCGCAGCGAGAGTCGCGGAGATCGGCCAGTTTCATCGCCTCGGCATACAGGAGCGCTGATTGTCAGCGGCTGGCAGGCGTGCAAGGTAGAACAGAGGATACAAGGGTAAGTGAAGAATTTGATGGAGAATGAGAAGTAAGGTCAAAGTGAGATCTGACCGCCATTTTCAGTCAGCAAGCAGATGGATTCTAGACCCCAGCGCTACTCAGCAAGTAGTTTATTCTGAGCGCTCGAATATACGCTCAGCGCAGTAACTGTGACCAAAATCAGTCCCATGCCGAAGATCTGTAGACCGGCCAAACTTTCATCTAAAACCACGACGCCGAAGAGTGCCGCGGTGACCGGCTCGACCATTGCCACAATGGAGGCCACGGCCGGCGCGGTATGGTTCAGGCCGACAATATAGAGAATGAACGACAATCCCGCGCCAAACACCCCCAGGACGACGAACAGCGGCCAACTCGGCGTCCTCAGCACTGCCACGGCCTGGTCGACATCGACCAGCCAGATAAGTATAGTGACAAGGGACGCGAACGCTATCACAAGAATCGCCTGTGGGCTGCCGTGCGGTGCCGCATACTTGAAGCCGAAAATAAATACCGCATAGGAGAGCCCGGAAAGCAGTCCGGCACCGGCGCCCATCGGCGTGATGCTGCCCGCCCCAATATCGTAAATACCTGTAAGCAGCACGATGCCAAGCATTACCATCGCGATCGCTGCCCACTTAAGCAGAGTGGGTTTTTCGAGCTTGAGGGTGAAGGACACGAGATAGACGAACACCGGGGCGCAATACATCAGCGTCGCCGCAACCGCGACACTACCCTCCGCGATGCTCACGAAATAGAAAGCGAAGTTGCCGGCTACGCCGAAACCGGCAATCACCGACCAGAACCACAACCGGCGACTGGCCAGTCCGCTGCCGCGCGGACGCAATGCGAGCCAGACCAGAACAAACACCAGCCCGATAGCACCCCGGTAGAACGACACCACAAGCGGGTCCCAACCCTTGGCCATGAGCATCCCGCCGATGCCGCCTGACAGCCCCCAGCATAACGCTGCCAGTGCCACGAAGGCCGTACTGTGACTCACCATTTTGTCTGCTGAAATGAACCCCATCCGGGGTAGCGAGTGCCGTTCCATGCTGCAAAACCTCTCCCATCGGTTCCCATCGAGCCCTGAATTCCAGATCCTTCTAGGTAGACAAGATCTGTTTTGAGTTGCCAGCTCAATCGGTCAGCGATATATATGCGGCCTAAAGGCAGCTAATTGTTAGATGCTTAATATTGTTCTACATTTAGGGAATTGGCTGCAACCCCAAAAGCTGTTTCCAGCATTTTTACCTTTAGTTGCCTTCCTCAAAACCATTTCATTCCCACACTTTGGGCATGAGCGAATATTGGTGTCGCTCTTGTGCTCTTTTATGCTTCTCACATGGTTTATATGGTTGACGTGGGTCTTGAGATTGTTTTTGAGTTTCCCGCTGCTTATGGCTGCAATGATTGAATTTACTTCAGGCTGTCTAAATATTATTTCCTTTTTGCTTTTAATGAACTTTATGTAACCGCCGCCCTCTGTAACGTTGGGGGGCATAGGAGTTTTAAAGGTTGTATCTCCGACGAATACCACCACAGAAAATAATTTACAGATATCAATATTTAAGAGATCGGCAAGTGTCTTGGTGTGTTTGTAGTTTTGGTGCAATGGGTTCTGAAATTTGGTTGTGTATTTGAATATTTTTTGCGTCCATTGTTTTTGATGTTCTGCGCCAAAAATCCAGCCTTTCATGTTTTTAGTTTCAACAACAAATACTCCGTATCTGGACACTACGATGTGATCAATTTGGGTTGTGCCATCTTCAGTGGAAAGGGTGACATTGTGAAAAATTGAATATTTGCTTTTGTCGAGAAGTAACTTAGCTGAAATTTTAACAATTAATTCGCCCATAAATCCTTTAAATGTGGCAGGTCTTACTATGGCACCAAGAATTAAGACCGGCACTACAAACTTGAAGAAGCTTACCAGGAAAGATGAAAATATATCTGCGGGATTGATCATAGTTTATTTTCTCTGTGCACCTACGACAAAGCTAAGACGCGCGCCTGGCCAAGACTGAGTAAATTCGATCTTATTTAGTTGACCGAAGCCTACAAAACCAGCACCAGGAAGTTTCGGTGACATCATATTCAACTATTGCTTTTTCGGTCCAGGTCTCTGCTTTCTGCAATCAGTGGTAAATTCAATTAAATATGGTGTCTCCAGAACTCTCTGGCATCCGATGCATGGCTTGGTTATGTGCTTGATTCACTAGTGTCGTGTCAACCGTAACCTGGCACGTTAACAAAGCCCTTCGACAAGCTCAGGGAACGAGCAAGTCAAACTC
>JAVLBA010000080.1:0-9734 GCA_031581485.1 Desulfurivibrionaceae bacterium | reverse complement strand
GTACCCGTTGCAGCACGGCCGGCATGTCGATGGTCAAAGCAGAACTGCCGCGAATGCCGAACGCTTCCGCCTTGTTTCGTGCGTGAAATGCATTGGCCGCTTCGATCAGCGCCTTGGACGGCATGCAGCCGACCCGGGCGCAGGTGGTGCCGTAGGGGCCGTCGTTGATCAGAATAAAGCTATTAGTTTTCTTTTTGATTTGCCGTACGGCAGCAAGGCCCGCCGAACCGGCACCGATGACGATGACGTCGAGTTTCGTGGTCATGCCTGCTCCTTTCATTAATGTTAATTATTGACCAAGTGTTCGCTAGCGCGTGACACATCTCGTTCGACATCATGACTCAATACGCGCCTCAGTTTATGCACCTTCCTCATTCTCAAGAGAAAAATAGAGCAAAGTCCAGCCGGCAGTGGGTTTGAAACCTTGCTCATTGGAATAAATCTGCAGCTTTCTCTGAGGAGACAGGCTGCCGAGTAATACCCAGTCATCGCCAGGTTCACCCAGGCTGCTTTTCAGTCGATCAAGATCAAAATCCTTGCTCAGGCGGGTTGACTGCACCGTCCAACCATCACGCAAACGTTGTTGCAAGGTGTAAAAATCCGTTGGCGGTTCAAAGGCAAAATAGCCGCGCTGCTGCAAGGTCAGGCGTTTGTGCTCCTGGCCTGACTCCTGGTGGGGCGCCAGCTGGAAGGTGCGATGGTGGCCGAACTCATGCCCCTGCGCCTTGCAGACCAGGGCGTTGTAATAATGATTGTCGGTCGCGCACAGCAGAAAGCTCAGATGTTCATCCTCCAGTTCATGCTCGGCGTGTTCAGAGAGAATTTCGCCATAATAGACCTTGATCCCATCCATACGGATCGGCTTCAAACGCTGATAAGAGCCATCGGCCACCACCACGTCAACATCCAGGTTTTTCAGGGTTTGCGCCAGCGCCTGTGTCCAGGGAGAGGCGCCTATGATCAGCAGGCCGTTTTCTTCTTCCGCCGCCAGGGACATTTTCCGCGCCAGCGGCCCCAGGCTGAGTCCATGCACCAGCACGGTCACAAGAATAATCAGAAAGACGATGGGCAGCAGCGCCTCGGCATCAGGGTAACCGGCAGCGACCAGCGCCGGGCCGAAGATCCCCGCCGTAGCCGCCGCCACGATGCCGCGCGGCGCAATCCACGCCAGCAGCAGCTTGTCCTTCCCCCGCATGGGTGCGCCCAGGGTTGCCAGACCGATGGCCAGCGGACGCACCAGCAGTAGGATGACCAGCACAAAAGCGGCCACCCGCCAGTCGAGTAATTCCAGATGCTCGAGCTTGAGCTGGGAAGGAATGACAATAAACAGCACCGCCAGCAGCACGATGGTAAGGTTTTCCTTGAAATGGTGCAGCGGCTCGCGCTCGACCAGTTGCATGTTGCCGATGACCAGGCCCATCACGGTCACAGTCAACAGACCTGCCTCATGCTGGATGAGATTACTGGCCCAGTACACCGCCAGCACCAGCACCATCAGCAACGGCGCCTTGAGATGGGCGGGAACCGCGCCGCGCCGGTAGAGCCAGCCGATAAGCCAGCCCCCCAGCACTCCGAGCAGCGCTGCCACGGCGATTGCCGAGCCAAGCCCCGTAATCACCTGGGGCCAGCCGCTACCGGCGAGGGTGAAGTATTGAAAAGTCAGCACCGCCAGCAGAACACCGACCGGATCATTGACAATCCCTTCCCACTTCAGCAGCGCCGCCGATTCCTTGTTGAGACGGGCCTGACGCAATAGAGGCAGGATCACAGTCGGACCGGTGACCACAAGAATGGCGCCCAGCACCCAGGCAACCGGCCAGCTCAGCCCGGCTATATAGTGGGCCGCCAGGGTGCCTAATATCCAGGCCAGCGGTGGACCGAGGATCGTCAGACGACGGACACCATGACCGACGCGGCGGACCTCGCCAAGCTTCAGATCCATGCCGCCTTCAAACAGGATAATGGCGACACCCAGACCGATGAGCTCTGCCAGTTCAGCTTGTGATAACCCCAGCTCGATGATGCCGCTCACAGGCCCCAGCAACAGGCCCGAAGTGATCAGAACAATAATCGCCGGTAGACGAAGCCACCAGGCCAGCCATTGGCTGGCAAGCCCGGCGCATAGAATGATCAACATCAGTGTAGCGGTATGCATGGGTACTCCACTTTTGAGTTATTATCTAAAAACCGATTGAAGCTCTGCCGCCTTGCTGATCGCATACCGGGTACAAATCTTTATTGCGCATCAATAACTTGCCTTTGTGCGCAAGCCACCAGCTCACGAAATAGTGCGCGCTGGTTTTTCAAGTAAAGAAGAAACTCTGGGTGCCATTGCACGCCAAGCAGAAACTCCTGAAAAGGGTCTTCAATGGCCTGCACGATGCCGTCCAGGTCCCGTCCGGTGACAATCAACCCCTCGCCAACGCGATCAATGCCCTGATTGTGCAGGCTGTTGATGCGTGAGCGTTCAGCTCCAAAGAGGGTCGCCAGAAAGCTGTTCCGGGTATCCGGCGCATCCGTGAAACACAGCGTCTTGAGCGGTAGCACCGTCCACCGATTGGATGTTTTCCGGCGTTGCGAGCGTAGCTCCTGGTATAACGTGCCACCACGACAGACATTCAGCAGTTGGGCGCCCCGGCAGATGCCGAGCAGGGGAAGCCCCCGTGTGAGCGCATCATCAATTACGGCAGTTTCCAGAGCGTCGCGTGCGGTATCATAGTTGGGTTCGATTTCGGGTTCCGCAGCATAAAGCACCGGCTCGATATCGTGACCACCGGTGACCACCACGCCATCGTACTTGTAGCCCTTATCTTCGTCGCCCGGCCGTAATTGCAATGGCCGTCCACCATACAAGCGAACTGCCAGCGCCACCAGCATACGGGGGCCAAAGGCGCCACGCATCGGCCCCGTTATGGCGATTACCGGTGGAGCCATTCTGTCTCCACGGATGTGGCCCATTTGCTGAACATCCGCTTGAGCGGGCTGTCAAGGAACTTGAGATAAGCTTCGCAGCAGGCCTGCAGACGGTCTTCATCCGCAGCCAGGCGCTCGACCTCGACCCAGTCGTTCCATGCCACATAAAGTCCCCAGTCGGGCTTGTCGATTTTGCAATCCGGCAGGCGGTAATGGAAGGTAGGCCGGGCCTTGATCAACGCGTCATCCGCAGTAGCGCGGACTCTCTCCTCATCCAGGAACATGAACAGTGGTAACATGTCGAGTGCGCGATTGCGGGTTGGATTGTCGGCGAGATAGTCGTCAATCAGTGTCGCAAGCTCGGGCCAGTAATCAGCAGCCAGCAGCTTCTTCACGTAGTCAGTCGGGAAGGGGTCGACATAGCTGGTCACCCGGCGTGTGAGATCGATGTCGGCGCGCACGAACAGCCAGTCGTACAGGCACATAAATGCTTTGAGGCTGGCGGTGATCATTCTGGCTTCATGACTCGGCAATTCGGGGTTGAGTTGCATGCCGAAGGCATTGACCGCGCTGTCCGAGGTGCCCTTTGCACCCGCTTCACGAAGGTGGGTGATCAGTGCTTCGACCTCCTCCAGCCGATCCAGGGGCAGCGGTGGACCAATGATCTCCAGCGGAACAAGTGTCTCGGCGGCCCAGGCAAGCACTTCTTCGGCTGACTGGTTCATCTGATCGGCAAGCGTCTTGTCTCCGCGCTCCTCGCGGCCGAGCTTTTTGAGCAGCTCATAGTCCAGTTCGACCACCCAGTCACCCGCCGGATCACCCTGTAATCGGCGCTCGTAACGTCCGTCCGATGTCATATCGAGGTCAAGAAAACGGGCAACCAGCTCGGCCAGTGTATCGAGATCGAGCCCGATCATTTCGAGTTCAACTCCCACGCGCCGGGTTTGGCCCTCAGTGTTTTGCTGCCAGGGCGATTGTTTCAGCTCGGTGTTTGACGATGGCATGTGTTATATGGCTCCGTTATTTTTGGTTGTTGTCCAGTCGAGTGTAGACCCAGGCTGTCTCACCCGACTCCAGGGTCAGCATGCTGCGTTGATAGCGCAGACCTAGGCGCTCATAGCGATCGATCCGACGCAGCTCATCGGCGTCGACCAAAAAAACCTCTCCCGGGGTGTGTGCGCCTGCCTGTGGTATCAGGTTCAAGCCTTGCTTGCGAAAGTCGGGCAACGTCGCCGGCTGTACGGGTGGGGAGCGGCCAATGACCAGCCAGCGCACAACAGGCACACGCAGCGTGCCATAGGTGAACACCCGGTGCAGCGTCGCCGGCTCTACCGGTGACAGTCCAGGGGGCAGAACATACCCCCAGGGGCTGAACAGACTGAACCACAGCCAAGCGATCAGGACGACAAAGCCCGACCCGACGGCCATTGACAGTCTCAGCAGCCATCGTTTTACTCTGCTCTCCCCGGTCACTGCATCCGCTCCAGACAGGCATTGCGCAGCATCATCATTATTGCCGGGATGGCACCACTTTGAACGATACACGCCCTGGCCGGCTCACTTTTCCAGCGCAAGGCCCTCACCGGACCAGACCGCCGCTCATAACGGCCACACCAGCGGCAACAGCAAGGCCCACCGAACCGGCACCGATGACGATGACGTCGAGTTTCGTGCTCATGCTCGCTCCGTTCCTCAGTGGTCGAGCTTTTTGTCGGTGAACAGCCAGTCACGTAATTCCTTGTCGAACCCAGAGTCGCGGCGACGAATCCACTCCAGCAGCATCGCAGCGTGCTCTTTCTCCTCGTCCGCGTTGTGCTGGAGGATGGATTTGAGCTCGGCGTCTTTGCAGGTATCGACGCGCTGGTTGTACCAGTCGACTGCTTCCAATTCTTCCATCAGCGAGACAATCGCCCGGTGCATGTCGCGGGCTTCTGCACTCAGTTCTTCAACAGGCTCATGGTAACCTTCATTTGTCATCGTTTTGCTCCTTTCATTCACATGTTGATTTTATGCTATGGAATCGTGGACGATCCGCTGCACGTAACCCAGTTTTTCGCTGACGGGCGGTGAAATAACAAATGGATAGGCGTTAGTGTTGCTGTTTTGCATCGCGCCTCATCAACAGTGCCACCGTGATTCCCGCGACAAAGCCCGCGACCGCAGTCAGGAACAACAGAATAATTCCCGGCACATCTCCGCTCAGCCAAAGAAAGCGAACTTCCCAGGGCTCCTGATTCTGGAACACAAGGGCCGCCAGGGCCACAACCAGGACCAGAAGCAACGTCAGTTTGATGGATTTCATGGCAACTCCTTGATTTTCCTTCGACTGAGCGTTCCGTGCCCATTACGTATTTAAACCGGCCTGAAAAGGCACTCTTCAGTCTTAAGTTAAGCAGGCTGCTGTCCGGCTTCAGCGCTTGGCGATAATCCAGACCGCATGCACAATACCGGGGATATACCCCAAGAGTGTCAAGAGGATATTCAACCAGAAAGCCCCGCCAAGCCCTACCTGCAGAAAAACACCGAGAGGCGGCAACAGAATCGCAATCAAAATTCGAAACAGATCCATCGTCTTTGTCCTTATCTTTTCAGCTATTGTAAAAAATCAGCTCCCTGCGGCCACGTTCAACAAAGCCCGGAGCAAAACAAAACCGAGCATACCGACTGAAAATACCAATCCGACCAGCACCGCAACGAGCCCCCAGACAAACCATCGACTGGCGACCACCGTTTCCCGTGGCCTGTCAAGGTAGCTGTTGAGCAGTTGCACGTTGCGCTGGTTCGCTTTCCAGACAAAATCGAACAGATCGCCAAGCACCGGAACGGTACCGACAAGAGCATCAAGGGCAACATTGAAGGCCATTTTCAGCAGCAGAACTTTCGGGGCGCCCAGGCGTGCCGCTTCTGAAATCACCACACTGGAAATCAGAGCTCCGATCGTATCGCCAACCCCCGGAATAAGGCCAAGCAATCCGTCAATACCAAAACGGGCATTGAGGCCTGGAATTTTAATTGAGCTGTCAAGATACCAGGCCAGTCGTTCCAGTCTCTTCCTGGACTTTCCTTTTTCAATTTTTGGCATTCAATAATGATCCTTCAGCTGATTAACCGGCCAAACAGACACTTTAGGCCAGTCAGGTTAATCTTTTCCTGGAATCATGTTGATTTCAGAAGGTCCGCACAGATTACATCCGCCTGCTTGCTGGAACTCTGGCCGTGGTCAGGGAATGTTCTGGTGTCTGTGGAATGCATTAGCCATCAAATCTCCCCATGCGGCACCCAAAAGCCTGTAAATTATTCTCTGATGAATATAGCAACATTACCCCTTTGACAAATTCAACTCTTATTTGCCGGCATCGCGCTGGTGGCCGAAAACTGTAAGCCTGAATCGAGTAGCTCCGCCTTGCCTCGCACCGTCATGTCAGTGCGGAAACGAAACTGCTGCCCCGCCTCGACCTGATAAGCCTTCAGGCAATAGTGCGTTCCCCACGACTCTTCCTTGACAATCACCGCAACCGGATCATCAAAATAGAGATAAGGGCTCGTCAAGGCCACGTCTTCCAAAGCCTTGCGCACCTGTTGCGCGTTATGCTGGGGGTGCAGATAGAAATCAGCAATACATTGCAGCCGCGCATCGCCATTATTGGCGTTAATGACCGGTTTGTTCCCTAGAAAGCTGTGGGGCACCAGAACCCTGCTGTCGTCCGGCGTTACAATCTCGACGCTGGGCAAGCCGACATGACGCACTTCACCATAGACCTCGCCCAGCTGAACCCAGTCGCCATTGCGGTAATTGAACTCGCCAATAGCGACGATACCGGCAATCAGGTCGCTGGCGTAATCCTTGAGCGCAAATCCAAGGGCCAGTCCAAGCGAACCCAGTATGGCTACCATGTATTGTAACGCCGGCTCGATCAGCAGCGGTACTGCCGTGAAAACGGCAGCCAGAACGATCAGCAATTGACGACCATAGACCAACCGCAACTTTATCCACCGGGGGCGTGGGCACGAGATAATCAGAGAGAGGTACGCACTCCCAAAGTGGCGTCGACACGCAATCATCCGAACCTGACAAGCCCTTCTCTTTCATGTTTGCCTTTACCTTCTGGTGCACGTTATGTGGCTCATATTCCAGTGATTACTCCTTGCCGAAGCTGTCAACAACCACCACGCCCATGGAAGCCGGAAGCGCCAGAATCACAATGCGTTTCAGCGCCACCAGGGGTTCCGTCAGCATCGGCAGATGGTTAAGTGCCAGAAGTACGACACAGACAACAAAAATGATTATGACATAATCGATAGCGGTCCTCGATAGATAAGTGAGCAGGCGATGACTAATATTTCCCTGAAATATATTGTGAATTGAATATTTTCCTTGGGGTCGGGTCACACTATCTTTTTTAAATTTCTGAAATTAATATCCGCTAAGGGGTATTTTCAGGCTCCATATCGTTCTTTTCAGCTTCAAAATGGACCTGATCCAGCTCGAACAGCAGCAAGTCGGAGAGCGACGACTAGGTTCCCTCGATCGGGGATTTCCTGAATGGCCTGCTTGGTCCTGTCGTAATTCGCCAGAAAGGGGTAAACAGACTTTACCGGACAACACCGGACAAAGAAAAACCCCGAAAGCCTTACTGGCCTCGGGGTTTTAACTTTTACCGGATGTTACCGAACTATGAAATGGTGGAGGGAACGCCAACCTACCGCAAAACAGTCTCACAGCCCGCGCTCCTCGTAACTCCTTGATAATAAACGCCGATGTCATCTCACACAACCATTTCCCACCAGCCCGACCAGAGAAACGATTTTCTCCCCTGATTTCCCGGCACAGGACGCGGGTGACGGGTTTGCAGTAAAACCGGATACCTGGCGTCGAGCCGCAACAACTTCGAATCCGGTTTTTGGACGCCGGTTCGGTTCCCACATTCGGATTTGAATTAGTTGGCTTTGCCGACATTTCAGTTATCCTCGAAAGCCTCCTCATCCATGATCAGTCGTGGGCGACGAAACCAGCCGGTTGCGCCCGGATTGTTTTACCTGATACAAGGCCTCGTCGGCACGCTCTATTGCGATATCAATCTCTTCATCAATATTCACTTCGGTCAGTCCGATCGAGACGGTTTGCGTGACACTGATGTCCTCTTCAATGATAGGCTGTTCGGAACACCGGATCCGTATGCGCTCCATAACCTTTTCAGCCTGCTGTAATGCGGTATCAGGAAGGGCAACCAGGAACTCTTCTCCACCATAACGATAGATGCGATCACGTGGACGGAGACTCCTTTCAAAACGCTCTGCCAACTCCTCCAGAACCGTATCGCCAAAACCATGACCATAATCATCGTTAACCTTTTTGAAATGGTCGGCATCGACCATAGCAAGGCACAGCGATTTTTTCGTGCGCTTTGCCTGTGCAAGCTCTCGCTTGAGATCGCGATCCATCGCCGTTCGATTCAGTAAGCCGGTTAGTTCGTCAACATCGGTAAGCGAAGCGGTAATTGCCATATCAAAACGGTTGATGGCAATGTCCAAGCGCTGCATTGCCTTTATCAAGGGGCGAAATAAACTGGCATTCAATTGCCCTTCGGCAGCAGCCGACAACACAGGCTGTACTTGTGCCAGCAGGTCACCCTGACGGGAGCTCACTTCCTGGAACAAAGGGTGTTCTACAACAACCTCAGTCATAACTTTTTCGAGACTGGGTATGACATCCAGCCCTTGAAGAAGCTTTTCTCTCGGTTCATGCGCTGCAGCACTATCTGGAAATTGCAATTGGTAGAACAATTCCAGGCGACTGGCCTGATGTTTTGCTACGGCTTTACGAAGAGCTAAATGTAAAATCAGCAGAATATCACCGTCTTCTTCACGGGTAAGAGGAGTATGCATCTATTAATGTCCCAGGCTGCTTGCTGAAAAGAAGATGGTTTTAAAGAAAATCAATCGAGTGCCTCGGTCTGGTATTCTTCACACGCGCTGAGGTCAGGTCCGCCACCCTTCGATTGCTTGGCGATCTCACGCAAGGCGCTACGCAGCCCCTCCTCCAGGACCGGATGATAGAACGGCATGGCCAGCAGATCATGGACGGTCAGTCCACGCTGAATGGCCAGAGCAAGTAGGTGAGCCATGTGCTCAGCAGCAGGGGCGCACATCTCAGCACCAAGGAGGCGGGCGTCATCACGGGTGGCATAGATGCGCAGCACGCCCTTGTTACGTTGGGCGGTCAGCGCGCGCCCCTGCCTGGCGAAATCGACACTGCCGATCAGACATTGCTCCTGATCGAGGCTGCTGAAGCGCTGACCAACCACTGCAATCCCGGGATCGGAGAAGACAATAGCCAGCGGCGTCCGGCGTTCAAAGCAGGTCAACTCATCGCTTACGGCGTTGACACCGGCGATGAACCCTTCGTCCGCAGCTTCATGCAGCAAACCGAGGTGGCCATTCACATCACCGGCGATAAATATCGGCAGATCGGCAATTTGCATGGTTTTGGAATCGAACGGCGGCACGCCGCGCTCATCAAGTTCGATACCCAGCTCCGCCAGCTTTAGTGCATCAAGATTCGGCTTGCGCCCTATCGCCACGAGCACCTTTTCCACCTCCAGCTCGACGGAGCCGGCCTGCACCCGGACGCCGTCGCTCGTCGCACTGAGTTCAACTTCATCGCCGATATAAAGGCTCATCTCTGAACTTAAAGTATCCTGCAGACAGGCACCGACTTTGGGATCAGAAACGCCTGCCAGCCGATCACTATGGTTGAATGCGTGAACCTCAACGCCAAGACGTGACAGTGCCTGGGCCATTTCAACACCGATAGCCCCCAG
>JAVLBA010000007.1:0-54407 GCA_031581485.1 Desulfurivibrionaceae bacterium | reverse complement strand
ACCTCGCCGATCAGGTCACCTTCCTGGATGGCAGCCGTTTTTTCCACAGTGGCTGTGCAGGGGGCACCAATATGCTGACCGAGAATAATTTCCAGTTCATCTGCCGCCGGCATCACCTCAACAGCAAGAGCAGCGGTGAATTTTTTTAATTCCGGGGGGTGGATGCCGCCTTTGGGGAAGGTCAATAAGGATGTCATGGTGTGTGCTTGCGGTTATTTCAGGCTCGGCAATATTGTCTGCTCTGCGGAGTGGGTAAGGGGCTGCGGTAGTCTCAAAAAAGCCTTGTTTTCGCCTCTCTAGAAGATAAATTCCTATTCGGCATGGGTTTTTTTGTCAAGAATAAAGGGAGAGGGCACTCTGCATGTTGGCGCCGAGAGCTGTACAGGTTTACTGAGGGTTGCAGGGCTTCGCCTGCTGCTCTTTTGTTTGGTGTTGCCGTGGAGATAAGGGCGGAATAGATTCCCGGCAGCGGATTTTCTGTTATGATAGGTCGTAAAATCGTGGCCAGGGATTTGTTCGCCATTGCCGCAGCAAGATGTGCAATAAGAGCCCCATGGCCGTGCGCCACCACCTGCAGACAGCTCATAAGAGTGCGGTGTCGGCTTGGAGCCACTCAAATTAACGGAGAAAAAATATGAAAAAAGCCAAGGACATTATGAGCCGCGAGGTAAAGGTTGCCCATCTTGATATGCCGGTCCAGGAACTCGCCTCTCTTCTTTGGGAGAACAAGATCAGCGGCGTGCCTGTGGTGGATGATGAGGGCAAGGTGGTGGGAGTGGTCACTGAAAACGATCTTGTTGATCAGAACAAGAAGCTGCACATCCCCACCATGGTTTCCTTTCTTGACTCGGTTATCTTTCTGGAGAGTGCCAAGACCTTTGAAAAGGAGATCAAGAAGATGACCGGCTCCCGGGTGCGGGATATCTGTTCAGAGCAGCTGTTCACTGTGGATGAAGATGCAGCTCTTGAAGATATTGCCAGTCTGATCTCTGAACAAGGGGTGCACACCCTGCCTGTTCTTCGGGGTGACACCCTGGTGGGTGTCATCGGCAAGGCGGATTTGATTCGAGTGATGTCCCAGGGAGAGAAGCAGGGGCAGAAATAGAGCATCGCATTCTTTTTTAAATTGCTTTTGCTGAGATTTGCGCTAATGAAAAGATGTTGCAAGAGGCCTCTTTGCCGTAGCAAAAAGGCCTCTTGCCCTTGACAATGAGGCCCGGGTGGAGTAGCTAAAACCCCTGCAAAATGCCCTTCTGGGGTGGAAAATGCCTGTGGCAATAGGTCAATATCTCAAGACGCCACAGCGGTTTGCTGGCAGTGGTGTTCTCTGTCAAATAACAGATGTGAGCAGTTAAATATAAAAGGAGTACCCTATGTGCCGGTTAGCTATGAAAACCGCGAGTCAGCCGTTCTCCCCCTTTACCGTCTTGGAGGCCATGGAATCCATGCAGGAGGGATACGACGGCAGCGGTCTCGGTTTATTGCTTCGTGGTCTGGAATTTGCGGACTACAGATATCAGGCTGGAGATCCCATCCTGTCGGGAATTGCCCATACCCCTGCGGCCCTGCATCGTCTCAATGAGATCATGGACAACAAGGGCTTCGAGCTGAAGTATGATCATGAGTTCGAGGTCAAACGCTCCATGATTGAGGCGCAGGATCGGCATAAGTATGTTCTCCGGGTTTACAGTCAGCCCAAGGCCTGGGCCCGTCTTTCCCAGGAAGAGGTTGACCATGAGTTGATGATGACCCGCCTCGGTCTGCGCCTTGATGGTGCGGCCCATGGTGATGATCTCACGGCCTTCTCTCTGTGGCCTGATGTGGCCATGATCAAAGAGGTGGGCTGGCCCCTGGGGATCGGTCAGGCCTTCAGCCTGAACAATGATCGGATCAAATCCCGCATCTGTTTCGCTCAAGGTCGCCAGAACACCAACTACGGCATTAACCTCTACGCCTGCCATCCCTTCTTCATTCAGGGTGTGGCCACCATGACCAATGGGGAAAACAGCGCCTTTGTGCCCATCAGGGATTGGCTCTCCGGCAAGGGGTTTCCCGGCTACATGGGCTATCAGTCTGACTCGGAGGTCTTTGCCCATATCCTGCACTATGTCACCAAGCAGCTGAAGCTGCCCCTGCAGGCCTATAAGCATGTCATGACCCCTCTGAACAACCAGCAGCTTGCGGCGCATCCCCAGGGCGACTTTCTCCTGGGGCTGCGCAATGTCTGCCGTCGCTTCATTATCGATGGCCCCAATGCGGTGATCGGGTCCCTGTCCGATGAGACCTGCCTGCTGGTTATGGACGCCAAGAAGCTGCGGCCGGCTACGGTGGGTGGTAAGCCAGGCGAGTGGGCCGTGGCCTCTGAAATATGCGGTGTGGATGCCATGATCCCGGATCGGGATCGCTCCAAAGACTTCCAGCCCATGCGTGAACACACAGTTGTTATCCCTCCAGATAGACAGGAGCTCGAGATATGGTCTCAATTCGATCAATTTCCTCTCAACCAGGCAGCTTAAGTCCCAACGACCTGCCCTGGATTATTCATCATCGCGAAGAGCGCTGCACCCTCTGTGGTAAATGTGCGGCGGTCTGCCCGGTGAATACCCTTAAATTGACCTATATGCGGAAACGCATGCCCAAGATTGTCTTGAGCTCCTCGGAACGGGGCAGCTCTTTTCAGACCTTCGTGGGTATCCGGCAGCGGACCGATGTCGGGCGGCGCTGCATCGGCTGCGGATCCTGCGCCATGGTCTGCCCCAATGAGGCCATCGCCCCGGTCTTTAATGAAAATGATCGCTACCGTTTCCTGGCCACGGCCGGCGGTGATGCCCCCAAACGGGGCGGCCGCCGTAACGAACCGGGGGCCAGTCTCCTGGACCGCATTATCTTCAACCGGATCTCCATGCTCACGGATCCGGCCCTTGATGCCGGCCGCCATGAGTTTTCCTATAATACCCTGCTGGGCCGCGTCCTTCCTCCTGAGGAGTATGTCAGGCGCAAGATGAGCGGTGAGTGGATTCCGCCGGTGCGTGAGGTCTTTCCCATTATCATCGGCTCCATGTCCTTTGGTGCCCTGTCACCCAATATGTGGCTGGGTCTTCTGCAAGGGGTGGCCTATTGCAATGAGGTGCTGGGCATTCCGGTGCTCATGGCCACCGGTGAGGGGGGCTGCCCGCCCTGGGTTCTCAGAAGCCCTTTCCTCAAATATATCATTCTGCAGATCGCCTCCGGCTATTTCGGCTGGGACGAGATCATCCGCGCCATTCCTGAGATGCAGTGCGATCCGGCCGCCATTGAGATCAAGTACGGCCAGGGGGCCAAGCCAGGTGACGGCGGTCTGCTCCAGTGGTTCAAGGTCTCCAAGCTCATTGCCCGTCTGCGCGGGGTGCCCGAGGGTGTTGATCTGCCCAGCCCGCCGGTACACCAGACCCTCTATTCCATTGAGGAGTCGGTGATGAAGATGATCCAGTCCATGTCCATGGCCTGGAACTTCAAGGTGCCGGTCTATCCCAAGATCTCCGGTTCCACCTCGGCCAAAGCAGTGCTCAACAACCTGGTCCGCAATCCCTATGCCTCGGGCCTGCTCATCGACGGCATTGACGGCGGAACCGGCGCGGCCTATGACATTTCTCTAAACGCCACCGGCCACCCCATCGCCTCCAATGTCCGCGACTGCTACCTTGATCTGTGCAAGCAGGGCAAGCAGAATGAGATCCCCATCTTTGCCGCCGGCGGTGTGGGCAAGACCGGCAACGTGGTGCAGAACGCCCTGGCCTTGATCATGCTGGGGGCCTCCGGGGTCCATATCGGCAAATTCATCATGCAGTCAGCGGCCGGTTGTCTCGGCTCGGAGCGTAACCGTTGTAACGTCTGCAATCTGGGCATCTGTCCCAAGGGTATTACCAGCCAGAATCCCAAAATCTATCGCCGTCTTGATTCCGATGACGTGGCCCAGCGTGTGGTGGAGACCTTCCAGGCCATCCAGATTGAGATGAAAAAGGTGATGGCGCCCTTGGGTCGGTCCCAGAGTCTGCCCATTGGTATGTCCGATGCCCTGGGCATTGCTGACAAGGACGCAGCTGATCGACTCAGTATCCGTTATGTTTGCTAACCCGCCTGAAGTGGAAAGGATAAGTGACTTGGCAGTAGGTGTACGTCAATAGTTGCAAAACAAGTTTTCAAATTGTTTGTTTTTTAAGGCAGCCTTTCTGGGGTAAGTCACTAAAGGAATTTTAAGATGAGTAAGAAAATAACAGTAAAGGGAGTGGATGAAAACGGCCGGCGGCTCAGCACCCAGATCTTCGATGGACTGGTGCAGGAGGCCTTCACCAAATCCCGTAATCTGGTTCTTGAGACCTATGGTCAGCATAATGTCGGCGGTCGCCTCAATTCGGGGGGGGAGCCCGTTGCCATTGAGGTCAACGGCCCCTGTGGTCAGCGTCTGGGCTGCATGGGCATGCCCGGTACCAAGATCGTCTGTAACGGCCCGGCTGCGGACGATGTGGGCTGGTTGAATATCGGCGCCGAGATCACGGTCAAGGGTGAGGCCACCAACGGCGTCTGTAATGCCATGGCCGAGGGTAAGGTGCAGATTGCCGGTTCCATTGGGGCCCGCGGCCTCACCATGACCAAGTGGAATCCTGCCTATAACCGGCCTGAGCTCTGGGTCCTCGGTTCCTGCGGCGACTCCTTTGCCGAGTTCAACTGCGGCGGCATTGCCGTGGTCTGCGGCGTGGAGGCCAAGAACCCGGAGAACATCCTGGGCTACCGGCCCTGCGTGGGCATGGTGGGCGGTTCCATCTATTTCCGGGGCAAGATCGACGGTTCCTACTCCCAGATCAATGTCAAGGCCATCCTGCCTGATGACGAGCAGTGGCAGTGGCTGCTTGAGCGTCTGCCCGGCTATCTTGAAGCCATCGATCGTTCCGATCTCCTTGAGGAGCTCGCCATCCGTGACCAATGGTCCATGCTGATCGCCATTCCTCCCCAGGAACGGGCCCTGATGAACACCAAGCCCATGTCCATGGAGGAGTTTAAGCAGAAGATCTGGAACCCCGGCTTCGGGGGAGGTGATCCCATTCGCGATCTGGCCCCCGGCCTGGATCGTTCCGTGATCGGCATGGTGGAGCCGGGTGATCTGCGTCGCAAGAAGCCCTTCTGGGCCAACCGCGACAAGGCGGCACCCTGCGCCTATTACTGCCCGGTTCACATTCCCACCATCGACCGTCTGCGGCTGATGCGGGAGGGCAAGGGCAGAGAGGCGTATGAGATGTTGATGGAATATACGCCGCTGCCGGCCACCATCTGCGGCCATATCTGCCCCAATCTCTGCATGCAGAACTGCTCGCGCCAGAAGGTGGATGAGAAGATCGACGTCCAGATGCTGGGCCGGGCCGCCAAGGACCATCCTGCCCCCAAGCCGGCACCCTCTCTGGGCAAGAAGGTGGCCATCATTGGTGGCGGTCCTGCCGGTATGAACGCGGCCTGGCAGTTGGCCAAGGCCGGTGTGGAGGCCCATATCTTTGAGCGTGACAGCAGGCTCGGCGGCAAGCTGGCCCAGGTTATTCCCTGGGAACGTATGCCCCGGGCCATCTGGGAGGCAGAGGTTGCGCGCTTCCTCTCCATGGAGAATATCCACGTCAACTTCGGCGTTGCCATGACCAAGGAGAAGTTTGCGGAGATTAAGAATGATTTTGACCATGTCATCATCGCGGTTGGTACCCATCAGCCCCGCACCATTCCCTTTCCAGGCCATGAGCGGGTGATCCCGGCCCTTGACTTCCTGAAAGATGCCAAGAGTGACACCCCCCCTGAGGTGGGCAAGCAGGTGGTGGTCATCGGTGCCGGTAATGTGGGTTGCGATGTGGCCTGTGATGCCTACAAGCTGGGGGCCGAGCAGGTAACCCTGGTGGATATCCAGAAGCCCCTGGCCTTTGGTAAGGAGAGGGCCGCGGCCGAGGCTCTGGGCGCCCAGTTTAAGTGGCCGGTGCAGACCAAGGAGGTTACGGAAGAAGGGCTGATTGATGCAGCCGGCCACCTCATTCCGGCCCAGACCGTGATTATTTCCATCGGCGACGTGCCTGCCTTGAAATTCCTGCCCGACTCGGTGGAGGTGATTACGGTGGCTGGCGCTGGCTGGATCAAGTGTAATGCCGCGGGCCGCACCTCTGACCCCAAGATCTCAGCCATTGGTGACGTGGAACGGCCGGGACTGGCCACCAACGCTCTGGGGGCCGGCAAGAATACGGCAGAGGCCCTGTTGGCCGAGTTCAAGGGGGAGGAATGGCAATCTTTTGGCAAGGAGCTTATTCCCCAGGAGAGACTGACCCATGCCCATTATGCCCCGGATCAATGTGGCGGTTCCGAGGCGGGCGAGGCTGAGCGCTGCATGAGCTGCGGTACGTGCCGTGATTGCCATCTCTGTGAGACCATCTGTCCGGAGCAGGCCATCAGCCGCGAAAAGCTGCCTGACGGCACCTTCCGCTACGTCTCTGATGATGATAAATGCATTGCCTGCGGCTTCTGTGCCGACACCTGCCCCTGCGGTATCTGGGTGATGCAGCCTTTTTAGGGACGCGTTTTTTTTAAGGATGTATGATGAAAGGGGTTTTGTCGTAACGGCAAAACCCCTTTTTTATTTTTTCCTAAGGAACATAAGGGAGCAAGGGGCGCCGGCAATACGAATTTCCCCCTTGCCCGTGCTGGATCAGCCTTGGGCTGAGGCGGCTCTTCAGGATGCGGAATATGGCCCTGAGGAGCGTCAGGAGCTGCAGGCCCGGATCCAACGGTTTTTGCAGGAGAAAGGGGTCGCTTGTTTCTTCTCTTCTGTAGTAAAAGGAGATTTGTTGACATAAAGGGTTTAAATGTTTTCTTCTAAAAGGCATTCTTGTTGTTTCAGGGGCCGGTGATCAAGCCCGCCGGTCCATTATAGCTGTTTTTGGTCTAGAGGTGAGGGTGGGAGATGGCACATTTCAAATTCGAGACCCTGGCTCTGCATGCCGGTCACATTGTGGATAAGGATACCCTGTCGCGGGGGGTGCCTGTCTATCGCACCAGTTCCTATCTCTTTCGGGATACCGAGCATGCGGCCAATCTTTTTGCCTTGAAGGAAATGGGGAATATCTATTCGCGGCTTATGAATCCCACCCAGGATGTCCTGGAAAAGAGGGTGGCTGCCCTGGAAGGCGGCGCTGCTGCCCTGGCCCTTTCTTCAGGGACCTCTGCCATCTTCTATGCCATTATCAATATCTGCAGCCAGGGTGATGAGGTGGTGGCGGCCAATAATCTCTACGGCGGCACCTATACCCAGTTCAGCACTATTCTGCCTCAGTTCGGCATTAAGGTGCGTCTGGTGGATCCGGCGGATCCGGCCAATTTTGCTGCCGCCATTACGGAGCGGACCAGGGCGATCTATTGTGAGACCATCGGCAACCCCGGCCTGGAAATGACGGATCTGGAAGCGGTGAGCAAGGTGGCCAAGGAGCATCATCTGCCCCTTATCGTTGATGCCACCTTTACACCGCCCTGTCTGCTGCGGCCCCTGGAGCATGGCGCTGATATCGTGGTCCACTCCCTCACCAAATGGATGGGGGGCCATGGCGTGGCCATTGGCGGCATTGTCGTTGATGGCGGCTCCTTTGATTGGACTGATCCCAAATTCAGCCTCTACAATGAGCCTGACCCCAGCTACCACGGTCTGCGTTTTGGCCATGACCTGGGTGAGCTCCAGCCGGTGGCCTTTGCCCTGCGCATGCGGCTGGTTGCCCTGCGTAACCTGGGGGCCTGCATCTCGCCGGACAATGCCTGGTATTTTCTGCAGGGCATCGAGACCCTGGCTCTGCGCATGGAGCGCCATTGCGCCAATGCCATGCGGGTTGCCGACTACCTCAGCAGCCATGCGGAGGTGGAGTGGGTGAACTATCCCGGCCTGGCCAGCAGCGCTCTGGCCCAGAAATATCTGCACAACGGTTTCGGCGGTATGGTGGCCTTTGGGGTCAAGGGAGGGCGGCTGGCAGGCCAGAGGTTCATTGAGGGGCTCAACCTCTTTTCCCACCTGGCCAATGTCGGTGATGCCAAATCCCTGGCCATTCATCCGGCCACCACCACCCACTCCCAACTTAGTGGGGAGCAGCTTGAGGCTGCAGGCCTCTCCGAATCCATGGTGCGCCTTTCCATTGGCATTGAAAATATTGACGATATCCTGGCGGATCTGGATCAGGCCCTGGCTGGTTGCAGATAAGGGTGGGGGAGGTGGACGAGAGCGGCCGGAAATATTTCACCTTTGGTGCCCATGGTCCGGGCCTGGAACTTGACTGCGGCAGCAGATTGGGCCCGGTGACCCTGGCCTATGAGACCTATGGCCGCCTCAGCGCCGCCCGGGATAATGCCATCCTTATCCTCCACGCCTTTACCGGCGATTCCCATGTCGCCTCCCATCCCGGTCTGCCCGGCGCAGCTGCCCTGCCCGGCTGGTGGGAGACCATGGTGGGGCCGGGCAAGGCCATTGATACGGATCGATATTATGTGATCTGCACCAATATCCTGGGCAGCTGCCGGGGATCCACCGGCCCCTGTTCCCTGAATCCAGCCACCAAGGCCCCCTACGGCCTCGCGTTTCCGGTGGTGACCATCGGTGATATGGTGCGGGCCCAGAAGGCCCTCATCGACCATCTTGAGATCAGCAAGCTCCTGGCCGTGATCGGCGGCTCCGTGGGGGGCATGCAGGCCCTGCAGTGGTGTGTCAGCTACCCGCACCGGGTGCGCGCCGCCATTCCCCTGGCCACCACCATGCGCCACTCCGCCCAGGCCATTGCCTTTAATGAAATTGCCCGCCAGGCCATTATGGCTGATCCCAAATGGAATATGGGCGAGTATGGCGACACCCCTCCTGAACTGGGTCTGGCAGTGGCCCGGATGATCGGCCATGTCACCTATCTCTCTGACCAGGCCATGCGCCGCAAATTTGGCCGCCGCCTCCAGGGACGCCAGGGCTTTTCCTTTCATTTTGAAAGCGACTTTCAGGTGGAAAGCTATCTGCACCACCAGGGAACCAAGTTTGTGCGCCGCTTTGACGCCAATTCCCTGCTCTATCTCACCAAGGCTGCTGATTATTTTGATCTCACCGGCAGTGACCAGGGCTCCCTGGGCGCCCTGGCCGATGCTGATATCCGTTTTCTGGTGATTTCCTTCACCTCTGACTGGCTCTACCCCACGTATCAGTCACGGGAGATGGTCCACGCCCTAAAGAGAGAGGGGCTTGATGTCAGCTTTTGTGAGATTGAGGCGGACTGCGGCCATGATGCCTTTTTGCTGGAAAATGAGCGTCTGGCAAACATGGTGCGCGGTTTTCTGGGTGGGGTGGCCAACAATGGCTGAACAGGGCATGCGTTTTGACCTGCAGGTCATCTCCTCCTGGATTGAGCCGGGCAGCCGGGTCCTTGATCTGGGCTGCGGTCGCGGCGACCTCCTCGCCTTTCTCCAGTCCCAAAAAAATGTGCGGGGGGTGGGCATTGAGGCGGACCGGGAAAAGGCGGCCTCCTGCATCAGCCGCGGCCTTTCCGTACTCCAGGAAAACTTCAATGAAGAGGTCCTTGATTATCCGGCCAACCATTTTGATTATGTGATACTGAGCCAGACCCTGCAGCAGGTCTACCGGCCCGAGGAGTTGATCCGCAGCCTCCTGGTCATCGGCAGAAAGGTGATTGTCAGCTTTCCAAATTTCAGCCATTGGCGGGGGCGTTTGCAGCTGCTGTTCACCGGCACGGCCCCCAAGAATGAACATCTGCCCTATGAGTGGTACACCACCCCCAACATCCGGGTCATTGCCATGAAGGATTTTCGCAAATTCATCGCCCAGATCAACGCCGAGATCGTTCGCGAGGTGGCCATCAACAGCCATCATCACCAGTACAAGGGCAATATCATCCACTTTCTGCCTGATTGGCGGGCCACCTACGGGATCTTCCTGGTGAGGGCCCAGAGCGAGTAGGGAGATCCAGCCTCCACACCGGGCCGCATTTCCCGGCCATCTTCCCTGGCGACCCAGACCGCAAATGCGACCAGCACAGGGCGTGTGGTGCCAGGCATGTAGGGAGCGCCTGATTGAAGTGGTTCTGTGTCTTTATTGTTGATAATAGTTACCAAACCTGCTAATAATATTCTGTAGTTTCAGCAGATTGGTATCATCAGAATCAATAAAGGCGGGGCGGCCATGAGGACATTTCTTGACGCCTTCTCCATGAAGCCCTATTCTCAGATATAATCATTTTATGCAGTGTCAATTCTGCAAGGAGGAGTCCTCATGGCTCAAATTACTTTGGAAGGCAATCCCTGTCAGACCGTGGGCGCCTTGCCCGACAAGGGCACTCTTGCCCCGGCCTTCACCCTCACTGCCACGGATCTCTCGGAAAAAAGCGCTCAAGATTTCAGCGGCAAAACCCTGGTGCTCAATATCTTCCCCAGTATTGACACCTCCGTCTGCGCCACCTCTGTCCGCCGCTTCAATCAGGAGGCCAGTGCCATGGCCAACACCATTGTCCTCTGCATATCTGTTGATCTGCCCTTTGCCCAGGAGCGCTTCTGTGCGGCTGAAGGCCTTGATAATGTCGTGCCGCTGTCGGCGTTTCGTTCAGATTTCGGCCGCGATTACGGGGTGGCCATTACTGATGGCCCCCTGGCGGGTCTCCTGTCCAGGGCCGTGGTCATTATAGATGCCCAGGGCAAGGTTATCTACACGGAGCAGGTCCCTGAGATCACCCAGGAGCCCGATTATCAGGCTGCGCTGAAGGCCCTTGCCGGGTAGTTTTTTACAGCTATGCCATGACTAAATAAAAAGGCCCTCTTTTCAAAAGAAAAGAGGGCCTTTTTATTTGGTTTTTTGCGGAAAGCACTTTGCCCTCAGCGGGCGACCTCTAAGATCCTTCTGGGTTCCACGTCATGATGCCGGGAAAGAGCCTTGTCCCGTGGAATGAGTAATCACTCTTAATCACCGACTCAAGATAGTGACACGGAAGGAATTATACAAGAAATGTGATGGCAAAAAGAGAGGAGGGCAGGGGGGCGGCGGGGGGAAGAAACGGGATTGGCCAGAAAAAAACAGTTTTTTCATGATCAGGGTGGTAGAAATTATGTTGGTGAAAACGATGAGCAGGCTGCTCCAAAAGGAGATTTTCCGGACCTTCGGCGGCTGCTCTTTGTGGTGAAGGACTTGGTTTTATCTATATTATATGCAATGTGTTGTCAGCCACAGGGCCTGTTGGCGGCTGAAACAAATGGGGAAGCCAGAAAAAAATAGGCGGGGCACAGAAGGCGATGGCGAGAAAGATATTTAGCCAGAAAAGGAGATCCAGGCACAGAGGTCTCAAGACTCTTTTTATTATGCTTTTGGCGGCAATCATGGGCTTTGAAATATTTGCCGTGCTGGCAATAAGAAAAAGCCGGGGACCGTTGCCGCCTCTGGTCGGTAATTTTGCCGAGATCCGTGCGGGGCTGGCAGAGGCGCCCCCCAAAGAGGAGTTTTCCTTTGCCCTCTTCGGGGGCACAGCCCGCTTTGATCTGCTGGCCCGGAAACTGCGCCAGCAGCCCGTGGACTTTGCCGTGCATCTGGGGGATGGGTATGCCAAGAGCTACCCCTATTGGCGTGCCCAGCTCAGAGGTGATCTTGCCCTGCCCTTTCCGCTCTTTTTTGTGGAGCCGAGTGATGATCTGGATGCCCTGTCCCGCGCCCGTTTCAAAGAGGATTTCGGCCCTTCACTCTTCTCCTTTGTCTACCAGGATTGCCTTTTTGTCGCTCTGGGGAGCCAGCCGGACCCAGGGGGGACGCTGGCAGACGTCTCTTTTCTGGAAGAGGTGCTGCAGGGGGCCGGGCCCCGGTACCGCCATATTTTTGTCTTCCTGCCTGTGGCCACCCAGCTCCCAGCCGGCCCCGAAAAAGCGGAGTCTGCACAATTGGAGGCGCTTTTTAGTCGCTATAAGGTGGATTATGTCATTTCCGGCCATGATCAGGGGTATGGCCGTGTCCAGAAAGGGGAGACCGCCTATCTTCTCAGCGGTGCAGGGGGCGGGGCGGCGACTCCCTATGGTCAATTTGACCATGGCCTGGTGCTGACGGTGGGCCGCGATTTTGTCTCTGAAATCGTGATGCCGCTGCCCACCGCCACGCCTCTGCAGAAGAGGCTGCACCGTTTTGCCTTTGTTGAGCTCTATCCGTGGCTGGTGCAAAACCGGGCCCTGGCTCTTCTGGGCAACCTGGTTCTCCTTCTGCTGGGCCTGCTGACCATCAGATCCCTGGGGGATAGAAGCAGGTAGAGGCAGGCAAAATGAAAAAAAGAGGGTTCTAGGGGCGGAATCGTCCCGGTTCCAGAATCACCAGGGCCAGGGGAGAACGCTGGCTCCCCTGATCAGGGCCAAACAGCGCAACTGAGGAGTGGTAAAGGCTCTGCTGGAGGGGTTCAAGGTGGATGGTGGGATAGGAGAGCCCCTTGTCGAAGCCGGAGAGGCCGCAGACATGGGCCTGGCCCTGGATGACGGTGGGAGTGCCGTAGGTTCGGCAGTTAATGGGCCTTCCCTGGTAGCAGAGGCAGGTCTCTTGGGGGCCCAGAAGGGGGCAGCGGATCCGCGCCGCCGCTGGGTTTTCTTGAGCTGCCAGGAGCCTCTGGAACTGATTCAGGGCCTTGGTGGCCGCCTCTCTTGATTCCTGCCGCACTTCCTCCTCCAGCAGGCTGGCCAGATAGGCCGCCTCAATGGCGGAGACGTCAAAAAGGGCATGACAGCAGTCAGCGCAGCCCGGGCCGCATTTGACCTCTGTGGTGAACTGCTGGCGTATCTGGGTCACTGCCTGGTCGACAACGCTATAGAGGTGGATCAGTTCACTGAACATGGATGCAGGTACAGGGGATTGAGGAATAAGTGTGGCCACCATAGCTTCTTTGTCTGGCCTGTCAATATTTTTTGGTCGTCAGGCCGCCGGCGGCCCGGCTGGCGGCTTCACTCCTTTGGGTCAAGGTCGCTGAAATCATGGCGCACTTTTTTGTGGTTGTGGCGGTAGCCGTGGCCGTCCCCATAATCTAAAAAATTCTTGTACCGGCTGTGATGGGCCATGGAGCGCCTGGCATGTTTGACGGGGCACCAGTATTGTTCGGTGCGGGCGGCGATCTCCTGAATATAGGCGATGAGGCCATTAAAATAACCGCAATAAAAGCAGTTTATTTTTTCAATGACGTTGAGGTAGCTCAGGGAGTGGCGGTCGATGACGATGTATTCGCGGCGTTTGACCTTGGGTATCTTGTAGACGGGAAAACAGATGAGCTGGAAGAGGGAGACCATCAGGTCCAGCAGAAGGGCGGGCAACAGGCAGGACCAGATGAAAGGGATGGTGAGGATGTTCAGCAGGGGCGCCTCTTTCAGGTAATACCGGATTTTTTTGCTCAGTCTCCTGTGTTGTTTTTTGATCTCTTTTTCAAAAGAGACTTTTTTGTTTTTTATCTGATAGCCATACTCCTGCTGCTTCTTCTGGAACTCTTTTCTCAGCTCCTGTTCCAGCTCTTGTCTGGTGCGGAGCAACTCCTGGATTCTTTCGGGCATGGTCTCTCCGGGCAAAGGGGTGGGGGGCGCTTTTTTGTCACCCTCTGGCCAGCCCATCTGCAGCAGGAAAATTACGACCACTGCCGCCTGACCGGGCGAGATGGCGCGGCCATCAGCTGCTTTGTGGTCAGCCCGGGGGAAGCAATGATCAGCAGTGGGCTGAAGAAGGGTATACCATACCTGGTGCGCTGTCGATAATGCTCCTTTATTCTGCATCAAAGGGGCGGCTTACCCTTTTTTGCTCTTTGCGCAGAAGGAGAAGGCCGTAGACGGCAATGTTCTCAGAGCGCCGACCATGACCAAGAGAAGGAGTCAAGGGGGGAGCAGCAGGGACGCGGCCAGAAGGTCATCAGCCCTTCAGGGCAAATCGTGGCCCTGGTAGAGGGCGGCGACCAGCGGCCCGGTGTCTGCCCGGTACTCACTCCTTCCTGGCCTGCATGGCAGAGATCAGGTCAAGGGGGAGGGGGAAGATAATGGTGGAGGCGTTTTCGTTGGAGATGTCGTTAAGGGTCTGCAGGTAGCGAAGCTGCATGGCCTGGGGATTAGCGGAAATGACATTGGCGGCAGCCAGCAGTTTTTCCGAGGCCTGCAACTCACCTTCGGCATGGATCACCTTGGCCCGCCGCTCCCGCTCTGCCTCTGCCTGCCTGGCAATGGCCCGGATCATGTTTTCGTTGAGATCCACATGCTTGATCTCCACATTGGTCACCTTGATGCCCCAGGCATCGGTCTGCTTGTCAAGGATATCCTGAAGGTCCGCGTTCATCTTTTCCCGCTCAGTCAGCATCTCGTCAAGGTCATGCTGGCCCAGCACGGAACGGAGGGTGGTCTGGGCTAACTGGCTGGTAGCATTATAATAATCCTCCACCTGGATGATCGACTTCTCCGAATCCACCACCCGGAAATAGAGAACCGCGTTGACCCGCACCGTGACATTGTCGCGGGAGATGACGTCCTGGCTGGGGACATCCATGGTGATGATCCGCATGTCAACGCGCATCGCCTGCTGGAGACCAGGGATAACAATGCGCAGTCCCGGTTTCTTGACCGCCTGGAAGCGACCCAGGAAAAAGACCACCAGCCGTTCATATTCCGGGACGATCTTCAGGGAGAGAACCACGAGGCCCAGGAGCAGGGCCAGGGGGGCCAGATACGGAGCCAGATTGTCTATCGTCATGTCACGATTCCTCCTCTTTGAGTTCCACTCTCAGTTCCAGGCCCTCTTTGCCTGTCACCCGTACTCTCTGTTTCTCTTTGATGGGCCGGCTGCTTCTGGCCAGCCATGATTCACCATGGATCCAGATCCGCCCGGTTTCGTCAAAATCGGTAAGGGCCACGCCGGTGCTGCCCACTAATTCCTCACCCCCGGTAATCATCCCTTTCCTGCTGAGCTGCAGGACCTTGCCGATCACCCCCAACAGGAAGGCGGCAGAGACCAGGGCAGTGCTGCTGATCAGGGTCAGGGAGATGGCAAAGCCTTCCTCGTCCATGAGGATGATGGAGCCGCTGACAAAGGCGATAATGCCCCCCAGACCCAGAACCCCGAAGCTGGGGACAAAGGCCTCGACAGTCATCAAAGAGATGCCCAGCAGAATGAGGGCCAGGCCGGCGTAATTGATGGGCAGAAGCTGGAAGCTGTAGAGGGCCAGGAGCAGGGCAATGGCCCCGGCCACCCCGGGCAGGATCAGGCCGGGATGGGTGACCTCGAAAATGAGGCCGTATATGCCCATAAGCAGCAGGATATAGGCGATGTTGGGGTCGGTAATGACGGTGAGTAATCGGTTGCGCCAGGTGGGCTCAAAGGTTTTGATGGTCAGGTGGCTGGTGGCCAGCACCGTGGCGCCGGCGGCCAGGCGCACCTCTTTTTTGTCAAGCTGGCGCAGCAGATCCGCATGGCTTGGGGCCAGGAGATCAATAACATCGGCGGCCAGGGCTTCTTCGGCCGTAAGGCTGACCGCCTCGCGCACTGCCTGGCCTGCCCACTGGGCATTGCGGCCATGGCGGTGGGCCAGGGCCTTGATATAGGCCTCTGCATCATTGATCATTTTTTGTTTCAGGGTGTCTGGAGACGGTGTACTCCCCTCGTTGCCCTGCTCATCCGGCTGCCGGCCGGGAAGGGTGCCGATGCGCATCGGGGTGGCGGCCCCCAGGTTGGTGGCCGGGGCCATGGCCGCCACATGGCTGGCATAGAGGATATAGGTGCCGGCACTGGCCGCCCGGGAGCCGGCCGGGGCCACATAGCAGACCACCGGCACCGGGGAGGCCAGAATTTCCTTGATGATCTGGCGCATGGCAGAGTCAAGACCGCCCGGGGTATCCATCTCCAGGATGATCAGGGCCGCCTTTTCTGTATTGGCCTGGGCTATTCCTTGGCTGATATATTCGGCAACGGCCGGTCCAATGGCACCCTTGATGACAAGGCGCAGAGCAACTTTGTTTCCGGAGGGCTGGCTGAGAGCTGGAGGGGCGGTGATGGCCGGCCCGGCCAGCAGGATCAGGGTCACGGCCATGAAAATCCGGTTTACTATGGCCCTGGGGGGTTGATTGCGCATAATGCCACCATTCCTTCAGCAATGATTCTCTCCATGCCCTTAAGTCTAGCATATCCGCCCTTGGCAAAAACAGGAAAAGATCATCAATGTACAAGGGCACGGCAGATCAGGATGTTAGGGCGATAAAAGAGGATGGCGGGGGAGTGGACTGCTTTGGTACAGCACCTGGGTATGGATTTTTTTTGCCTCCAGGCCCCTGGCTGCGATAGAATGAGAGAAAGGGAGGAGTCATGCTGAGGTCAGAAATGCAAGAGATGTTGCGGACCATTGAGATGGAGACGCGGATGACCCAGGGCTTCACCGGTGTGGCAGCTCTGCGGCCCGAGGTCATGGAGGCCATGGCCAGTGTGCCCCGCCATGAATTCGTGCCCGAGCATCTCAGGCACCATGCCTATGCCAACTCCCCCCTGCCCATCGGCAACGGCCAGACCATCTCCCAGCCCTTTATTGTGGCCCTCATGACCGATCTGCTCTGCCCTGAGCCGGATGACGTGGTGCTGGAGGTAGGGGGCGGCTGCGGCTACCAGGCCGCAGTTCTTTCCCGGCTGGTCAGCAAAGTCTATAGTGTCGAGATTATTCCCAGTCTGGCCCGCGATACCGCGCATCGCCTTCAGAAGCTGGGCTACCATAATGTAGAGGTGCGCCAGGGGGACGGCTATGATGGCTGTCCTGAGCATGCCCCCTTTGACGCCATTATTGTCACTGCCGCGGTCAGTTCTGTGCCCAGGCCCCTGCAGGAGCAACTCCGGCCCGGCGGCAGGCTGGTTCTGCCGGTGGGTTTTCCCCACGCTGTCCAGGAACTGATGGTCGTGGAGAAGAAGAAAGATAAGAGTATTGTCAGCAGAAATGTTCTCTCTGTGGCCTTTGTGCCCCTTACAGGAGGACATGAAAACAGCGGGCCTGGTCGTGCCTCGTAGAAACCAATAACTGAGGAGAAAGCATGCAAACCCCCCTGCAGGTAACCTATCGGAATATGGAATCATCACCGGCCATTGAGGCGGATATCCAGAGCCGCGTCGATAAACTGGAAGAAATCAATGGCCAGATCATCAGCTGCAAGGTGGTGGTGGAGGCCCCGCCCCAACATCAGCAGCAAGGGGGACTCTTCAGGGTGAGTATTGATCTCACCTGTCCGGAGGGCAAGGTGGTGGTGAACAAGGAGCCTTCCGGTCTCAACCGGGCCCATGAGGATTGCTATGTGGCCCTGCGTGACGCCTTTAATGCGGCGGCCCGCCAGTTGGAAAAATACAGTGAGATCCGCCGGGGTGATGTCAAGAGTCACAGCGAGACCCCCTTTGGCCATGTCTGCTATCTTGCCCCCATGGAGGATTACGGTATGATCGACACCCCCGATAACCGGCAGATCTATTTTCATAGAAACAGTGTCCATCGTGCCGATTTCGACTCACTGGACATCGGCACCCCGGTTACCTTCAAAGAGGAGGAAGGGCTCAAAGGGCCCCATGCCGTTGTGGTCAAAATCAAGGGCTGACGGATGCGTTCCGGCCAAGAGGCGTCGCGCGCTTTTTTCCTCGGGGAACAGGAGATGGGGATGCAGGAGCTTGTGGAGACCGGGCAAACGTCCCGGAGCCCCTATGCCGGGGTAAGGAGTGAAAACCCCGCTCCTTATCTCTGGCGCCGGCAGGAGCGGGCTGAAGGCGGGCAGCTTGGTAGCCCTTGATATCATGAGAGTATTTCAGCTGTTCTTGCTGCTGCTCCTGCTCTATGGCGGCCTGCTGCTTTTTGTTTTCCTCTACCAGGAGCGCCTCCTCTTTCTGGCTGATCTCCCCAGTCGCCAGGTGGAGACAACTCCTGCCGCTCTGGACCTGGCCTATGAACCGGTGACCCTGACCACCAGTGACCGGGTTCGGCTCCATGGCTGGTTCCTGCCCGCGACCCAGGCCCGCGGCGTTCTTCTCTTTTGCCATGGCAATGCCGGCAACATCTCCCACCGTCTCGACTCTCTGCAAATCTTTCATGAGCTGGGAGTGAGCATCCTGATCTTTGATTACCGGGGCTATGGCCGCAGCCAGGGCAGGCCCACCGAGGCCGGTACCTATAGGGATGCTGAGGCGGCCTGGCAATATCTGGTCCGGGAGCGTCATGTGGAGCCCGGCCGCATCATCTTGTTCGGCCGGTCCCTGGGGGCGGCGGTGGCCGCCCACCTGGCCAGCCGCCACCAGCCCGGGGCCCTGATTATGGAGTCATGTTTCACCTCAGTGCCCGATATGGCGGCCAGGCTCTATCCCCTGTTGCCGGTGCGGCTGCTCAGTCGTTTCAGCTACAACGTGCTTGAGTTACTGCCGCAGATCTCCTCTCCCCTCCTGGTGGTCCACAGCCGGGATGATGAGATCATCCCCTTCAGCCATGGAGAACGGATATTTGCCGCGGCCCGGCCGCCCAAGACATTTTTGGAACTCAAGGGCGACCATAACCGGGGATTTCTGATCAGCGGCGCGCACTATCTCCAGGGGCTTGCTGATTTTCTTACCCAGCACCTGCCAGAGCCGGGGAAATGAAGAGGGCAGGGGGAAGATTGCGGTTCGCTCCTCAGGGGGGGAGGCAATGGCTGGCGGCCCTGGGGCGCCTTCTTGTTCTGCTGGTGGTGCTTATGATGACGTTCCTTCCTCTTCTGCGGATGCCCTCCTCCTCCTTTTCAGGCCCCCTGCCGGGCCTCAGTGGTGCTGAAGAGCTCTGCGCCCAGAGGCTGGCGGACCATGTCCGGACCCTGGCCCGGGAGATCGGACCCCGCAATATCTGGACCCCCGGCTCCATGGCCGCCACCAGCCACTATCTCAAGACAGAGCTCACCTCTATGGGTTATGAGGTGCAAAAGCAGGAGGTGGCCAGCGAGAGAGGGCCGGTCTTTAACCTGGAAGTGGAGTTGCCGGGCCAGGAGCTAGCCTCGGAGATCGTGGTGGTGGGGGCCCATTATGACACGGTAGCCAACTCTCCCGGGGCCAATGATAATGGTTCCGGGGTTGCCGTCCTCTTGGAGCTGGCCCGTCTTCTGGTGGACATCAGACCGCAGCGCACCATCCGCCTGGTGGCCTTTGCCAATGAGGAGCCCCCCTTTTTTTTGAATAACGCCATGGGCAGCCGGGTCTATGCCGGCCGGGCCCGGGAGCGGCAGGAGGATATCACGGCCATGGTGGCGCTGGAGACCATGGGCTTCTACAGTGACGAGCCAGACAGCCAGGCCTACCCCTTTCCCCTGGGCCATCTCTACCCTGATCAGGCCAACTTCATCGCCTTTGTCGGCAATGTCAGCTCGCGGCGTCTGGTGCGGCAGGCCATCGGCGCCTTCCGTGACCATGGCCATTTTCCCTCACAGGGGGTGGCTGCCCCTGCTTTCCTCATGGGGGTGGGCTGGTCTGACCACTCCTCCTTCTGGGCGGAGGGCTACCCGGCCATCATGGTCACGGATACCGCCTTTTATCGTTATCATGCCTACCATACCCCCTGGGACACCCCTGAAAAGCTCGACTATGTGCGGTTGGCCAGGGTGGTGAGCGGTCTGGTGCCCACCATCAGGGAGTTGGCCATGGCTCCACCCTGAGCAGGCTTTATGCCCCTCACAGAAGAGGAGGAAAAAAGATGATCACCCTTCCAGATCCGGACCGGCAAGGCCAGGTCTCGGTGGAGGCGGCCCTGCAGGGGCGGCTCTCCTGTCGCCGCTATGGCCCCGGGCCCCTCACCCTGGCCCACCTCTCCCAGCTTCTGTGGGCGGCCCAGGGCATCACCCGCCCCGGTGGCCGGCGCAGCGCTCCCTCGGCAGGTGGCCTCTATCCTCTGGAGATCTATGTGACGGCCGGTGATGTCCGGGAGCTGGAGTCTGCTCTCTACCATTACCGGCCCCGCAACCATGCTCTTGAGCTGCTGCTGAGCGGCGATTGCCGGGGGGAGCTGGCCGCCGCTGCTTTGGGGCAGGAGTCTGTGGCCAAGGCGCCTCTCAGCCTGGTCCTGACGGCTGTTTTTGAGCGGAGTGCGGTCAAGTATGGTTCCCGGGCCCGCCGCTATGTGCACATGGAGATTGGCCACGTGGCCCAGAACATCTATCTCCAGGCCACGGCCCTGGGGCTGGGCACGGTGGTGGTGGGGGCCTTTGTCGATGACCGGGTGCAGGCCCTTCTCCACCTGCAAAAGGAGGAGCCCCTGGCCATTATGCCGGTGGGCAGATTGCCCTGACAAGGCGTCTTGGTGGCGGCAGGAGGCCCTGAAGACCCCTCTTTATTCCTTGTAGCGCCTTTCCTTGGCCTGCTGGCCGAGAACCACCTTGGCCAGGATGGCCATTTCCCCGGCCAGCAGTTCCAGGAGATCATCCACCGTGAGGATGCCCACCAGGCTCCCCTCCTCGCTTACCACCACCATGCGGCGGATGGCCTTGCTCTGCATCCTCTGGAGGGTGTCCCAGATGCCGTCTGACTCCCGGCAGGTAACGAGTTCATAGCTCATCACATCTTCCACGGTGAGCAGCTCCAGGTTCACCTCCAGGGCCAGCAGTTCAATGACCAGGTCGCGGTCGGTAATGATGCCCACCGGCACCCGCTTCTCTCCCTCCTTGTCCTGGATAATGACCACGTCACCCACATGATGGTGGCGCATCAGTTTTGCCACGGCAATGATGTCACTCTCTGGCCTGGCAATAACCACCTGACGATTACAAAATTCTCCTACTGACATAGCTGCCTCCTGGTAGATTGTGCAGACTGATAGCCATTGGTGATGAGATGGCTGCACTGATGAGTACCTCAATTACAGCACAGCTCTTTTCTTGCTGTCAAGGAAAGGGAGCAAGCCTGGCTCTCTTGGCTGCCTGGAAAAAGAGCGTGGTCCACAGGGAGAATTTTTTTTCATTGCCAGCATTTCATGTGCTACCCTGATTATATCTCTCCAGAGACAAGGTGCAAAAAAAGTCCGGCTCCTGCTTCTTGAGCCTTATACCTGTTCTTCAGCGGTCAGCCACAGGGGTGATGATTGTCATGAACTTCCGATCAAGGCCAAACCCGTCGTTTCCTCTTGCCGCTGTTGCCTGGCGCCTGGGTCTTTTCAGCGGCCTTTGGTTTCTGCTCAGCGGCGGCGCTATTCAGAGCTGGCCTTTTGGGCTGGCCGCCTCCCTCCTGGCCACTTGGCTCCTTATGCGTCTCCCCCTTGAGCAGCCGCGGAGAGTGCGCCTCCTGGCCATTGTCTGGTTCATTCCCTATTTTGTGGGGCGTTCCCTTTTAAGTGGTGTGGATGTCATGAGGCGGGTCCTTCATCCTGCCCTGCCCATTGATCCTGCCCTGGTGGACTATCCCCTGGTTATCGACCATCAAGGCGGTCGTGTTCTGCTGGCCAACTGCGTCTCCCTGCTGCCCGGCACCATATCCGCCCGGCTGGGCCCTGATATCCTCCTGGTCCACAGCCTGGACAAGGAGCTGCCGGTGGTGGAGACCATTCAGGATCTGGAAAGACGAATAGAAAGACTCTATCACCCGGCAGCAAAGGCCAAGAGGCCGGAGGGGCAGCCATGAGCGTGTTTTATATCAGTATGGCCCTGATCCTCCTTGTCTCCGTAGCGGCAGGCCTGCTCAGGATCCTATGGGGCCCCACAGCGGCAGACCGGATGATGGCGGCCCAGCTTTTTGGCACCTGCGGTGTGGCCATTCTTCTGCTCCTGGCCCGGGGGCTGGAGGCCTTGATCGTTGAAGACGTGGCCCTGGTTTTTGCCCTGTTGGCCGCTCTCTCCACAGTGGCCTTTATCCGCCGGGCCTGGCCTGCAAAAGCAGTCCCTCAAAGAGAGGCGCATGATGATAGCTGAGGTCACGGGCGCGATCTGCGTATTGATCGGTATTCCCTTTTTCCTCAGCGGCACCCTTGGTCTGCTGCGGCTGCCGGACATCTATACCCGCCTGCATGCCCTGACCAAGGCCGATAATGTCGGGCTTGGTTTTATTATCCTGGGTCTGGCCATTCAGTCCGGCAGCTGGCTTGAGGTGGCCAGGCTTTTTCTTATCTGGTTTCTGGTGCTGCTGGCCAGCGCCACCTCCTGTCATCTCATCGCCCAGGCGGCTTTTGAAAAAAATATCAAACCGTGGACCAGGGAGGAATGATGGTAGTCACTGCCTTTGATATGCTCCTCTGTCTCACCCTGGTCTGGCTGGCCTGGTATGTGCTGGCCAGCCGGGATCCCTTCAGGGCTGTGGTCCTTTTTATCTCCTTTGGCATGCTTATGGCCTTGGGCTGGGTCCGTCTGCGGGCGCCGGATCTGGCCCTGGCGGAAGCGGCTATCGGCTCCGGCTTGACCGGCGCCCTCTTTCTTTCGGCCCTGCGAAAAATTGCCGGCACCACAAAAGAGGGGAGGAGGCTGGAGCGGGATGAGGAGATATGATGGTCAATCCAGGTAGGAAACGGCTCTCCCCGGCCCACCGGCCTTGGCCGCTTCTGGTGCTGCTGCTGCTCTTCTTTGTCGCCCTGGTCTGGGTATATCTGGTCCCTGGCTCAGCGCCCGGGGGTCTGGCCAGGCAGGTGGATGCCTCGCTGGCCGCCAGCGGTGTCCGCAGCAGGGTAACCGCGGTGCTGCTCAACTTCCGGGGCTACGATACCCTGCTGGAGTGCTTTATTCTTTTGCTGGGTGTCATGGTGGTCTGGTCGCAGCGCTCTGCCGTGACCACAGAGCCGCGTCAGCCGGCAGCAGGCGCCATTCTGGCATCCCTGGAGCGTCTGCTTCTCCCCCTCATGATACTGGTGGCAGGCTATCTCCTCTGGGCCGGCAGCAGTCAGGCCGGCGGCGCCTTCCAGGCCGGCGCCATTCTGGGCGGGGCGGGTGTTCTTCTTCTCCTTGATTCCTCACCATTTCTTGGTATTTTGCCCAGAAAGGCACTGGTCTGGGGCATAACTCTGGCCCCCTTGTTTTTCCTGGCGGTGGGAGTGGCTGCCCTGACCCTGGGCCGGCCTTTTCTCACCTATCGCTTCCAGGAGGCCTCCTTGGTTATTGTGGCCCTGGAAGTGGCGGCTGCTTTTTCCATCGGCCTCTGTCTGGCCACTCTTTTTGCGGGACGGCTGCCTGGGTATCAGGTGGGGCCCTCTCAGGGTAAACCTCCAGCGAAGAGGGGGGAATAAGGATGGCGCTTTCTCCCTCTCTGCTCTATGGGCTCACCGGTCTCTTGCTCTTTGTGATCGGCCTGGCCGCTCTCTTCACCTCTCCGCAGCTCTTAGGGAAGATCCTGGCCGTGAACATCATGGCCAGCGGTATCTTTCTCTTCCTGATCACCCTTGCCCATGGCAGCGGCACCCTCATTGATCCGGTGCCTCAGGCCATGGTGCTCACCGGCATTGTGGTCTCCGTGAGCAGTACAGCAGTGGCTCTGGCCCTGCTCTGCCGTATTGAGGAAGCAGCCCGCCCCCATGGGCACCTGCCCGAAAAGAAGGATGAGGCCAGGCAAGGATGAGCCTCTCCCCTGCCTCCTCTTCCTGGGTTATCTGGCCCGTGGTCGTCCCCCTGCTGGGGACGGTGGTCTGTTTTCTCTATAAAAAAAAGCCCTGCCTGGCAGCACACTTCTTTGCTGTTGTCACCTGCGGCACAAGCACTGTGTTGGGGTGGCAGGTGCTGGACCAGGGAGTAGGGCGCCATCTTCTGGGGGGCTGGTCGCCTCCCCTGGGAATCTCGCTGCGGGCCGATGGGCCGGCCGCGCTCATGGTGATGATGACGGCAGTGACCGGGCTGGGTATCACTCTCTACAGTGGCGGCTATTTTCAAAGTCGACTGACCGGGGGGAGCCAGGATCGCCGTTTCCGCGCCCAGGAGCAATCCTTCTGGCCCTTGTGGCTCCTGTTATGGGCCGCCCTGAACGGCCTTTTCCTGAGTGGAGACATCTTTAACATCTATATCAGTCTGGAACTTGTTGCCTTAAGCAGCGTCGGGCTTACCGCCCTGTCCGGCAAACCGCCCTCACTGGTGGCGGCCATGCGTTACCTGCTGGTCAGTCTGCTGGGCTCCCTGACGTTTCTGCTGGGAGTCGGCTTTTTCTACAAGGCCCATGGCACCCTTGAACTGGCCGTTGTTAGCAGGGTCCTCGCCCCGACGCCGCCGGTTATCATGGCGCTTGTCCTGGTCAGCGTGGGTCTGATGCTCAAGACCGCCCTCTTTCCCTTTCATTTCTGGCTGCCGCCGGCCCATGCCAATGCCCTGGCCCCGGTCTCTGCCATACTTTCCGCCCTGGTTGTCAAAGGCTCCTGGTATCTCTGCTATCGATTCTGGCAAGGAGGGGGGCTCCCGGCCGTTGTGGGTGTTGTGCCTGCCCTGCTGGGCAGTGCGGCCATTATATGGGGTGCCTTTCAGGCTTTTTCCCAGCAGCGCCTGAAAATGCTGGTGGCCTACTCCACCGTGGCCCAGATCGGCTATCTCTTTGTGGCCTTTCCTCTGCTGGCGGACCCCGCCGGCCAGGGCAGCGACGCCCTCTTTTATTTTGCCATCTCCCATAGCTGCGCCAAGGCCGCCATGTTCCTGGCGGCCGGCACTTTTTTTCTGCAGATGGGCCATGACCGCATCCGTGACCTGGCCGGGGTGCGGCAGTTGCTGCCCGTCTCCTCCTTTGCCTTTGCCTTGGGCGGCCTCAGCCTGATGGGGCTGCCTCCTTCAGGGGGCTTTATTGCCAAGTACCTCCTGGTCACTGCGGCCATCAGCCAGGACCTCTGGTGGCTGGGGCTGATTGCTGTCTTGGGAAGCGGTCTGACGGCGGTTTATGTCTTTAGGGCTGTCTCCTCTGTGCTGAGCCCGCACCTGCTGGAGGAGCAGCCCGCCCTGGTGGTGGCCGCTTCCATGCAGTGGAGCGCCCTGGCCCTGGCCCTTCTGGCCATCGTCCTTGGCATCATGGCACCACTGCCTTTGGCCCTGCTGGAGGTGACCTGATGGCTTGGCAAAACTGGCTGCTGCTTCTCATCCTGCTCAGCTCCATGGTGCCCGGCTTGATCATCTTCACCCTGGCCGAGTCGAACCGCGGTTGGCGGACCGCCCTTAATCTCTGTGGTGCTGGTGTCAAAATGGTACTGGTGCTGGTGATGATCATCGGCATCTCTCAGGGTCAGCGTTTCGCCGTTGCCCTGCCTCTGCTGCCCGGGGTGGATCTGGTCTTGCGGGCCGATCCCCTGTCCGCGCTTTTTGTGGCGCTCTCCACTCTGCTGTGGTTCTTCACCACCCTCTATGCGGTTGCCTATCTGGAGGATTCGCCCAACCGCAGTCATTTTTTCGGTTATTTCAGCCTCTGCGTCACGGTGACCATCGGTATTGCCCTGGCCGGCAACCTGCTCACCTTTCTCTTCTTTTTTGAAATGCTCACCCTCACCACCTATCCCCTGGTGATTCATCGGGGCACGGCTGAGGCCATGGCCGCCGGCCGCGTCTATCTGCTCTATACCCTCACCGGCGGTCTGCTGCTCTTTTTGGGGGTGGTCTGGCTCCATGTCCTGGTGGGGCAGGTCGATTTCAGCCGGCAGGGATTGCTCATTCCCCTGCTGGACGGCCACCGGCCGGCGCTGATCGGCATCTTTTGCCTGCTCATCAGCGGGGTGGGGGTCAAGGCCGCCCTGGTTCCCCTGCATGGCTGGTTGCCGCAGGCCATGGTGGCGCCGGCGCCGGTGAGCGCCCTTCTCCATGCCGTGGCCGTGGTCAAGGCCGGGGCCTTCGGTATCATGCGCATTGTCCTTGACGTCTATGGACTGCCTCTGACCAGCGGCCTTGGCCTGCTCATGCCGCTGATGCTGGTGGCTACTCTCACTATCATCTATGGTTCCCTCCTGGCTCTGCGCCAAGACAACCTCAAACGGCTCCTGGCCTATTCCACGGTGAGCCAGGTCTCCTACATCGTTCTGGGCATCACCATCGGCAATCCTTTGGCCATCATGGGGGGCATGGTCCATCTGATTCATCAGGGTATCATGAAGATCACCCTCTTTTTCTGTGCCGGCAATATCGCCGAGACCCTCGGCGTCCATGATATCAGCCACATGAACGGGGTGGGTCGGAGACTGCCCCTGACTATGGGGGCCTTTACCCTGGCCGCCATGGGCATGATCGGCCTGCCGCCCATGGCCGGCTTTGTCAGCAAGTGGTATCTGGGCCAGGGCGCCATTGATCAGGGAGAGGGGTGGCTTCTGGTTGTCCTGGTGCTCTCTACTCTTCTTAATGCCGCCTATTTCCTCCCCATTATCTATAGGGCCTGGTTCAGGGAACAGGAAGGACCGTGGCCCAAGGATTCCGGGGCCATGGGATTCTGGGAGTGCCACTGGATGCTGGTAGTGCCGCCGCTGTTGACCGCAGCGATTTCTCTGCTGGTGGGGCTGCTTGCCAACAGCAACCTGAGCCCCCTGGCCTGGGTGCGTTTTATCGTCACTACCAGGTATGAATCATGGTGAGCCCGCTCCTCCATAACGGTGAGCCAGGGGTCTTGCTCCTCTCCATGGTGCCGGGGCTGCCCCTGGTGGTGGCCTTTATGCTGCTTGGGCGGGTCACTCGCCAGAGCGGCCTGCAACTGGCACCCTGGGCCGCCTTGCCGGCCCTGGCTGCTGCCCTGCTGCTCCAGCCGGGTATTGATCTTGAGGTGGCCTGGTTCTTCATGGGCGGCCGTATGGGCATTGATGAGGTGGGGCGCTCTTTTCTGCTGCTCGCCGCTGTGGTCTGGGGAGCGGCGGCCTGGTTCGGACGGGGCTATCTCCGTGCTGATCCCCGAGGCCATGTCTTTTTCTTTTTTTACCTCATTACCATGGCCTTTAATTTCGGCCTCATTCTGGCCCAGGACATGCTGGGTTTTTATCTCTTTTTCGGCTTGATGAGTATCAGCGCCTATGGCCTGATCGTCCACAACAGGAGCCCGGAGGCGCGGCAAGCCGGTCTGGTCTACCTGGTGCTGGTCATGGTGGGGGAGGTCCTGATCTTTTCCGGTATGGTGGTGATGGCCTTTCGCCTGCCTGATCTGGAACTTGCCACCATTGCCGCCAGCAGGAGCGGCAGCGTGAGTCTCTCTCTGCTCTTGGTCGGCTTTGGCATCAAGGCGGGCATTCTCCCCCTGCATGTCTGGTTGCCCCTGGCCCATCCGGTGGCGCCGGTGCCGGCCAGTGCCGTGCTCAGCGGGGTGATGATCAAGGCCGGTCTCCTGGGCTGGCTGCGTTTTCTGCCCATGGGCCAGGAGACCGGCCTGCCCGGCTGGGGCGGGGCCTTGGTCCTCCTTGGCCTGCTGGCCGCCTTCTATGGGGTTATCATTGGCTTGGGCCAGCAGGAGGTCAAGACCATTTTGGCCTATTCCAGTATCAGCCAGATGGGAGTGATGACCATGCTGGTGGGGTGCGGCCTGCTGGCTCCAGGCCATGGGTCCCAGGTGACTTGGGCCGTCAGCATCTATGCCCTTCATCATGGTCTGGCCAAGGCCACCCTTTTTTTGGCCACGGGCATGGGAACGGCGAAGGGCAGCAGGCCTGCCGCTTCCGGCCACCTGTGGCTCCTTTTATTGCCGGCCCTCTCTTTGGCGGGCCTGCCCTTTACCAGTGGCGCCATTGCCAAGTTTGTCATGAAGGAGGTGGTCCATGCCCTGCCTGCACCCTGGCCGGGGATCCTCACCTTTCTCCTGCCGCTGACGGCCCTGGCCACCACCCTGATTGTCTGCCATTTTCTCAAGCAGATGGGTGCTGGGCTGTCCCACCAAGCAGCACCCTCACCAGCCATGCGCCTCTCCTGGCTCCTGCTCTGGGTCAGCAGCGCATTGTTGCCTTGGATTTGGCCGCAGCAGCCCGCCTATGCCTCTCAGGCCACAGAGGCAGCGCTGCTCTGGCAGGGGCTGTGGCCGGTGGTGGCGGGGGGGATGATATGGATGGTCTCCTGGCGCTGGTGGCCGGCCGCCAGCCACCTCACCGTGCCGGCCGGGGACCTGCTCTGGCTTGTCTGGCCCCCTCATAAAGAGCTGGCCATGACAGGCGAAGCCCAAGAAGAAAAGCGGCTTTATCCTGAGAAAAAGGCTGGTGGCCGGGCGCGGCAGGTGCTTGACCTTTTTCCCCCTCAAGGTCGACGGTTGGAAAAGAAATTGAGGCGCTGGTCCATGGTGGGCGCCGCCTACCTCTTGCTCTGTCTCTTTTTTTTGGTGATGTTGCTTAAGTAAGCACGCCAGAGGAGGGGCAGAGGAATTGAGGGCCGCCTTGGTGCTGCCGCACGTCAGGGCAGAGCTGCAGTTAAGGGGCAGTAATTTTCGGGCGCGCCCATGGGGCCGGGGCAAGATTCTGCCGGGAAAAGGCTCAGGCAGGTGTCATTAAAGAGATAAGGCTTGCAGGTGTGCACCCGGCAAAAAGGATTGTCCCCAGCATCCGCCAGGTCCCTGGCCATATCAAACAGGAAGTGGCGGGCTACTTTTTGCCCGGCATTTTAATGGCCACTTTCAGCGCCTCTTCAATCTTTTTGACATAATGAAAGGTGATCCCTTTTTTAGCGTTGGCGCGGATTTCGGCAACATCCTTCTGGTTCAGGTACGGCAGAATGACGTCCTTGATGCCGGCACGCACCGCCGCCAGCACCTTTTCCTTCACCCCGCCCACCGGCAGCACATCGCCGCGCAGGGTTATCTCGCCGGTCATGGCCACATCCTTGCGCACCGGCCGGTCGATGAAAAGGGAGGTGAGGGCAACCACCATGGCAACTCCGGCCGACGGGCCATCCTTGGGGGTTGCCCCTTCAGGGACATGGATATGAAGATCCTTTTTTGAAAAGATATCTTCATCCACCTGCAGTTCCTCGGCATGGGCCCGGATATAGGTGAGGGCGGCATCCGTGGATTCCTTCATGACATCACCGAGCTTGCCGGTCATCTTCAGGCTGCCGGTGCCCTTCATCATGGCGGCTTCCACAAAAAGAAGGACCCCGCCCACCGGTGTCCAGGCCAGGCCGGTGGCCAGCCCCGGCCCCCAGGAGTACGTAGAGGTCTCGGGGAAGAACTCGATCTGGCCCAGATAATCAACAAGCTGGTCCGGGTCCACCACGACTTTTTCTTTGTGGCCGGTGACGATATTCTTGGCCACCACCCGGCAGATGGCCGCCAGTTTACGCTCCATGGTGCGCACCCCCGCCTCCCGGGTGTACGAACGGATAACGGCCCGGATGGCGTCATCGCTGATTTTCAGGTTGGCGGCACGCAGGCCGTGGGCCTTGAGCTGGCGTGGAAAAAGATGATTCTTGGCGATGTGCAGTTTCTCCTCCTCGGTATAGCCGGTGAGGGTGATGACCTCCATCCGGTCACGCAGGGGGCCGGGAATGTTTTCCAGGTAGTTGGCGGTGGTAATGAACATCACCTTGGAGAGGTCAAAGCTGACCTCAAGATAATGATCGCTGAAGGTGGAGTTCTGCTCAGGATCAAGGACCTCCAGAAGGGCGGAGGAGGGATCGCCGCGAAAATCACTGCCCAGTTTGTCAATTTCATCAATCATGAAAAGAGGGTTGTTTGAGCCCGCCTTTTTTATACTCTGGATAATGCGGCCGGGCAGGGCCCCCACATAGGTACGGCGGTGGCCCTTTATTTCGGCCTCATCCCTGGTGCCGCCCAGGGAGAGCCTGACGAATTTACGTCCCATGGAGCGGGCAATGGACTGGCCCAGCGACGTCTTGCCGACTCCGGGGGGGCCGGCAAAACAGAGGATGGGACCGTGCATATCTGCCTTGAGTTTGCGGACGGCCAGAAACTCGATAATTCTTTTTTTGATCCGCTCCAGGCCGTAATGGTCCTTGTTGAGATCTTCCTCGGCCTTGGCGATATCGAGTCTGTCCCGGGTGGATTTCTTCCAGGGCAGATCAAGGATCCAGTCGAGATAGGTACGCGACACCGTGTATTCCGAGGAAGACGGGGAGATGCGGGACAGACGGTCGAGCTCTTTCTCGGCAACCGTTTTCGCCTCTTGGGGGAGCTTGGCCTTAGCCAGCCGCGTCTTTAATTCAAGTAAATCAAGATTTTCACTCTCCTCGCCCAGCTCCTTTTTAATGGCTGCCAGCTGCTGACGTAGAAAGAATTCCCGTTGCTTTGAGTCGATGTCCTCCTTGACGTTTTTCTGGATGGTGGCGCTCATCTCAATGGTTTCCAGACGCTTGGCCAGTTCTTTGGTGACATGGTGCAGCAGGGGCTTGGCCTCGCTGATTTCCAGGATGGCCTGTTCTTCCTCGGCCGACAAATGGAGCTGCGATGTGGTCAGATAGGCGATATGGAAGGGATCAGTGAGGGAGTCCATGGTCATGCTCAGCTCGGGGGGAAGCTTGGATAACTCCACCAGCCGTTTGAACTGGTCGCTGATATTAAGGCTCAAGGCCTCAAGCTCTTGATCCATTTCAAAGGTCATGGGGATCTCAGAAACCTTGGCCACCAGGTAGGGCTCTGTCTGGCTCACATCGGAGATGGCAATCTTCTTGATGCCGCTGACTAGAATCTGGTATGAACCGTTTTCGTTCTTGATGAGTTTGTGGATATAGCTGGCAACGCCGACATGATAGAGGTCTTCCGGGTCGACCTGGGCCTTGCTGGCCTCCACGCCTTGCCGGTGGGAGACAATGGCAAAAAGGCGGTCCATGAGCAGGGTGTCATCAATAAGCTGCTTTGAGGAAGCATCTCTTACCTGCAGGGGAAATCCCATGCCGGGGAAAAAAACGAAACCATGGAGGGGTAAGACCGGCAGATGGGCCGGTATTTCCATATTGGTGGGGTCCATCTCCTTGTTTTTGAGTGGCCCTTTGTCTTCCTTCTTCATTATTAAAATCCTGCAAGGTTGGGGGGAAGGTGAGAGTCCCGGCAAAGAGAGGCCTGGACTTTTTCAGTCGACCTCAATCTTTATGCGGCTCTGGCTTTGCAATTTGGGCAGGGTGATAATCAGATAGCCATTGAGGCATTTTGAGGTGGTTGTTGAGATGTTGACGGCAGTGGGTATTTTTATGGTTCGCTGAAAATCGCCATGCTCAATCTCCAGTTGATGAATAGAGGTTGTATCTGCAAAAGAAGGGGCTGGACGCTCCCCGGAAACCGTGATTCTGTCACGCTCGGCCACCACAGAAATTTTATCCGGATCAACTCCTGGCAATTCCAGATAAATGATAATCTCGGTGCTGGTCTCGAATATGTCCGCCGGCGGGGTCTTCATGACAGAATGGTACGGGAGCATGCGGGGCACGGACATGTTGTTGAGCACGCGGCCAAGATGACGTTCAAGGTCGCTGAAGGTGTAGGGGCTCTTTTTTTTGAATCGGTCCATCTCAAATACCTGGGTTAGAAGGAGCTGCCGGTAGATAAAGAAAAAAGAAAGGAGAAATATAAGTCTAGTATGATCAGGAAGGGCTTGTCATGGCTTTTTTTATTTCTTCCTGGGCCCGAAAAAAAAAGAACATAAAAGGGAAAATATTAGTAAGGTAAGTCTAACTTTATGTTGACAATGTAACTTCTCTCTTGTAGGAAAAGAAGAAGTCTTTATTCGTCAACCCCTTGGACGGCCTGAGTGCCGCCTGCTGTCGGAGAAATGTATGCGTTTTTTTTGCGCCAATAAGAAATGCCAAGATCGGGATCGGCAAGAAGAGACCTGTGACAAAATCGCCTGCCAGAAGGGATGTTTGCCCTTGAGCGAGGTGAAGGCGGGCAGCTGTGTCTGTGTCCGGCGTCATAATGGTTGCGGCAAGATGCGCAGGCGGTTGCTTGATCTTGGTCTCATTCCGCAGGCCAAGATTGATGTGGTCCGCAAGGCCCCCTTCGGCGACCCTATTCTCTTGAAAATAGGTGATTTTGATATAACACTCAGTGCCTCTGAGGCGCTCCATGTGGAAGTGGCCCTCGCCGAATAAAGAATACCGTCATCCCTTCCTCTTCAATTTTTGGTAAGAGGTTCCCTCTCCCCTCTCCCCTGACCCCTCACCCCTCTCTCTCCGCCTTGGCCTGGAAAAGGCGATTCTGTTCGTCATCTGCAGACAAATCCAGAATATGCTGTTTTTTAGTAGATCTTCTCCACGGGAAGATGTATTTTGTATCTCAGTAGGTATCCCGTTAATTTTTCAACGTATTTTCTGGATGGAGGAGAGATGGGTGGATCATTCCCTGGTCTCAGGAAAAGTGTCTTTTTTGATGATCTACCATTACCTCTCCTTGTTTCTTCCCCCTGTGCTGTCCCCACGTTTCCTGGCCCCCCGGACCATGGGGCCTCTTACCAATCACTGCTGCTAAGAGATCAAAATGACTGCCGTTGTTGTTGAACAGGAGTTGTTCCATGCCTGTCAGGTGATTTTCGGAGATGAGTTGCGTATCTCCCGCCACTTTCTGGAGTATGTCCAGATGTCCGGGGTGAAAAGCGCCTACCGGCAGCGGGCCAAAGAGACCCATCCTGATCTCCTGGCGAGTCAGGGTAAGCTGGCCCAGAATCGCGGCTCCCAACAATTTCAAGCAGTACAGCAGGCCTATAAGAATCTGCGTGTCTATCTCGATGCCCGGGAAAAGGGGTTCCGTCTGGCCGTGAGTGCCCAGGCCTCTTCCTGGCAGCGATCTTCTTCTCCTGTTAAAAAGGCGCGGCGCCCAACCACGGCCCAGGCCGATTTCTGCCAAAAACAGGCCAAGGCCCGCCAGCAAAACAAAGAATCTGCCCGTCCAGCCTCTCATGGCCCAAAATGCACCAGAACCCGTCATACCCATAACAGTACCCAGGAGAATCTCTTTGCGGGCAGGCTTCCTGACCGGCCTCTGCTCTTTGGCCACTTTCTCTATTACTCGGGTCTGGTAAGCTGGCAGAGTATTGTCAAGGCCCTGGTCTGGCAGCGCTGCAGCCGGCCGCGTCTCGGGGATATCGGCCGCCGGTTCGGCTGGCTCAGCAGCGAAGATATCATCTCCCTGCTCAAGGCCCCGGATGGGCAACCTTTCGGCAAAAGGGCCATTGCTGAAGGCCTGTTGACTCCCCGTCAGGTACAGACCCTCCTGGCCTTTCAGAGATCGCAGCAGAGACGAATCGGTGAATATTTTGTGGGCAAAAGGATTTTCCAGAAGGCCCGGCTGGAAGAAGTCCTTGTGCAGTATCATGCCCATAACCAGAGACAGAACAAGCGTTCCAGGAAGGCCTCTTGATATATCCTGAACCCCATGATTGCCCGTGAGCTATAACAATCTTCTCTATCTTCTGGTTGTCATCTTCCTCTTGTCAGTCCAGCCCATATCGGCACAGCCAGCCTTGCCTCTCTGGCAGGTGTGTCTGCTCTTTGCCGCTAAATTTGCCCTGTTTCACTTCTGCTGCCGCCTTTTTTTTGCCCCCAGCCGGGTGCGGGATGTCAGAAAATATCTGCGGGCGGAAAAGCATCTGATTCTGCTGGCAATATTTTTTGTGGCGATTGATATCTTTCTCCTTGATTGCCTCTCTTATTTCGCCCGGTTGCCCTATGTTGGCATCCTGCCTTTTTTTTCCAGATTCTTGGGTCTGCTGCTCTTTTTTGCCTATCTTGGTGATGTCTGGTTTGTCGCCTCTTCCCGCAGTGGCGCCATCTTTGGCCGAACCACCCATGCCCGTGGTTTTGTGCTGGAGAATATCCGCTCCAATCTGCCCATTATTTTGCCTTGGTTCTGTATCTCCCTGCTCCTTGACCTGCTGCATCTGCTGCCAATGCCGGCCGTGCAGACCTTCATGGCCTCCGGTCTGGGAGAAGTCATTGTCCTGCTCCTTTTTTTCCTCTTTATCGCCTTGATCTTTCCACCTCTTCTCCTGCGGATCTGGGGCTGCCGTCCCATGGCAGCCGGTCCGTTCCGTGACCATATGGTGGCCTTTTGCCAAAGGCTCAATCTCCATTATCAGGATATTATGATCTGGCCCCTTTTTGGCGGCCAAATGGTGACTGCCGGCGTGGTGGGCTTTATTGCCCGTTTTCGTTATATTCTGGTGACCCCCGGTCTGCTGGCTAATCTGGAGACCCGTGAGATTGACGCGGTTCTCGCCCATGAGATCGGCCATGTGAAGCGGCACCACATGCCCCTCTATCTCCTGATTTTGGTCGGCTTTTCAATTATCATGAGCCCCTTTCTTGAGCTGTTTCTGTACGCTACCTTGCAGGGGGAGTGGTTTTACCGGCTGGCGGCAGGTGTCAATCTCTCGGCCAGCGGCCTCCTTGATATCATTTTACCCGTTGCCCTCCTGGTGCTGCTTGTTTTGTTTCTCCGTTTTGTTTTCGGATTTTTCATGCGCAATTTTGAGCGGCAGGCGGATCTGCATGCCCTTACCGCCCTGGGGGGAGGGTCGGCAATTAGTGCGGCCCTGGAGAAGGTGGCCTGGCTCAGCGGCGATATTCGGGAGCTGCCGAGCTGGCATCATTTCGGGATCAGGCAGCGCGTTGATTTCCTGGCTGCCTGCGATGCGGATCCGGCCCTGGTGCAGCGGCACCACCGGAAGGTCTATCTGGCCTTGGGTTTCTATTGCGCGCTTATCATCACCGCCGGAATGGTCAACTATCTCCTGCCCAAAGATCTGGTGGAACAGGCCGTGAGTGACAGGGCCGTGGCCAGACTGGAGGAGGAGATTTCCCAAGCTCCTGATAATTATCAGATTCCCTGGGCCCTGGGGGATCTCTACCTGCAGCAGAAGGCATACGGCCTGGCCATAGCCGCCTATGAGCGGTCCTTGCGTCTGGCTCCGGAAAATCCGGAAGTCCTTAATAATCTGGCCTGGCTCCTGGTGACCTGTGAGGAGAAGCGGTTTCGCGATGGTCAGCGGGGGCTTTTGCTGGCCTCCAAGGCCGCGGACCTGAAGCCGGCCCCCCATATTCTCGATACCTTGGCCCATGCCTATTGGCTCCAGGGAGAAAAAAAGCAGGCCCTGGCCACAGAAAAAAAGGCCCTGGATGCTGCCCGTCCGGAGCATAAGGGGATCTATGCCGAGCAGCTTAAGAAGTGGCAGGAAAGCCTGCAGGAAAGGGAAGGGCAGGGCGCGGACTTGTAATCAGGCCGGATCGCTGTCGTTTGGAAACCGCAGATCCCGCAAGGCCTCTCCGGCCTGGAGGGATCTGCCAATCTGGCGGCCGAACTCTTCCGCCTCGGCCAGCTGGCGTCTGTCGTGGCCATAATGGAGATAATGGCCGGCAAGCAGTCCCATCTTCTCCGGGTGTTTGCCGCTCAGCTTCAAGAAGACGCCCAGGGTGCGCCATGGTTCCTTGGCCGGGTGGCTGAAGATCATGGCGTTTGCCATGTGGGCCCCGCATTTGTGCAGCAATCTCTTCAGCCCCCAGAGATGCATGCGCCAGTAACCGCGGCAGGAGATGAGGGGGAGAACGAATTTATTTTGGAGCAGGTGGCGGCCGTCCCGGTCAAGGAAGGAGAGTATGGGGCCACTGGGATTGTAAGACCAGGTGGGGCCGGCCAGAATAACAAGGTCATACTTTTTGTGGCAGGCCCTGGAAAGGGGCTTGATGGCAATGCGCTGCCGGCAGAAGGTGCGGATCATCATCCCCACTGTTTTGCGCATTGAGCCAAAAGGGAAGCGCAACGGCACCAGGGGCTGCAGCCGTTCGTGCTGGACCTGGCAGCCGGAGCTGGCCAGACCGCAGATCAGGTTGGTGAGCAGGCCCTTGGTCTGGCCGCTCAAGGAAAAGGAGATGATGAGGATGGTGGGGGGTGATTTCATGACAGCAGGCCTTTTGCAACGCTTGTATCTGGTAAAATGGAGATCTCTACTTTATTCAAAGATCAAGATGTTGTCATCACAACTTTTGGTCGGTGCCCCCTGGCGCTCTTGTTTCGGCAAATAACTGTAAACTTTTTATCTGGAAGGTCATGGAAGAAAAAGATGTCATCATCATTGGCGCCGGTATTTCCGGTCTGGCCTGTGCCCATTTTTTGAAACGGCAAAGGCCCGAACTTTCCGTGCTTGTTGTCGAGAAATCAGACCAGGCCGGGGGGGTCATACGTTCCCACTCTGAACAAGGCTATCTCTGTGAATGGGGTCCCCATGGCTTTCTCGATAATAAGGAGGAGAGCCGGGAAATTTTAGCGGATCTCGATCTTATCCATGAGGTGCAGCGGGCACCTTTGTCCGAATTTCAGCGCTATCTGTGCAGGCAGGGACGTCTGGTGGCCCTGCCCCAGAAGCCCCTTGAGCTGCTCACCTCAAAACTGCTTACCCCCTGGGCGAAAGTGCGTCTGCTTGGTGATCTCTGCCGCAAACCCCTGGCCGGCCAGCCCACCATCGGTGAGTGGGCTGCCTACCGCTTTGGGAAAGGGGTGTTGCCCCTGGTGGATGCCGCGGTGACCGGCACCTTTTCCGGTGATCTTGACCGGTTGAGTATGGATGCGGTCATGCCCGGTGTGCGACGGCTTGAGATGGAGCATGGTTCTCTCTTGCGGGGCCTGAAGAAAAAGGGCAGGGCCAAAAAAGAAAAATCCTCCGCTTTCCTGCCGGCCATGATCAATTTCCAGCAGGGTCTGGAAAAACTGGTGCAGGCCATGGCCAAAGGTCATGAGATAAAGAACGGCTGCGAGGTCCATGGCCTGGCGCCCCAGGGAGAGAGATGGCAGCTGGCCACCAATGGCGGGCCGTTGCTTGCCCGTCATGTTATCTGCGCCTTGCCGGTTAACCGCGCCCTGGCGTTGCTGGCCCCCTTCCGGCCGCCTGTGCAGCAGGTGCCCGAGTCGTTCATCTGTAACGTCAGCCTGGGATTTGTGGATAACGGCGCTATTCCCAAGGGCTTTGGCTATCTCACCCCGGAATGCGAAGGACGTTTTGTCCTGGGCTGTATGTTCACGTCCCGGATGTTTCCGGGACGGGCTCCGCAAGGCAGGGTGCTCTTGGAGGCCCTGGTGGGGGGACGGCGTCATCCTGAACGTCTGGAGTTGAGCGATGAGGAGATGGGCAGGCGGGTGGTGGCCGATCTCAGGCAGTTGCTTCCCCTGCCTGAGGCCCCTGAATTTGTCAGGGTCCTCAGGCCCCCAAGCGGTATTCCCCAGCTGGAGAAGGACCATCTTGATCTTCTGGCCTGGCGCACCGAGCTGGAAGAGCAAAACCGCGGCCTGGCCCTCTGCGGTTTCGGCTGGGACGGCATCGGCATCAATGACATGACCCGCTCCGCCCGGCAGGCGGTGGCTGCCATGGGCCAGGAGAGGCGGTCAGACCAGGGCCCTGAGGTGAAGCCGGTCTATTTTTAAGGTGCCGCCAAGGAAGTGCTTCGTGAAATGGTGACTCGCAGCCTCGCCGCTGGAGTGGCGTTTCCGCACCCTTTGCTGCTATTGCCAGCTGCCGATGTCCTTGTCTTCCTTGTCGCCGCCCTCTTCATTGTCTCGGCCCAAGGTGAAGATGTCGATGTCGCCGTGCTGACCGGGGTTCCGGTATTTATAGTCGCGCCCCCACGGGTCCTTGGGCAGGTTCTTTTTGGCAAGATAGGGGCCGTCCCACCCCTCAACGCCCGGGTCATTAATGAGGGCCTCAAGTCCCTGGTTCTGGGTGGGAAAATCGCCAACGTCAAGACGGTAGGAGCTCATGGCCGTCATCAGCATCTCAATCTGGGTCTTGGCTGTTTGCTGTTTCGCCTTCCTGACCTGATTGTAATATTGAGGCACGGCAATAGTGGCAATCAGGCCGAGAATCACCATAACCGCCATGAGCTCCAACAGGGAAAAACCCTGGTTGGCGGCTCTGCTCTGTTTACACTCTTTACAATTTTTCATAATGGCTACCTTCTGGATTGTTGGTGATTCTTGGGGCTTTGGGGCTTATCTGGCTATGCTGGGGGAGCTGTGCAGCTCCTGGCGGAGTTCATCCATTTTACCGGCAAATTCAGTAATGTATTGATCAAGGACATTTTCTGTTTCAATGACATAGGGGGTGAGCATGATCAAAAGCTCTGTTTTCTCCATTTGCCGGGTTTCGTATTTGAAGAGATAGCCCAGAAGAGGAATGTCCTTAAGGAAAGGTATGCCGCTGTCGCTGATAGTATTGTCGGTGCCGATAAGACCACCGATAAGGATGGACTGGCCGTCTTTAACGGCAAACTTGGTCTTGAGTTCCCTGGTCCGGATCGGGTTGGACTGCACCCCCTTCTCTGGGATAGGCAGGGCCTTGCTCACCGTCTGTTTGATATCAAGAAGAATGATGCCGTTATAGTTGATTTGCGGCGTGACCTCCAGGATAACACCGGTATTCTTGTACTGGACGGTCTTGTCCACCTGGGGAGTATCGCTGCTGCCGGAATACTCGTTTTCAGTGATGGTGGTGACAATGGGCACCTCCTCGCCGACATTGACCGTGGCGGTCTCGTTGTTTAAGACCAATACCTGGGGAGAGGAGAGAATGGAGAGGTCGGTCTTGCCGGCCAGGGCCTTGAGCAGGCCCTTGACGTCGTCGCCGCCTTTCACCACCAGATTGAGGGCCGTGGAGAGGGAGTCGGTCAGGCCGAAGGTGTCCATGTCAAAGGAATAGGGGGTGCCGTTATGGGAGCCCAGTTTGTTGTTGAGGATGGCCCACTCCACTCCCAGGGAGAGCTCGTCCTTGAGGCTGATCTCGGCCACCATCACCTCCACCAGCACCTGTCGGGGGAGATTGTCAAGACGCTCCAGGAGCCGGACCAGCCGGCTGTAGTCAGGGGGAAGGGCCCGGAGGAGAATGATGTTTCTGGTGTCGTCGGCCAGCAGGAGGGGCGTGCCTGTAAAATGGAGGGAGGCCAGGGACCCTTTGCTGGCCCCGGTAATTTTTCTGGCTGCCCCCAGGGAGGATTGAGCGCTGGTCTTGTCCGGGGAGGTGTCAGCGGCGCCACTCTGGGTGGTGGGGGCAGAATCGTCCTGGATCAAGCGGTTCACCAGTTCAGCAAGTTCACTGGCCACGGTGTTGCGGGCGTTATAGATATATATGTTGTCCCTGTCCCTGCCGGGCATGACGTCCAGTTCGGTAATCCATTTTTCGGCATTGTTCACCAGGAATTCGCTCTGGCTCACCAGCAGCAAGGAGCTGATCCGTTCCAGGGGCTGGATGGCGATTCCCTCAAAATCGGTGGAGTTGATGTTCAGGGTGGCAAGGATCTCCACCACCTCGTCCCGCAGATCAAAAAGCGGCGCATTCATCACCTTGACCAGGCGGATCTTGACGCTGGTCAAGGGAGAAACGTCTAGGCGGGCGAGGATGCTCAGCAGGTCGATGATTTTACTCTCATAATCGCTGATCAGCAGGGTGTTGTGGCTGGCAATGGTACTGATGGTCCCCTGGGCGGAAAGATACGGCTCCAGGAGCCGGCTGGCCTCTTGAGCGGCCAGATGATGGATGGGGATGATTTGGAGGATGAGACGGGAGGAGGGCTCCAGGTTGCTGACATCCTGGCTGCTATTTATCTGCTGGTCATGGGGATGCGTGGTCACGTAAATATAATAGTGGCTGCCCTCGTTGCGGATATCCAGACCGTTCATGTGCAGGATTTTTTTGAAAATGGGGAAAAGTTCTTCCGTGGGAATGGGGCGGCCTGAACGGATATTGACGACCCCTTTGACCTGGGGATCAATGAGATAGTTGAGCTCCAGGGCATCGCCGAGGATCTGAATGACCTGGTAGATATCGGCATTGTCAAAATTGAGGAGCAGTCCCTCTGTGCTGGCCTGGTCAGGCTCTTGGGTCTGGTCAGGGGATACCACGGGCCGGGTCTCGGAGAGCGGGCTGAGCTGGCCAAGGGTGGGATTATCTCCTTGGCCGGTTGGCTTAAAATCCTGGGAGGAAAGCGCCTCGGTTTCCAGGGCGTCACCTTCCTCCTGAATGATAATGAGCGATGTGTCTTGCTCTTTTTCTATCCGCGTACTTATCTCCTGGAGATCAAGGGCGCGGGGGGCGTTATGCTCATCATGACCGGCGCAGCCCCCCACCAAAAGGAGCAGGCCGGCCAACAAGGGCAAAAGAGAAAGGCTGCGAACGACCGTATTACGAATCTTCATGGTTTTTTTTCCGGCGTGGGTGCTCCCCGGCCCGATGGTACCAGGGCAGGCGGGGGTGTGGGTCGTGATGTCACATCACGGCGGGGCTTTTCAGGATCAAAAAGCGTTTTCTTAAGCGTTTCAGGCCCTTTTTCAAATAAAATAAAATCAGGGGTGATCTCGGTGACAATATAGCCATCCAGCTCATCTCCTACGGTGAGCCGGATGGTTTGTGAAGGCCTTGCCGCCTGTCTTTGGGGGCCAGATTGTCTGGTCCGGCGGTCCGATGGCGAACTGAGCCTATAAGAGACCAGGGCCTTTTTATAACCCTCGCTGATAAGGGCGCCGTTAAAGACGATATCCTCCGGCCGGATGTCGTGGGCGGAATCTTGGGCCGTCTGGCCGAGGCGCTCCTCCTCGGCCAGGAAACGCTGGACGTTAAAGATGTAGTTGCTGCTGAGATCGGGCAAATCGGTGCGTATGGGCGGGTTGAGGGTGATGGGGGGCGGGCTGATTTTTTTCCTTCCCCCTTCTTTCCTTGCCGCACTCTCCCTCTCCTGGCGCGGGGGAGCGGACCGGAAGGTGTCGATATTTGCCTTGATGAGCAGGAGTAAGAGCAGGACAAGGAGGGTGGCCAGGGCAGGTCTCAGGATCATGGGTTCCTCCTCTGGCTGCTCTTTTTGTCCTGGCCGGGATTCTGCCGGGTGTCGTAAAAGGTCTTGATATCCATAAAGACCTTAAGCCCTTTTGTGCGGTCAGGTTTGATGGTGCATGATTCAATGAGGAAAAAATGAGCATCGCCATAAAGGGTGTTGAGGAATTTGGCAAAGTTGTCCAGGGTACCATTGAGTCGCAATTTGATATTGATGGTGCTGATGCCGCCTTCCTGGCTCTTGCCGCCCAGGGGACGGAGGGATTCCGGTTCCAGGCCGGCCTCGGCGATGAGTGCTTGCAGGCGGATCTGTATGGTGGAGGTGACGGAGTCGGCAGTGGGCCCATGGAAGAGGAAGGTCTCCGCCTTTTTTTTCTGTTGTTCCAGGAGGGCCACCTCTTTTTTGAGGGCGGCCAACTGGCGGCTGCTCTTCTGCTGGGCAAAGAGGTTCGACTCCTTGGCCTCGATCTCAGAGGATAATTCCTGGTAGATGCCAACCGCAAACCGGGCCAGGCCTATGCAGAGAAAGAGAGCGGCCAGAGCGATGAGGATAGTTTTTCTGTGCACCTGCAGGAAGCTGGTGAGGGAGGCGTTCATGGTATGTTCACCTCCAGATGGAAGTAGGTCTTGTTGCGCCGTTGCATGGTGGATTTTAAGGTGGCAGCTCCCAGGTCCGGTATTTTGGCGGTGAGGTCAGGCAGGTCATCCGTATAGCCCTGGAGGGTGATGGTCCTGTTTGGCTGATCAAGACGCAGTTGCTCAAGATAGGCCGTGGCGGGCAGCTCTTGGCTCAGCCGGTCCATGAAGGCGATGAGATCGATGTTGCTCCCCATGGAGTGGTAAGCTTCCAGCTGGCTTTGGAGCTTGTTGATGGCTGCCTTGAGTTGCTGGGCCTGTTCCGCCTCCGGCCTGGTGGCTTTTATCTGCTGGTCCAAGACCTGTACCTGCTGGTAGAGGGCAAACCCCTTGCCGCCGCCCAGGAGGAGCAGGAGGATCAGGTTGGCTGCAGCCAGGGCCAGCAGCGCCTTTTTCATATAGTCCGGCCTCCGGAAGGAGGCCGGCAGCATGTTGTATGCCCTGATGGCGGCAGGCTGGTTAAGAAGAGAGGAGGCAGGGGAGGCATCAGCCTCCACGCCGGCCAGGGCATAGAGGTCGACGCTGTTTGTGCGCTCTTTGATCTGGTCGGTGTCCACCTGGGGGGCACAGAGGTCGCGGCTGATCACCTTGCCCTTGTTGAAATGGGTGATCTTGCCGAAGCGCCCGGGGCTCCAGAGGGACCAGGAGAGCTTCTGGTTGGCGCGGGTAAGATAACGTTGACTCGCGGGATAGAGACCTGTGAGATGGGCGCCTGCCTCAAAAAGAATTTCCAGAAAGGGCATTATCTGCGATTGGCGGCAGCAGTAGAGGGTGACGCTATATTCCTCTTTGTGGCGTCTGGCCGCAAAGGCAAAGAGGCTCTCTTCGCCATAGGGGCTCAGCATGTCAAGCTGGAGGGCGATGGCCTTTTTGATGTCAGGGGTTTGCAGGGGCAGGGAGATCTTGGTGAAAAAGAGCAGGTCCTCTGCCAGGTAGACATCCACATCGGCACCGGCCAGGAGCTCCTCTGTTTTAGGTTCAACAAGCGCTTTGGCAAAGGCCTTGCTGCCGGCAGGCAGGGCCTGGACCTGGTAGCCGTCCGGGGTATGCCAGCCCATGGTGGTCGTGTTGGTTTTCAGGAAGATATCAATGGGTTTACTCATGACCACTCCTCCTGCCAGCCGTAATAACGGAGATTGAGACCGCTTTTCTCAAAAAGAACGGTGACCCTGGTGCCCGGCTCCTCGTTCCCCTCCTGGGGGGCGCTCTGCTGGCCGGCATAGCCGGTTGCGGTTACCGTGAAAAAGCGCACCTTGTTGTCCGTGAAGGTGAGAAACCCGGCACACTCCAGGTAACGTTCGGCGCCGAGAATGAGTTGCGCCTCTGCCTGGGACAAATCTCCCTGGGTTTGGCGCAGTTCATGATAGAGGTCCCTTTTTTCCGGATCGTTTTCTGTGAGGAAGGTCAGCATGGCCGGGCTCAGACTGTTGAAATTTATCTTGCCCCTCGGGTTATGCACCGTGAATATCTCAGATATCTTTACCCGGGCCGCGATCTCTGCGGCACCGCGCACCAGGGCCAATTCAGTGACTTCCGTATATCTGCCGTTTCTGGGCCGGTAAGGAGGGTCAAGGGTCAGATAATAGTCGTCCTCAGCACCCTGCAGACGGTGGAGATTGTCCGCATCCCGCCAGTCTTCCATGGAATCGGCAAGGATGGCCTGCTCCTCTGCATCCAGGCCCAGAAAATCGGCAAAGGTGGTCAGGAGATGGCGGCTGGCGCCGTTTAGATCTATCTTGCCTGATTCATTGACCAGCACATAGTGGATGCGGCCCGTATCCAGCCGGCTTTCCTCTTCCTTGCCCAGATAGGGGGGGGCTTCGTCGCTGAATTCCAGGGCTCTGTCAAAGAGACCAAAGAGTGCCTGGTTGACGCCGCCCTGGGCCAGGGAACGGCCAACAAGACGCTGCCTGATGTTAAAACCCTCCAGGGTGCCGATCCGCACGGCAAAGGTCAACTCCGCGGCAAGAACCGTCACCAGCAGCAGGATAAGAATAACCACCACCAGGGCAAAGCCTGCTGGCGGGAGGGGATTCTTGATGGGTGGCTGGAGCAGATTCATGGCAAGGCTTCTGTTCATTATTTTTGGGTCAGTTGCAGGCTTTGCAGCAGGCCCTCTTCGCTGGTGGCGATAGAGAGTTGGTGGGTGGTTCCTTCCACAAAAATCTCCCCCTTGACCTCTGCATAGTACGGATCCCGGGCAGGACTTGTGAATTTGAGATCCCCGCTCATCCGGCTTTCCTGCTGGAAGAAGGATTCCAGCCGTTGTTCCAGTTTGATCAGGCGCAGCATGGAGGAGGAAAAACTCTCCAGCACGGCCACGTAGCTGAGGCTCAGGAGAAGCACGGCAATCATCACCTCAAGGAGGGTGAAGCCGCTGTCGTTTTTATCATACCGAAAAAACTCAGCCATCGGCAACCTCAGTCGTGGCTGTTGCACACCAGGGCTGGAATGCATAGGCGTGGCCGCCATAGCGCAGAGTCACCTGGATGCTTTCCTCGTCAAAATCCAGGCTCAGTCCCTGTTCTGCGGTGACCAGGGCGGCCATCTCGCTGAAATCGGGGATCAGATCATCATACTCCCTGTTGTAGAAGTCTTTTTTTTCCAGATAGTAAAGGGTCTTTTCCGCGGGACTGTAGCGGTAAAAAGCCATGACCACCTGCCCCTGCCTGGCCTGAAAGGGAGTGGCCGTGGCCAGTCGTAAAAAATCCTTTTCGCCGGCGATAAGGACTTTCTTGGTGCGCGGATTATACCAGCCACTTTGCACCTGGCGCTCAAGCAGGGAAATAAGGGCATACTGCTCCGCAATCTCCTGGCTTTTTCTCTCGCCCTGGTCGGCAAAGAAAAGGGAGCGGTTGAGCATGGAGTAGATCATGGTGGAGGCCATGGTGAGCAGGAGCAGGGCCACCATCACCTCAAGCAGGCTGAGTCCGGCCGCGCTCTTTATGGTTGGGGGATGTCTCATTTTCTTCATAGCCGCCGCGGTTGGCCGGTGAGGGGATCAATCCGCACTCTTTGGCGCCGTTCCTCTGTGCTGATCTCCAGGGTGGCCGGGGTGGCCCAGCCCTCCGGGGAGAAAAGGATGTGGTCCGGCTCCATGCTCAGGGTTACTCCGTGTTTCAGATCTGTTCTACGCATCTCTTCACCGGCAAGGTGCACCACCAGCACGTCCTCTTCCAGGGTTATGGTTACGGCTTCACCTTTGCTCACCGCCAGTAGCTTCCAGCCCCGGACCTGAGCCATGACCCCGTTCACCTCTTTGCGGAAGGCGACCTTGTCCAGCATGTTGGCCAGCGGCGGGGCGGTAATCACCAGGGCCAGGGCAACGATGGCCATGGCTGCCATGAGCTCAAGGAGTGAAAAACCCTGGGTTCTTATTTCCATTTAGCCCCCGGTAATCTCATTCATGCCGAGGATAACCGAGAGCATGGATAAAACAATATAGCCGGCGCCCAGGGACATGATCAGCAAAAAGGCCGGCTCCACCAGGGCGATGAAACGTTTGAGTCGCTCCTTGAGCTGTTTTTCAAAATGGTGGGCGATCTGGCCGCAGGTTTCCCCCACCCTTCCCGACTCCTCGCCCATGGCCAGCAGGTCAACAGCCAGATCAGGGATGAGATGGCCGTGCAGTTTCGGCGCCACCTTTTGCCCCTCTTTGAGGGCCATGGTGGCCCGGGCCAGCAGCGTTTTGTAGTGGCTGTTGCTGGCAACACCGGCGCTGATCCGCAGCGCCGTGACAAGGTGCACACCGTTTTTGACCAGCACTTCCAGGGTGGTGAAGATGCGGGTGGTTTCGATATCGCGCACAAAGCCCTTGATGATCGGTAATCTGACGGCCAGGTCATCAAGACCTTGCTGGCCCCGCGGGCTCTTGGCATAGAAAAAGAGCAGGGCGGGCAGGGCTACCAGGGCGGCCAGGGTGAGCAGGAGATGGCTGCTCAGGAAATCGGCAATGGCCATGAGTATGGCAACATTGAAGGGGAGCTCCTTGCCGAGCCCTGCGAAGAGGACCTTGAAGCGGGGCAGGATAACGGTGAACAGGACCAGGAGGATGGTGAAGCCGGCCGTGAGCAGAATAAGGGGGTAGATGGAACTGGAGATGATAAACTGGCGAAGTTCCCTGGCCTGGGTCTGATAGTCGGCGATATTGGCCAGCATCTCCGGCAGCACGCCGCCTTCTTCCCCGGCCCTGACAATATTGGCGTACATGGTGTTGAAGGCGGGCTCCTGTTCCAGGGCGGTGGAGAGGGTCAGCCCCTCTTTGAGTTTATTTTCCAGGCGGCTGGCAAAAGCACTGAGCTCTTTTTTCTCGGTCTGTTTGGCGATGAGGCGCAGGGCGCCATCAAGAGACATGCCGCTCTTGACCAGCAGGGCGAGCTGGGAGGTGAAGAACTCCATGTCGGCGCCTTTGAGCCGGCCCTTGTGGAGCCTGGCGCCGGCAAAGGGGGAGCGGCCCTTTTTCTTCTCATAGGGCTCAAGGACAAAGGGCCGCAGGCCTTGGCGCAGCAGGCGCTGGTTGGCGCCCTGGATGTCCTCATCGTCAATGACGCCTTTGACAACCCCTTGCGCTGATTGCGCCTGATATCTAAACGATGCCAATTTCCATCCCCCTGGCCACCCGCATCACCTCCGGCAGGGTGGTGAGGCCTTGGCGGACCTTGTCGAGACCGTCAAGAAACATGTCGCTGAAACCGTGGCTGCGGGCCACCTTTTCCAGGTGCTTGAGGTCATCGCCGCGGGACACGCAGCGACCGAGGTCGCTGTTCATGGTGAGGAGCTCATAAATTCCCAGCCGGCCGACAAAGCCCGTGTTTGCGCAATGTTTGCAGCCTGTGCCGCTATAGGTCTGAAAATCGCCGCCCGGCACGGTGCCCATCTGCTCTGAGGCCATGGCCGCGCTTTGCCGGCAGTGGGGACAGATCTTGCGGACAAGACGCTGGGCCAGCACCCCGCGCAGAGCTGAGGAGAGCAGAAAGCGCTCCACGCCGAGATCCACCATGCGCATCACCGCTGACAGGGCATCATTGGTGTGCAGGGTGGAAAAGACCAGGTGGCCGGTGAGCGAGGACTGGACGGCAATCTCAGCTGTCTCTGTGTCGCGGATTTCACCCACCATGATGATGTCCGGATCCTGGCGGACAATGGCGCGCAGTCCCTGGGCAAAGGTGAGGCCGATTTCAGGTTTGATCTGAATCTGGTTGATCCCGTGGAGCTGGTATTCCACCGGATCCTCAATGGTGATGATCTTATTGGAGCCGGTGTTTCTCTTGTGGAGGGCGCAGTAAAGAGAGGTGGTTTTGCCGGAACCGGTGGGGCCGGTCACCAGGATGATGCCGTTGGGCAGATTGATCAGCTCTTCAAACTGCTGCTCCACCTGGGGCGGCATGCCCAGGCTTTTGAGGTCCAGGATGATGCTGGTTTTTTCCAGGATTCTGATCACCACCCCTTCGCCATGGATGGTAGGCAGGGTGGAGACGCGCAGGTCCACCTCTTTGCCGCTGAGGCGCAGGGAGATCTTGCCGTCCTGGGGGATGCGGCGCTCGGCAATGTCGAGACCGGCCAGCAGTTTGACCCTGGAGATGATGGCGGCCTGCATGGAGCGCAGCGGCATCTCGTGATCATTGTAGAGGACGCCGTCGATCCGGAAGCGGACCAGCTGGCCTTCCTCAAAGGATTCAATGTGGATATCCGAGGCCCGGCGTTCCAGGGCGGTGTTCACCAGGGAATTGACATAGCGGATAACCGGGGCCTCTGAGGCCATGTCTTTAAGCTTGTCGACATCCGCCTCATCCAGGGAGAATTCTTCTGTTTCTGGCCTGTTGAAGCCCAGGTCATAGTGGTCGTCACAGAGGGTGTGTAATTCGGCCTCGGTCATCAGCTCGATGGTAAAGAAGTCGGCAACAGCGATGTCAGGCTCGATCTCGGCCTGGAGTATCCGGAGGCTTATCTCGGCACTGTTGATGATCTCACTGTTTTCCGGATTATGGGTGACAAGAATGAAATCATTATGGCGCTTGACCAGGGCAAAAGGGTGCCTTTGGTGAAAGATCCTGGGCAGGTCAATGGGCAGGAAGAGGTCCGACTCCTGCGGCTGGTAGAGCTTGAGGTCCAGTTGCGCGGCCTGGGCGGCCAGTATGTCCTGACTGCTGACAAAGCCCAGGGATACCAGGATCTCGGCCAGGCTTTGCGGCACCGTATCAAGATGGGCAGAGGCCCTGTCCAGCTGCTCCTGGCTGATCTTGCCGCTCTGAATCAGCAGAGATCCCAGTTCGTTTTTTTTGGAGAAGATAACGGTCATAGGCGCAAAAAAGGTTCAGTCTCTTTCTTCAAGTAAAACGGGTGGTTATCTTTAACATTGCTGTTACTCTTGACAAGAGCCAAGGGCGATTGTTCCAGCCTCTGGCCGGTCAAGGGTGGCCCCGGATAGTTGCTGCTGGGGAAAGAGGGTTTCTGGGCCAGGGATCGGTGGCCAGAAGGTTGCCCCTTGCCGACTCATTATCCATACATAATTGACCCTTCAGACGGAAAAAAGCAAGGGAAACCCAGTGAAACGGCATGGAAAAAGGGCAAGAAACGTGTCCGGGTGGCAGGTGTACGGCTTGAAAAAAGAGCACTTTCCCCCCCTCGGGAAAAAAAGGGTTGCGTGCCCCTTGGATAAGCCCCTTGTTCGGCAGAGAGGTGGGCTTTTTGGACCCTTAAAGTGGTTAGGCCTAGATGGGGAAAGAGTTCCCTCTTTGCCGATGATCGGCAACCTCTGGAGCAAAAAAAAACCTTTAACTCAAAAGAGTTAAAGGTTTTATGTTTTTGGTACACCAGGCAGGATTCGAACCTGCGACCCTCGGATTCGTAGTCCGATACTCTATCCAGCTGAGCTACTGGTGCGTAATGAGGGAAGTTTATACCCCACTTACCTTAATTGGGCAAGGGTTTTTGCATGGCGGCCGTGGATATGGATGCCGCCGGTTTCCAGCAATGCTTTTCGTTTCCTCCTGATTCACCACACCGGCCGCCATCATCAATGATCAGAATGCCGTCCTGGCCGGTTGTCATCGGTGACGGTAAAGGAGAGTTCGTCATCGCTGCGGCCGGCATAGGGCAGGATCTGGTGGACCATCAGCCAGCCGTGGTCTTTGTCGATCTCGGGCCGTTGATATTTGCGGAAGATCTGAAAGATGTCCTTTTGTTCACCGTAGGTGAAGGTGGAGATCTTGGGCGACAGATTGGCGGAGGTGAGATAGGCGGCAAGCCAGGTCAGGCACTGATCCAGCCGGCCGTTTTCCACCTCCACCTTGCCGGCAGCAGCTCGACAAAATCACCGGGATTCTAGCCATAGGCGGGCAGACTGCCCTCTTCAAGGAGACTCACCTCCTTGATGGGGATGTTGCGGATCTTGACGTTTGAGCCCAGGAAAAGGATCCTCTGTGAGGAGTCGTGCGCTGCTTTTTCTGACATGAAAGTCTCATTGGTGATGGTTGTGGAAGAGAGAAAAAAATCGTACCATCTGGAGTAATCATTATCAAGTTGTCAGGCAGGGTAGGCAGGTTACGGGTGCAGAGTGTCAGGAGAGGAGGCTCATCCTGAGCGGCAACCATCAATGGTGGACAAATCGATCCACCGGCAGGCTGAAACGGCTTTCCGTGGGAAGTTCCTCTGATTTGGTGAAACCGATCTGGCGGAAGACCTTGCGCGAGCGGTGGTTATTCCGATGGATGGTGGCCACCACCTTCTCCTTGCGCCACTCGAAAAAGGCGTGGCGGACTCCCTTGCGGATTGCCTGGTAGCCGTACCCCTTGCCCCAGTGGCGGCGCTCGCCGATCACCACCACGATTTCGGCTTTGTCCTCTTTGGGCACCAGGCGCAGGAAGCCGATGGGCCCTTCCTGGGGCAGGGTGATGAGAAAGAAGCTGGCGTCACGGTTGAAGTGGGGCGAAAAGAGGGGTAGGTGCGATTGAGACAGCAAATTATGGAGCTTGCCGGCGATATTCTGCTCCTCATTGATGTGCTCTACCACCCGCTGGTCAGCCATCCACTGTGCCATGCGCTCGACATCTTGCCGATACACCTCGCGCTGTAACTTCACATCCTCTTGCTTCATAATGCAAACCTCTTGCTGGACCTTGATTACCATGGTCGTCCGGGAACCGCGCCGGGCAACAAAATAAGTTTAAAAGGTGACGGCACTATTGTCAAGGCAGGAGCCCTTGAGCCCCCCTGGCCTTGGTTTACGCCACAAGGAGAAGGGGAAAAGGAAGGGGCTGGATATTTTTATGGGCCCCGGTGCATATTGAAAAAAAACGCTAATAGAAGCCAAAGCGCAGGCCAACCATCAGATTGTGGGTGGCATATTCGGCTTCGACACCTTCAAATTCAGGATCATCCGTGGCGAAATAACGATATTGCAGGTCGATCTTGGTGTTGGGGTTAATGGCAAAGGAAAAACCTGCAGCAAGCTGATAGGCAAGGACCGTATCATCGTCATTGCCTATGATGGTGTCGACATCAACATTGGCAAGACCGATCCCCACGCCCAAAAAAGGAGTGACCGCCTCGGCCGGCAGAAAGTCATAGAATACATTGGCCATGAAAGACTTTGCGGTAACATCGCCGCTCGAGCTTCCCTTGAAGGTGCCTTCGTCGTAATATGTCCCATAAGAGGAATCATAATCATATAATTGATAGGAGCCATCAATATCATCAATATCATTACTCCTGAATCCAAACTCAATTTCTGCCCGGACTCCATTCCTGAAATCATTGCCCGCGGCTAACGTAAATCCATAGCCTGTATCAAACGAAATATCACCATCTACTGTGTAGCTATATTCATAGCCAGGACCATAGCCATATTCGGAAAAACTATAATCAGAATCTTCCGCCCACACTCCCCCCAGGTTGCCCGAGAGATACTGAGCAGCGCCTGCAGTTGAAATGCCCCACCCCAAGACCATCACCAAGATCAACGGAACAATCGATTGCTTTTTCATAAGACCTCCTCTTCTCAAGTTATACTTTATCATCCAATATGACGATGCTATATGCCAGCAAAATACGCGGAATCCAGATCGTGAACCATAAAACGACAAGAATCGATACAGAGGGTGCACGTGTTGTCTGCTGTTGAATCAGCTGGTTGTGGATTGTGAGGGTGCCGGCTGGACATTTTGCTTTTTGGTTGCCCCGATTAACAGGTCCAGCAGCCATTGCCAGGAGGGTATGCAGCACAAAACCACAGAGAGACAAAGGGAAAAGGGCAAAAGCCGGCCCGGGAACTTGAAAAAGGCTGCTTGTAAAAGTGTCTGGTTTTTGCTTGATCAGGTCACAGATGAAGCTATGTGCTGGGATAGATCTCCATTCATCAAACTGTTTGCCTGGAATCGGTGATAAACATGAGCAGCGCCCAGACAAGAAGCGTTTGCTGTCTTGCTCTCCCCTCTGTTTGTTACTCTGTATATCTGCCAGGCCTCTGCTGTATGATAGTTTGTCGGTATCCGTCTTGTTCGTGGTGTTTGCAGGGAGAAATGGCGGTTGCCGTTTTTTTTTTGCACAGTCTCTTTTAACAACGATGTCTATTGTCAGCGAAAAAGAAATTGACAAATTGCCGCCTATTGTGATGCAAATTTTAAAATAGAGTACAAATAATAATATCACCATGCGACAAATTGCCGCATGGTGATAGGGCGGCAGGGCGATTTTTCCTGGTGGCAGAGCGGTAGTGGAAGGGCTGCGGCATTGATCCTGTCACTGCATCGACAAGAGAGAAGGAGATGAAACATGCGGAAAAAGAAGAAGTTGCGCTGGTTACAGAGCTGCGCGCAAAGGGTGGCCCTGGGGCTGGGTGCAGGTTGCGCCTTGGTGATTCTGGCCGGAATCACACCGGTATCCGCGGCTCTCAGCGAAACGTGTGCCAAGTGTCATGAAACCGCGGTTGTCGACTTCAATGCCTCCTTTCACGCCCGAGCCTGGCAAGGCGCCCATGACTGTCAGGCCTGCCATGGCAATGCTGACCAGCACCTGGAAAAGTCAAGCAAGGAGGCCATCATATCCTTTACCAAGGACGGTGGTCGTTCTGCTGAAGAGCTGGCCGCCCAGTGTCTGGGTTGTCACTCGTCGTCAAGTCAGGTGGCCTTTTGGGAGAACAGCATGCACAACAGCGCCGGTCTCTCCTGCGCTTCGTGCCACAGCGGCCATACCAGCGAGCCCATGAATCTGAAGACCGGGCAGACGGAACTCTGTTTTTCCTGCCATCGGGACATCCGCTCTCAGTCCAACCGTCAATCCCACCACCCCATTGTCGAGGGGAAGATCTCCTGCAGCGACTGCCATGATCCCCACGGCGGCTTCGGCACCAAGATGATCAAGGCGGACAGTGTCAACGACCTCTGCTACTCCTGTCATTCAGACAAGCGCGGACCCTACATGTGGGAACATCCGCCGGTGGAGGAGAACTGCCTGACCTGTCATACGGCGCACGGCGGTAACCACAACAAGCTCCTGACCCGCAAGACCCCGCACCTCTGTCAGAGCTGCCATGACTGGACCTATCATCCCAGCACCGCTTATAACGACAGTGACTCCTTTTCAAACGGCACACCGGCTCGCCAGCTTGTTGGGCGTAACTGTTTGAATTGCCACAGTAATATCCACGGCAGTAACGGGGCGCCCTCACTGGGACTCCGGTTCGTGCGATAGGGGAGGGTTGAAGATGAGTCAACAGCGCAAAGGGAGAAAAACCATGAAAAAAGTATATATTCCGGTAGCGGTCATGCTGGGGCTGCTGGTGCCGATGTCCGCGGGTGCCGAGGAGGCACAGCTGGGTGGTGAACTTGAATTGACCCCCCAACTGGTTGATATCAACGGCAGCATGGCTAAGTTCCAGGAGTATCGGGACCGGGAAGACGGTGTGTACGGCAATCTCCGCCTCTGGCAGGAGACGGAGAATTTCTTTTTCCGTTTTGATGGGGAAAATATCTCCTATGACGATCAGAGCTATCGTTTAAAAGGGGGCAGCCACGGCAAATATAAATTCAACCTCTACCATGATGAGATTCCCCATAACATCACCTTTGATGCCCGCACCCCTCTCTCCGGGGCCGGCACCGATCGGCTTGTCTACAGCGGCGACACCCCCCTGGACAATCCTGCCGACTGGAACACCTTTGACTACCAGATAAAGCGCGAGAAGCAGGGCGGCGGCCTCCGTTTTGACCTGATGAAACCCTTTTATCTGGATGTCTCCTTTAATCATGAAAACCGGGAGGGCATCAAACCGGCCGGCACCTCCTGGAATCTTGATGAAGGGGGCGGCAACAGACTGGTGATGGAGATGCCGGAGCCGGTGGATTATGTCACCGACAGTCTGTCCACCGAGGTGGGCTATGCCCTGGATCCCTTCTATGCGGCGCTCTCCTATCACTACAGCACCTTCAATAACAACAATGAATGGCTTCATTACATGCATCCCAACTCCGGGAACGTGGAGGGTTTTTCCCTGGCACCGGACAACGATTATTACAAGTTCAACTTCAAGGGCAAGGCCAAACTGCCCCTGCGCAGCGCCCTGAGTCTCGGGGCCGGCCGGGGTGTCACCGAGGGGGAGACGGTTCTGCGTAATCAGTATCTGAGCGACGACGATGAGCCCACCGGTGACCCGGTGGCGGTCAACTACTCAGATCCGGTGTTTGACGGCAAGCTGGTGACCACCAATTATGACATGGTCCTGACCAGCCGGCCGCTCAATTTTGTCAATGCCCGACTCTTCTATAAATATTACGAGAAGGAAAATCGCTCGGACGAGATTATCATCGACAGTACCTATCACAATCATCTCTTCGGCTATGAGAAGAGCTCCTATGGCGCCGAGATCGGCTTTCGCCTGCCCCAGCGTGTCACCCTGACCCCATCGTACAAGTATGTAAAGACCGAGCGGGATCGGGGCGATCTGACCGAGACCAGGGACAAGATCTACGGGGTGAAGGCCAGGTGGGCCGGTTTGGATTTTCTGACGCTCTCCGCCAGCTATGAACGGCTGGACCGGGACGCCGACTGGCAGCTGCTCACCGCCGTGATTCCAGACGACCAGGAGACGGCGGACGACATTGAGCCCTTTGTCCGACGTTTTGATGCGGCGCCCCAGGACAGGGATACCTACCGGGTCACCCTGGACCTGTATCCCATGGACAATCTCAGCGTGGTGCTGGGCTATCGTTATATGGAGAGCGAATACACCGACACCGTCCTGGGCCTGCGCGACGAAGAAAATAGCATGTATGATATCGCGGCCGACTACAGCCTGGGCCGGCTCACTCTGGCCGGGTATTTCGCTTATGATATAACCGAGGCCTACCAGTACCAGCGGAGGTTCTCAGACTCCTCGTATTCCGATCCCTCCCTGGGCGCCATCGAGGGCAGCTATAACTGGAGCGTGGAGGATGAGTATGAAAACTATGATTTCGGCGTCTCCGCCCAGGTGGAGGTGGTGCCGGGCAGGTTACAGCTCAAGGCCCAGTATGACCATGTCCGCTCAGACGGGACGGGGGATATGACCATCTATGACGACGGCTCTCTGCCCGACGGCTATGATAACAGCACCATTGATTTTGAAAACTGGGATGACTACAAGAAGAAGACCCTGCAGATCAAGGCAATCTACACGGTCAACCCGCAACTCTCCACCACGGTGGGTTATGCCTACGAGCGGTATCGCTATAGTGATGCCACCCTGGATGATTATGACTACCGCATCGCCTCTGACGATTACCTGACAGGCGCCTATGCCGATTCTTCCTATGAGGCCAACGTGGTCTTTGCCACCATGAAGTATTCCTTTTAGGGGAATCTCAGGCAGAGCAGCTGAGCCACAAAAAAAGGCGGCCGATGCATAAAGCATCGGCCGCCTTTTTTGTGGTCTATCCCCCAGACGCGGGGAATACCGGAGGAATATTCCCCGGCCGGCAGCCCATTCCCCTCTTCCCGTCACTGCGAGGCCCGCAGGGACGTGGCAGTCCAGGAACTATATTGTGGCGACAGCAGCATCCACACCCCTCAGATTGCTTCGCCTCCCTATCGTCCATTAATTCCTGACCACATAATTCTCTTTAGCACATA